>NZ_JASATU010000065.1:0-362412 GCF_032906605.1 Leptothoe sp. LEGE 181152
GTAAAGTCATTCGAACCATTGGGTTAGCGAGAGCCGAAATCATGCTCGGTCTCAAAAACTTGACCTATAATTTCAAGCGCTATGTCTTCTGGCTAAAGCAAGACATGGCTGAAGCCACGGCCTAAGCAACAGGATAGCCAGCTCTAAAACAGCCCCCATGAACAGATTTTGTCCGTTTGGAACCCTTCAACATCTAAAAAAGGGGAGGATAACAGTCTCAGATGAGACTCGATTTTTCAGAAGCCTAATAAATAGAGGTGCCCTCTATATTGGCGATTCCCTGTGCTCCATTTTGGAAACTGCTGATTTGGGCTCTGATTGGCATCAGTTTAGCTTTCACATTTGTATTACCGCTGGATCGACTCTTAAAAGCACAGACACAGCTCCCCATGAACTTAACAGGGCGAATAGCGTTAGGAAACGCTCTTTTTTGGAGTGCCCTCATAGTGGTTTTGATGGCATCCGTTTTGCCACCTCTTTGGAATCTATGTTCAGCACTTGGCTCTGTATAAGTGGGTGACAATCTAAGGTGAGACGCTTTTCCTAACATAGAATTCAGCAGCAGCC
Organism: Leptothoe sp. LEGE 181152; assembly: GCF_032906605.1. Taxonomy (NCBI): domain Bacteria; kingdom Bacillati; phylum Cyanobacteriota; class Cyanophyceae; order Nodosilineales; family Cymatolegaceae; genus Leptothoe; species Leptothoe sp. LEGE 181152. Next base: position 568 of record NZ_JASATU010000065.1, read on the forward strand.
TCCTTATGACTTCCGAATATTGCACTCACCCCAGTAGCTTTTCTAACGCTGATTCGCAATGTCATTGTCTTTACAGATGACCACTGAATCAGCATATTGGCTTATATCAAATTTGTCTGGATAAACTAAAATCCCACTCAAGGGATTAAGCATTTATGTCAGTGTAGTGTCAAAGTGCATAAGTTAAAAATCTAGGCGCTATATATATTTAGGGTGCTCCTAGACTGTCTAGGGTAATAAGCAAGACAATCTAAATATTGTAATATCAGGCATGTTACAAGTAATGTCTTCAATTCATGACAAGTGTATCGTATCGTCCTGGCTGTTGTGAGGGCTGGTGCACAGTATAGAAAGTGCATAGTGCAGCAATTATGTTGTTGAGTGTCATGTCAAATTTATAACAGCACATCGAAATGATGTAACTAGGACCGAGCGTCCCCTCCACCCTTGCTAATTGAGGGTTAGAAGCTGTTGTGAGTAATTATTATAAATAGTATAGGAGTGCGTGATGCCAAAGCCTTGGGTGTGTGAAGGAGTCGCCAAGGACCAGCAAATTCATGACAATCAAAGTCCTGCTGGTCCCCATGAACCCTACGAGAATTTTGGTGATGATTGTGTTTTATGTAACTTGACACGAGAACAAGTCATTGGTGATGGTACTGGTGGCGGTAGCGTACCACTTAAGGCTATAGGCTTAAGTGCTGTTGCTTTATTGTTGTTAGGTGGCGGCGGTTGGTTTGCATTCAACAAATCTTGCCCAGACGGTCAAGTCGAGTCGCCATCTGGCAAGGGATGTGTGGATAAGCCAGATCCTTCGCCGTGCCCAGACGGCCAAGTCAAGTCGTCATCTGGCGAAGGATGTGTGGATAAGCCAGATCCTTCGCCAGATCCACCCATAGACCCAGATAATCCCTACAGTTGGGAGCCTAAGCGTTTCGCTTGGGGACAGCAAACGCTGTTTTCAGGTGTTGGCAACCAACTGCGAGATCAGGGAATTAAAGCCTTTCAGCAGGAGGACTATGCAGAGGCCAGTCAGCTATTCAAACGTGCTGTTGAAGGGAATCGTAATGATCCTGAACCCCTGATTTTTTATAACAATGCGATCGCACGACAAGAAGGCGACCCGTTAAGACTCGCGGTGGTTGTACCTGTTGATAACCGCCAAAATTCTGCCAAAGAAATGCTGCGTGGTGTAGCTCAGGCACAGGATGAGCTTAACTCTAGGGATGGTATTAACGGGCGACTAGTTGAAATCGTGATTGCCAATGACGGTAACGAACCAGAGATTGCGGCTCAGGTAGCAGAAGCACTCAGTGATGATCCAACAGTTTTGGGTGTCATTGGGCACAACTCAAGTAGTGCCAGTGAGGCTGCTTTAGACGTCTATGAACGTGCTGATCTACCCATGATTTCTCCAACCAGTACCAGTACAGATCTGCAAGGAGACGTTTTTTTTAGAACGGTGCCCTCTGATGCTGCCGCCGCTAAAAAATTAGCAAACTACACTAGCGATAACTTGGGAATCACTAAAGCCACCGTTTTCTATAATCCTGAGAGTAGCTATAGTTCCAGCCTACAGACCGCTTTTGAAACACAATTTACTGCTCTGGGTGGGGACGTTTCTTCAATAGATATGACGGCTCCTGACCTCAACGCTGGCATTGAGGTAGCAACTAATGTATCTAAGGATAATGCTGAAGCTATTTTGCTATTTCCAGATACAGCCTATACTTCTGTTGCCATTGAACTAGCCCGTGCTACGGCGCAGCTTGGAAATGATCAACTAAGATTATTGGCAGGGGACTCACTTTACAGTATCGATACACTAACAAATGGCGGAACAAGTGTAGAAGGGTTGATTGTTGCCATTCCATGGTTTGCGGCATCTCCTAAATCGGCTGACTTTGCAGCCTCTGGTGAGCAGCGATGGAATGGGGCCGTTAACTGGCGCACAGCGATGAGCTACGACGCGACTCAAGTCTTTTTAGCTGCACTGTCTGAGGACGCATCTCGTAATAGCGTGTTGGCCGCCCTAAAGGGTATCAGCCTAAGCGATGCTGAGACATCTGGAGAAGCGTTTCAATTTACAGAAGACGGAGAACGACGGAGTGAGCCTCTGTTGGTTGAAGTTCGTCGTGGTGAGAACAATCCACCTGGCTCAGAATATGGCTATAACCTCATTGAGGATATTTTTTAGAAAATTTTGCTTCGTTACTAAACAGGCAACTCTCTAGTTTGTTCACAATCACGGTAGGAAGAACCCCCTAATGCCAGTAGAAGAAAAAACAATGGTGCCCACTGTGATTGTGGGTGTTGGTGGTACCGGTGCTGAGGTGCTGTCGCGGCTACGTCGTCAGATTGTAGAAAGCTACGGTTCACTTAAGAAGCTACCTATCATTAGCTTTCTATGGATTGATACGGATAAGGATTATAAAGTTTCTAACCCGGAGGCGGCAGGTCCGCACCTTTTAGATCATGAGAAATATTGGGCTAAGGTCAGTGGCAAAGATGTCAGTGACATTATGCGTAATCTCCATAAATATCCGTGGATTGAGACATGGTTTCCGCAGGAGCTAGAGCGGAACATCGGCGCATTAGAAGCCGGTGCCGGTCAGATTCGGGCCTATGGCCGTTTTGCTTTTTTCGCGAATTACCACAAAATTCAAGCGAGTTTTCACGAGGCCTGTGCCCGCATCAAAGGCCATGAGGGTTATATGCAGGATACCTATGACATTCGTGTTAGCGGTAATGGTCTGAATGTCTTTGTTGTGGGGTCACTCTCCGGCGGTACCGGAAGTGGCATGTTGATTGATTTGGGATACTGTATTCGTCACTGGCTCAAGGGTCAAAGCAGTCCGTTAATTACAGCCATGGTGCCCATGCCCAATGCATTTGCCAGTATTAAAGTTGGTGATCGGGTCAAGGCAAATGGTTATGCGGCTTTGATGGAAATGAGTTACTTTTCGGACTATCGCACCGAATACGTAGCTCAATTCGGGAGTGGGTTGACTAATGAAGTACGGGATACCGTACCACCGTTTGATTTTACCTATCTGGTCGGTACAAAGAACGGTGAAACCGAGTTTAAGCTCGACCAGTTACGGGAGATGATCTCGCAAAATATTTTCTTAGATTTGACCTCGGATTTTGCGCCGCATAAGCGCTCTATTCGAGATAACATGAAGGGTGCTTGGGCGCAGGCAGATCCAGAGGGACGAGGATATCCTAAGAACTTTATGAGTTTTGGGCTGTCTGCTGTTGAGATTCCCATTGCTCAAATTCGTACTACACTGTCACATCGGCTTAGTAGTGAACTAGTGAATTGGTGGCTCAATGACGCTACACCGTTGCCACCCAATGTAATGGACCTCGTGCAAGGGGATATTCTCAAACGCATGCGTTTGACAGCAGTTGAGTTGCTAGCTGATATTTCAGCTGCGAATGAAAAGCCGATGATGGCTGAAATTGGCACCTGGATCAATGCATTGCGCAATGAGATATCGAATGAAGATAAGCTGCAATGCACGTTTCAGGGTGTGAATATGCTAGGCCCTGAAAAGGGGAATATTCTCAACTTTTTGAATTTTCTACAACCAAAGATAGATGACTATCGAAGTAATCATCTGCGGGAACAGGGAGTGGATGAACGCACCCATGGCGACTTTTTGCAACGGATGTATGACAATCGAGATCGCATCATGTCCCAAGGGCGAGTATCCCTGGAGGAAGAGTTTTATAAGATTATTAGAGATCGCAACCTGGGACCGAAGTTTGCTAGGGCATTTATTGATAATGTGCGTCAGTTATTCACTAATGCAGCAGAAAACTTTCGACGTGAATCCGAAAAAGTATGGCAACCGAATGAGCTGAATCGTCAACGACAGTACGAGGCAGCTATTCGTGAAATTGGAGAGTCTAGAACTGGTTTTGGCCTCACCAAACAGAGTGACATGGAGAGAAGCTGTGAAGCGGCTCTGAGTGGTCTTGAAGGCAGCTTTATTGCGATTATCCAGCGTAAGGCACGAGCAATTGGGTTAGACATAATTGCTCAAATGAGGGATCAGATAGATCATTTAGATGAACGCCTATCGCGTTTTGAGCAGTTTCTTCAGCAGCAGCGAGATTATTTTCAGCAAGCGGCAGATCAGGAGGCTGATCGGGCAGATGCTTTAGAAATTAATGGGATGAAGCTTTATGAGCGGGAGGAGTTAAACCGACTGTATCAGGATTTAATTGAGCGATTGGCGGGAACGGGTAGTACTAATCAAAGCCGTTATACTGCGGGCATCGATCAAGTGTGTAAGACGCTAACAGCTGATATCCTCAAAGCGACTAGTCCTCTTTGGAAACAGACGCGTCAGGCAGATGAGGTGATGCGACTATTGGACATTACCCAGTTGCAAGTAGTCAACCACGAAGATTTTAGGGAAAAGATCGCTGATCATACTCAGCGGGTGGTTCAGCAAGCACCGGACGCGTCACGGTTGAAGCAAGAATTGGCGGCTTGCGATCGCTTTCTTAAGGCCATGCAAAATGAGCCAGAAGAAATTCGTAACAATTTGCGATTAGTTAATCAGCGTTCAAAGCCCTTGATGCGCCTCTCTGAAGGTAAGCTGTTGGCTGCTAGCTTTACGCCTGCTGCTAATACGAAAGTGGCTGTGATTGGTGGACGGAACTCTAGCAATCCGGCAGCGATAAAGTTAGTGCCCTATTTGCAGAATTTGGTAGGTAGTGCGGATTCGATTACGCCACTTGGGGATCAGGAACGACACCGAATTATTTTTGTGCAGGAAATTGGTGGTTTCTCGCTGCGATGTGTTGAGGGCATGGAGCAGTTGCGAAATGCTTATCAAGATTGGAAGGGGGAGATGATCGAGGCAAAGCGGGCACAGCTGCGTGGGGAGAGCCGTGATTTGCCGATTCCAGTACATACTCAAAAGAATGCTCCGTTTTGGGATGTATTTCCTGAAGATGAGGCGGTTTTTTGGTTGGTAGTTCAGGCAAGAGCGCTGGGGATATTGAAGCTTAGTGAGAATAAAAGTACTCAGGAGCCAGTAGTGCGCTATTCGCGAGATAGTGTGACGGGTAAGGAGTATGTGGATCTGGCATCGAGTTGGGAAGAGGTAACTCAGACGTTGCAGGTGTTGGCTTGTCGTCCAGATAAGGAAGAAATTGAGCGACAGTTGAATGCTCAGTATGATGCGGCAGCCGAGAATGCAGGGACAAAACAGGCGATTTATGAACAGTTGATGACTTATTTAAAGCTGCGAGAAGATGAGTTAGATAAGCAGGGAGGAGAGGATTGCCCAGACTATAAGCGTGAGTTGACGATTGTTCAGCATGTAATTACGAAATATAAACTAAAGACTGGTCAGGGGATTGGGGCGTCTGTTCAAAATGTTGCTGTAGCACAGCCGGAGAAACAGTCGGCATCGACTCAGCCTCATGTTTGGCAAAAGTCTACTCATATTGGCTTTGAAGTTGCAGCTTCAGATATAAAATATGATGAATTTGAGCAATATCTGACTCAGCTTTGGAATTTGAAAGTTCCAGAAGACGCGTTTGTAGTGTCTGCCAAGGCTAAAGCTAGTGAGTTGGGTCTGGATATGCAAAAAGCAGAAGCTATCTGGCAACGCTTGATTAGTCCGACTACGCTTCAGTTGACTACTGAGGAACAGCAGTACGAGCAACACTTGAATCAGCTGTCAAATATGAACATTCCAAAGGATGCATTCATAACTTCTGCAAAAGCTAAAGCTATTGAGATGGATATTGAGCAACAAAGAGCAGAGTTTATTTGGAATTGTTTCCTATAAGAATTACCTAAAACGCTTGCTTTTTGGAAATTGTCCTGCACTGCTTTATTTGCCTTTGAGACAAGTTTTTTTCTTTATGAAAATTTCATCATACTACCTGATGCTAGGAGTTAGTTGAAAACGGAAAAAGCAGACCAACAATTTCAGTTTAAAATTGAAAGTTAAATATTTATAAGTTTTATTAAGTCTAAATTGGCCATGGTTATTGAGTTAAATATCTATCTTAAAAATGAGGATTGGATAGCAACGATGGGTGGTTGGCGTTGTGATGCCCTACTTATTCCCGGTGCTGAATTTAAGGCGCTTTACTATGATGGAACTAGAACTGATACTAAAAACGTTGAAATTGAGCGCCATATCATTCGTTGGGCATCAGGAATTCCAAGGCCTAAGGAGCTGTTGGTGACAGTTTCTCTAGCTAAGGATCTGCCACAGCTAGAGAAAGAGAAGCTGCGATTAGAACGAGAAAAGCTTAATCTAGAACATAAGAAAACGTTTCTTGAAAATAGATGGAAAACCATAGCTGCAACAGGTGCAATTGTTAGCAGTCTATTAACTTTTGGAGCGACTTATTTAGTCAACCAACCTAAATCTGTCAACTCAGTAAAGCGGCCAGATATACACACACATACAAAAGAGTTACGAGTTTCTGAAGCTCAGTGCCTAGAGTCCATGTCAAGAGCATTTGCTAATTATGGATTAAAAAATATCAACCCTGTCCAAGGTGGTGTGTATGGAGAGCAGGATAACTACAATGTCTTCGTCTCTTGTAACTCAAGTTTGGATGTCGTTTTTTTGGTCGTCAGTGGTGCTGAAGCATCCAAAGCAAGAAGAATTAGAGAAGATCTTAAAAGTGCGTTACCTTAGCTTAGAGATATTTGTTTCTTATGCTCAATCTATCCAGTATGTAATCGGACGTGATTATTGCTCTCTGGATGCAAATTTTATCATGAGGCTTTTACTATTCTCTAATGTCCTGATAGAACATTTCTAAACTCTCTTGATTACCTACATAGCGCCAGTGCCAGGGCTCATAGGCAACATTTTGATTGTTGTCTTTAGTAAACGACATTTCAAAGCCGTAGTAGGCTGCATTCTCTTTTAGCCAGCGAAAGGCTGGAGTCTCTTCAAAAGAGGCGTTGAGTTCAGTGGCAGGTTGTGAGAGGTCAACAAAATCAACTGCGTAGCCTGTGTGATGTTCGCTATATCCAGGAGGGGCGCTGACCTCTGCACGGGTTTGAGTCGTTTGGCCCCGTTCTGCCTTCAGGTCAAAAAACAAGTATTGCTGATCTTCTAAGGAACGAAACCCAGAGATAACACCCAAACGTACACTCACCGCTTTAGCATCGGTGATCATTGTTTCCACCTTTTGAGCGGCTTCAGGTTGGAGCCGCACCATGGCATTAGTCGATAATGGGGTCAGACTAGTGGCATCGGCAATATCGTAAGGACGATGGCCCAAAAGACTATTGGGGCTACCCGGTTCATTGCTGTCTGGAGTGGCTGTTGGTGTGTTGGCAGTGACTTCCGGGGTCTCTGCGGCAACGGCAGAGCTGGTTGTGGTAGCGGGCGGTGCTTCAATGTCAGGTGCATCTGTCAGTGATGTACTGGGCCTTAGCCACCAGAACCCGGCACTGCCCAACCCTAAGACTGCCATCGTTAGGAAAATCCACGGTGTGATGTTTGCAGGAGAATTAGCTAACGCTGGCTCAGCGCTTGCCATCAAGGTTTCACGCCTAGCTTCAGGGATATCGTCAGTAAAATTTGCCATGGATTTGCCAGGGTCTGCGAATGGGTCACTCATACGTTCTGCGGCTAGTGTATGGCATCAATGTTTTTTTGAGGCAAGTTAACAAAAAAAATCCTATAAAAACCAAGAAAAAGTCTAAAACCTCTATCAATTGGGCCAACTTCCGTGGCAAACTTTCATCAACGAATGCTATCCATCAGGGAGCAACATGCTTAAGGCCTGTGATCACAGGCATTGGGCGTCTCATTGTGGGCGTTGCTGATCCTGAGTATGGTTCCATCTGTAAAGTCTTGGCTAATTGCCCGTCTTGCAGATTGATTCATCCTCTAAATCAGCAGCGGCTTATTGTTCACAAGTTATGGACTTGTTGAGGAACCCCCATGGCCTTTGAATATCCTGACAATTTGCAATATACCGATACTCACGAGTATCTAAAGATTGACGGTGACATCGTTACCATCGGCATCACAGAATTTGCCATTGACCAGTTGGGTGATGTTGTGTTTCTGGAACTGCCTGATTTGGGTGACAACGTAGAAGTTGGTGAGAAGTTTGGCACGATTGAGTCTGTCAAAGCGGTAGAAGATCTAAAGTCTCCTGTGAATGGTGAGGTTCTTGAGCGCAATGATCAGCTACTAGATGCCCCGGAGCAAATTGGTGATGACCCCTATGGTGATGGCTGGCTGATTCGGGTCAAAGCTGATGATTTGGATGATATTGATGACGATACGATGACGGCTGAGGAGTATACCGAACAGGTTGAGGGTCTGTAGGGGGGCATTCGACGCCCCTATAGAGGTGCCATATTTGAAAAGCAGGCTTTGAATTGCAGGTGAAATCCCCAATGAAATAGGTAAGAATAAGTACTTGTAGCCATCAGCTTATGTCTGATGGTTTTTGCTTGTTGGTTCAGCTGGTGTTCAGCTTGCTGGTGTCAGTCCATAAAACTGCTTTATCTGGAGCTATTGATGTCCTACGAACAGTCTGAGTCGATGTCTGCAACCATTTCAAATACCTGGGCTAATGAGTTAGCTGTACCCAATGATTTTCCTCAACGGCACATCGGTCTGACGAAGATGGACATCGCTCAGATGCTATCGGTGCTGGGGTATGACAGTCTATCAGCACTGATTGATACAGCGGTGCCTGGTGAGATTCGATTAGCCAGTGCCTTGTCTGTGGGAGAGGGGATGAGTGAGCATGGGGCGTTACAGAGTATTCGTGCGATCGCAACCCAAAATCAGGTCCTTACCAGTTACATTGGCCTCGGTTACTACAACTGCATCACCCCGCCCGTCATCCAGCGCAATATTTTAGAAAACCCCGGCTGGTACACCCAGTACACCCCTTACCAGCCCGAGATTTCCCAGGGTCGTTTAGAAGCGCTACTGAACTACCAGACCATGGTCAGCGACTTGACGGGGCTGGAAATTGCCAACTCATCGCTGCTGGACGAAGGCACGGCTGCTGCTGAAGCCATGGCCCTGAGTCTAGGCGTGTGCAAAAACAAAGCCGCCAAGGCCGCCAAGACATTCTGGGTATCAGCCAGCTGTCATCCCCAAACGATTGAAGTGATTCAAACCCGTGCGCTGCCCTTGGGAATTAACGTGGTGGTCAGCGAGGCTCCCGATTTTAGTCAACCTTTGTTTGGTCTGCTGTTGCAGTATCCCGCCAGTACTGGAGCAATCACTGACTATACCGATGTGATTGCCACTGCCCACGAAGCGGGGGCGCTGGTGACCGTTGCCGCCGATCTACTGAGCCTGACGTTGATAAAGGCTCCGGGCGAGATGGGGGCAGATATTGCTGTGGGCAATACCCAGCGCTTGGGTGTGCCATTGGGCTATGGCGGTCCCCATGCTGCCTACTTTGCCACCAAGACGGCCTATGCCCGTAAGCTGCCCGGTCGTCTGGTGGGTGTTTCCAAAGACAGTAAGGGCAGACCGGCTCTGCGCTTAACCTTGCAGACGCGTGAGCAGCACATTCGTCGGGACTCGGCGACCAGCAATATTTGTACGGCCCAGGTGCTGCTGGCGGTCATGGCCAGCATGTATGCGGTGTACCACGGTCCAGTTGGGCTTAAGGCCATTGCTACCCGAGTACATCGGTTGACGGTGGTTCTGGCGGCAGGGCTGAGTAAGCTAGGGTTTGAGCTGCCGCCAGCGCCATTCTTTGACACGTTGGCGGTGGATGCGGGTGAGCAGGCTGGGGAGATTTGCGATCGCGCCCTCACCCAAGGTATTAATCTCCGCCGCATTGATGCCACCACCCTTGGTATTTCCCTGGATGAAACCACCACCCCTGAGGCTGTTATCCATCTCCTTAAGGTATTTGCAGGCCAGCTGCCGATGCCAGCCATAGAACTGCTTAAGTCTGAGCCCACTATCCCCACAGAGCTAGCCCGCACTAGCGACTACTTAACCCATCCAGTATTCAACAGCTACCACTCAGAAACCGAGATGCTGCGCTATATGTACGCGCTGCAAATGAAGGATCTGTCCCTGGCCTCGGCCATGATCCCCCTGGGGTCCTGCACCATGAAGCTAAATGCCACCGCTGAAATGATGCCGGTCACCTGGCCTGAATTTGGTCAGATTCATCCCTTTGCGCCTTTGGATCAGACCCAAGGCTATCAGGTCTTGTTTGGGCAACTAGAAACCTGGCTGGCTGAGATTACTGGCTTTGCTGGCATTTCTCTACAGCCCAATGCCGGGTCCCAGGGGGAGTACGCTGGTCTGTTGGTAATTCGTCAATATCACCAGTCACGAGGTGACGAGCACCGTAATATCTGTTTAATTCCTCAATCTGCCCACGGTACAAACCCAGCGAGTGCTGTCATGGCCGGTATGAAAGTTGTCAGCGTTAAGTGCGATGACGACGGCAACATTGATGTGGCGGATCTGACTGCCAAGGCTGAGAAGCATAGCGATAAGCTAGCGGCTTTGATGATTACCTATCCGTCCACCCACGGTGTATTTGAAGCCACTATCCGCACTGTGTGCGACCTCATTCATCAGCATGGTGGTCAGGTATATATGGATGGGGCCAACATGAACGCTCAGGTGGGCCTGTGTAGCCCGGGGGACATTGGTGCCGATGTGTGTCACCTGAATCTGCACAAGACGTTCTGTATTCCCCATGGCGGTGGCGGCCCGGGTATTGGCCCCATTGGTGTACAAAAGCACTTGGTGCCCTTCTTGCCTGGCCATAGTCTGACGCCCGCCCTGGGCACTGAGCAGTCCGTCGGTGCGGTTGCAGCTGCCCCCTGGGGAAGCGCTAGCATTCTGCCCATTTCCTGGATGTACATTCAGATGATGGGGACTGCTGGTCTGATCCATGCCACTGAAACAGCGATTCTCAGCGCCAATTACATTGCCAAGCGTTTGGCAAGTCACTACGACATTCTTTATAAGGGCAATGCTGGTTTGGTTGCCCATGAGTGCATATTGGATCTGCGCGACTTTAAGAAGTCGGCCAATGTGAATGTGGATGATATTGCCAAGCGCATGATTGACTATGGTTTCCATCCGCCCACGATGTCCTGGCCGGTGGCAGGTACCATTATGGTGGAGCCGACTGAAAGTGAGTCTTTGGCAGAGCTGGATCGCTTCTGTGAAGCAATGATTGCCATCCGTGATGAGATTCGCCAAATTGAGGCGGGTGAACTGCCCCAGGATAATAATCCGTTGGTGAATGCGCCCCATACGACGGTGGATCTGACGGCTGATTGGGATCGACCCTACAGTCGTGAGCAGGCGGTGCATCCGACGCAGTGGACCAAGAACCGTAAGTTCTGGCCGACGGTGAATCGGATCGATCAGGCCTATGGCGATCGCAACTTGGTTTGCTCTTGCTTACCTATGGAGGCCTACGAAGCGTAGTTATTGATTGTCAATGTTTGGCTAGTTATCACGTTTATACAGTGCATAAAATATTGTCTAGCAATCTCTTTTTTGTTGGCTCGGTGCATTTAGTTTGCGATCGCGAACAGCTTTCGTCTGTAGCTATGTGTAACTCAATATGCCAAATATAAATTGCAGATTAGCGTGTTTTACCAAGGGACAAAAGAGATTTGCCATGCGTGCTTGATAGTGGTTTTTAGCCAAGATGGCACTTATGGGTAACAGATCGGAGATACTGAAATTGTACGTGGCCCAATTAAGACATCGACCATCAATGACTTAGTGGCATATCTAAGACCTCGTCGGAGTGATGCTTGGGCGAAATGGAAAGAAATTCACGGTTAATATCCATGACTACCCAACCTGTAATTGAAACAAATGTTGTTGCTCGTGATTTTGATCATTGGGAGATTGTGAGCGCCCGATATGAAAATGGTGAGTTTCATATCGAGTTTAAAGATGGTACTCAAGGAACATTGGCTGTGAAGCAGTTTCCTGATTGAGTCAATGCTACAGATATCGATTTTGAGGCATTACAGGTTAGCCCTTGCGGTCTGATTCTGGAAAATGACTCTATCGAGTGGGATTATGCCGAGGCGGGGTTATATCAGCTTGTTATTGAGAGCACTCAAAAAACTGATTCTGAAACGGTTAATGAAGAACCGAAGTAGCTTTGCTGTTGACGAGAATGCTAAGTAAGTAGAATAGGTGCGTGAATCCCTCAGATGACCGTTTCCTATGCCTTCACCTGAAAAGCAGCCGCCTGAGAAATCATTTGAAGAAAAGCTCGTTGATGCTGTTACTAAAGCTGTAGTGTATGGCGGTGGTGGATATGGCTTGTACAACCTTTATGTAAAGGATGTTCCTGCAGCGGCTATATCGTTCATTGTTTCTCTAGGGGCTAGCTTTATCGATAGTTTTGGGCGGCCCATAATTGAGAAATGGAAGGCTGGATTAAAGCAGTTGGGCGAGCAGGTAGGGGAAACGTCTAGTCAAGAAATGGGCAAGACAGCCCAGCTGATGGCAAATCGTGGCTTTGATAAGCAATATTTGGAAGCTTTGAAGGTTCAATGCGATCGCATTGAGCTAGAAGGTTTTCAAAACTTACAGCCTCTAGCGTTGGATAAGGTTTATGTGCCGCTGCAGATTCAAACCCGTGACCAGCTGAATCTATCAGGTCAGAAAACGATTTGGGATTTTTTGCCCAAACGTTATCAAACACCGAACCAGTCGCCTCATCGACGCATCGCAATTTTGGCAGCCCCAGGTTATGGCAAAACGACGCTGATGCGTCATTTGACCCGTACCTATGCCATTGACCCACCGGAGGATACGCCGCAGTTTATTCCGGTGCTACTACGACTGCGAGAAATTTATGGCATGCTCCTAGGCTCTGAACAAATCGTACAATCTCTCAGCTTGAGTGAGCTGATTGTGGAGCATATTCCAAAACAGCGAGGCTGTAAGAACCTGAAGCCTTCAAAGCATTGGTTTGATCAGGTTCTCAAAGAGGGCAAATGCGTGGTGCTGTTTGATGGATTGGACGAAGTACCCAAAGCAAATCGCCAAAGTGTTCGTCGTTGGGTGGATACCCAAATGCAGGATTATGGCAATGTACAGTTTATTTTGACATCGCGGCCCCATGGCTTTGACCTACGACCTGATGAGCCCAGCCATCCAATTGAAATTGATACTCGGCTAGAGGTGCTGAAGTTTAATAATCCTCAAAAGGAAAACTTTATCAATAACTGGTATCGGGCACTGTATGAGCGGGAGTGGGGTAGTAACCAGCAGGAACGGGGAGAGCAGCTAGATTCTGAACAGGTTAGTGCGCACATTGATGATGAAGTGGAAAAAAGTGCGGCTGACTTAAGGAAGCAGCTGTTTGCAGATATTCAACTAACGGCCATCGCCAGCAATCCGTTGTTGCTAACGTTGATTGCTAATACCCATCGGGCGGATACATTTTTACCTAAGCGGCGGGTGGAGCTATACGAGCGGATTTGTAATTTATTTCTGGGAACTCGACCCTATGCGAAAGGGACAAAGCTGAGTCTGACTGCGACAGAGAATAAGGCGTTGTTGCAGTTATTAGCTTGGGAGATGGTGCAACGGGAAGTAACCCAATTTACCTTGACGGATGCTACTCTTTGGGTTGAGGAGAAGTTAGGACGATGCAATAAAGATCAAGCTATTGCACCTGGTCAGTTTTGGGAAGAGATTCGAGATATTTCTGGCCTGTTGGTTGAGAAAGAGTTAGGACTGTATGAGTTTAGCCATCAGACATTTCAAGAATATTTAGCCGCCTGCCATATAAAGGAATTGGGAGATGCTGGAGAGACAATATTATTTGAGAATATGGACAATGCTCGATGGCATGAAGTAGTTTGTTTTTATGCAGCCCAGAAAGATGCAACAGGATTGGTGGATGCCCTAATAAGTCAATATTCCCAAGGTAATAATACTGAACTCTTAGCATTGGCTGATCGTTGTCGAACGGAAGGACGAGAAATCTCAGCACAAAGCATTCAACACTTGGATAATGAACTCGCTCTTATTACGCGCAAAGTAAAAATAAATGAAACATCATTTATGCCTATTACATCTACAGAAGAATTGCCAAATATTTTAGATATACCTAAAGTTGAGTCTGTTTCGCTTGTGACAGAAAATGATAAGTTTCTAAGTGACTTAGACCAAAGAGAAAAATTTAGCCAAGTTATTCAACTTGATGAAAATATATCTATTCGTAAAACGTTGGCATCTTGGGGAGAATTTCAATTATTTTTGCAAGATGTCGCTAATGGGCAGTTTCATGCAACTGTGAATCCAGACAATTGTCCGCAATCTGTTGCGAATGAAAGTTGTTATTGCCCAATTACATGGGAGGAGGCACGTTGGTTTTGTGCATGGCTAAGTGCTCAGGCTGGCTTGGTTCCAGATGAAGAAACGTATCATTATCGTTTTCCGACGGAGGAGGAGTGGCGAAGATGTACTAGTGGAGATCTTCAACCTTTTACTCAATCTGCTGATACCCCCGGTAATGCTATATGTATTGTGCGCGAGAAGGTGCATCCTCGCTATGGGAACTTGATTAACTATCTGGCTAACGCCCAGTGGCAAGAGGCAGATAAGGAAACTGAAAAAGTGATGCTGGAGGTAGCTAATCGGAAAGCAGCGGGACGGTTGAATGTTGACAGCATAAAAGCTTTTCCTTGCGAAGACTTACAGCTGATTGACCATTTATGGCTGAAGTTTAGTGGCGGGCATTTTGGCTTTAGTGTGCAAAAAGAAATCTATCTGAACCGTGGCGGTAAGGCAGATTACAAGTACTATGAAGATGCCTTCGAAAAATTTGGAGAAAAGGTAGGATGGCGTGAAAACGACTCCTGGAAATTTCAGATGAGATATGACTTGACCCAAAGCTCAGTGGGGCACCTCCCATTTGGGACACCTCCCATCACCTCCCATAGTGATCTCTTCTCTCGCATCCAGGCTTGTGAACTATAGCACATAGACACTTCAGCCAGATCTAAACTTTTTTAAACACAGTCTCTACATACCAATCCTCGCCGTTTCGTCAATTCAATACCTGGCACCTAGCAATAAGACTGAACGACATTCATAGCGTATCAGACGAAATTCTCGATTATTACATCGTACGGTGATGTGATAACAGAAGTTATGATGTAAGATTCTTGATTTACGAGCCATTCAATAAATCTCTGCAAGGTGTGTAACATCAACCTTGCCACCAATGGATTGCGATGTTTTGCTACGATAAGCTCATACTTGTTAGCCAATAACCAGGATGAAGTCGGTTCCTATTCGAGACGAAATTCTAGCTCAGCTTAAAGCCCAGCAACCTGTTCTACAGGAGCTAGGTGTTTCCTCGTTGCAGCTCTTTGGCTCAGTTGCCAGAAATCAGGCCACTGCCGATAGTGATATTGATTGTTTAGTCGAGCTTTCCCGTCCTATCGGGCTATTTGGTCTGAGTAAAATCAGGTTATTTCTTCAAGATCTGCTTCAGCATACTGTAGATATTGGCACTGAAGACGCATTGAAAGAACACTTAAGACAGCCTGTTTTAGAGGATAAAATTCGTGTCTTCTAGAACTTGGCAATTACGTGTCCGAGATATTCTACGTGCTATCGAAAGTGTTTTGAGATGTTGATAATGTTTGGTTAATCAGGTTGTTGTTTGCAGGCGAGAGATTTTGATGAGATGAAACCCAACCTACGATGGTGCGATCGCAACCCCCTAATCCACCCTGACAGCTACGATTCGTTTAAGTATGAACCACACAGCTAAAAAGACCAACTAAACTACCATTTTTAGTCAGTGCCAGCACTAACCTAGGAAACACAGAGCCCACCATAGACTCGTCATCATCGTCACCTCTTTCGTCAATACTCACAAACACAGGAGCCTGTAACTCTGGTGTTTCATTAAACCATTTCGCTAGAGCTTGCCAAGCTTTGACATAACGTTCTTCACTTTGCCTGTACACTTTATCCCCATCATCTTCGCCATAGTCCAGGTCTGCATTGTCTTCTACCCGACTGACGATTCCGTCTAATGGCTCAACCGTGATTCTGGCAGTATAGTGAATGGTGCCACCAAAGGCTGAACGTATTAAGTCTTCTGTAATCTCTTCTGGAATACTAGAGCCACTATTCGCAACAATATAGAATGGTGAGAAGTCATGATCGCCTTCATCTGCCATCTTGATATATATGCCATCCATAATGTCAGCGGCTTCCTGGGATAGACGCTGACATAGGTCAAACTCGGTCGGATGGTGGTTGTGTTCTACAACATCTCCATCTCGACAAATGATCCCACAAGAATAAACAACCGCTCTTTTTGAGATGATATTCCAGTCCCACTCATCTTCTGGAACAGAATCAGCTAACTCACTGATATCCATGATTTCCATGCAGTCCATCATGGGTTCAAGGCGGGTTTGATCGATTTGACAATTTTGGATCACACTAAATACCTCTTGGAATTCTTAGATGACAATCATTGATAAACAACGGCTTTGTTTAGAACGTCTAATGAACAGAGCTTAGATAGGTATATTGAGACTGCTAGGTAAATTTCTATGACAAATGTTATCCACTGACATGACTAATCTCCATGGTGGAGT
Organism: Leptothoe sp. LEGE 181152; assembly: GCF_032906605.1. Classification (NCBI taxonomy): domain Bacteria; kingdom Bacillati; phylum Cyanobacteriota; class Cyanophyceae; order Nodosilineales; family Cymatolegaceae; genus Leptothoe; species Leptothoe sp. LEGE 181152. The sequence continues at coordinate 17,189 of NZ_JASATU010000065.1, forward strand.
TGAAATGGCTATGCAGACCTTACTAATCAATGGTTTTAGCCTCATGAGTCCATCAATTAAAATCAGACAGTCTAACCTAGACTAATTCTACATTATCTCCATTTTTCGGGATGCATCCACATTTTCCCATGGCAATGCTTGGTTGGGTTGAATCTATGGAACCCAATAAAACCAACCGTTGTGTATTTCCCAACCTAATCCAACAACCATCAACCCAACAATGGGTTTCCAAAATCAGAAAAAATTAAAATACCAGCTTTTCCTCCTTGGAACTTACTGCTACAGGCATGTATCCATATTTAAATACAAGCCTCAAGCAACCCAAGGCAATCACCATGGCACCTGAACCCTCCATTCCTGGCAGTCAGTCTTACAATGTTCAGTCTGTTTCGACTAGAACCATAGAAGAAAAAGGCAGTCCCTATGAGATGCCTAAGATTCCCTCATCAGGTTTCACCTGGGATACCCATAACCACCATGAGATGATGAAAAAGCAAGAGACAATGAAAAAAGAAGACCTAGCCCCCGATTGGGTTTGGGAGTACGGCATTATGGGATAAAGGCTAACCTTCAATTGTTGCTTTCCCACAATATGACTAGCACGGGTATCAATAACGTCTGGGCTCGTAAGCTGCTGTATGGGATATGTTTTATCTTTAAAACATGATCCAAATATAATGTTGGCCCATACAGCCTTATGTTCAATCTGCCGAGCCAACTCAATCGAGTCAGCGGTCTTGTCGTTCTTCAGGTCTGTTGTCTTGGTTTGTGTCCCTCACTTTCCGCCAAGGCAGACGCCATAGCGGTTGAGGACTTAACCCGCAATGGCACCCAGCCCATTACCCAACTGCTGGTGGCAACAGCAACCGCCCGAGAAACCTATGTTGAAGAGCAGCGATCGCACATCCAACCCCACAACTACAGTCTGGTCCTCTATCCCTTTACCGAAGAGCACCAGACCCACTGGCAAAACCTCCTCTGGTCTACGGGCATTTTAGAACCACGGGCTGCATACATTGATGAGGCTATTGCATACCTGATGGGGCAAGCCAACGCATTTCAGCTATCGGCCAATCAACGCCAAACCATAGAAATGGCGTTTCAAATCGGTACCCAGCTGTATTTAAGCGCTCCAAATGCCCATCCTAAAATTCGGCAGTCTTTGGCGGATGCCGTTGACCAGGTGCACAATACCAAATGGTCAGCCATGGCCTTATCTGCCCTGGCTCAAGGTGAAACGACGCCTCAACAGCGATATGTCCTCAGCGATCGCATCCGCCAACGCTTCCCCAACTGGCACCAAGATCTATACCTCAGGACTACTCTGCACGATGTTGCTGCCATCGATCACCCGATCGCCATGCCGCCCCTGGATGAGCTATTAGATTGGACCATTGCCCCTGAGCAGTTGCATCTCTACGTGCTCTGCTCTTCTGACCGAGGCCAGCTGTGCCAGGCCGTACTCAAAGATCGCCAGGGCAAATTTGTACGCGAAGCAGACGGACAGCTTTGGTCTGTGCCGTTGGGGTTGCGATCGCTCCACACCGGTCTCTCCTGGAACTTCACCCGAGGCGAAACACCCCAGGGAATTTATCGCATCGAAGGCACCATTCCCCAGCCCGATACCGACTACTTCCGACCCTACGGTCAATTTGCCCTGGTGCAGCTGTTTGTGCCCCACGAACCCGGTGTACAAGCCTTTTTACCATCCCAAACTAAGGCAGGTCAGGCATCCTGGAGCGGTGGACTGGCTGCCTACCAGGCGTTGCTGCCCCCAACCTGGCGTAATTATTTACCCATTCAGCAAACCTACTGGGCCGGCAAAGCAGGACGTAACTATTTCCGCATCCACGGTACCGGTGAAGATCCAGGCTTTTTTGCCAATAGCCGTCAGTACCCTGCCAGCGCAGGCTGGAATCCTACCATTGGTTGTCTGTCTGCCATTGAAATCTATGATCATCAGGGGCGGCTACAACGGGCTGATATGCCCAAAATTTTGGCCGCCTTGACGGATATTGATGGCGAAGATTTCGCTGGATATCTTGTCGTTGTGAACATTCCAGAAGCTGACAGGCTAAATGTGGAGGAATTCCTTTTGGGGCAGCAGGATTAACTATCTAGAACCTAATACCTTTGTTAACCAGTCCTTTATTTTTCTACTGCCCCTTATTTTTTGTTGCCGAGGGTGAATATCAGGAATTGCTCCTGGTATGTAATGCTGCCTCAGGGCAACCACAAGGAATTGATTCTGTTCTGCCTTGTCGTTTCAGGGCAACCACAAGGGATTGCCCCTACTTCCCATTCCCTTTAACTCCCGTATGTTGAGTTTTTTAGATTTCATGACAGCACAACACAAGGCTGCGGGAAGCATCTAGACTCTAGGTTCTAGCCCAAAATACGCTATGTTTCGACACTTGCTCCCGCTTGTTGTTATTCCTTTAATTGCTATGCCTGTCTCAGCCCAGACCGATCAGCCCCTGTCCACCTGGCAAAATCCACCTGAACCGATTACGTCGATGTTGGATGTGGACCCGCTACCGGCAGTGTCGATTTCACGAGATAACCAGTGGCTGGTAGAACTAGAACGACGGGCGCTGCTGCCAATTTCAGAATTATCAGAACCCTGGCTTGCGATCGCAGGTACAAAAATCAACCCTAACACCTGGGGACCTGCCCAAGAAGGTTCCTATAAAGGACTGACGGTTCGTCGTCTAGGGACCTTAGAGAGTACTCCCATCCACTTACCACCGGATGCACGGATCCGCAACCTGCGCTGGTCCTACGATAATCGCTATTTGGCATTTACGCTGACCCAGGCTGATGGCATTGAGCTATGGGTCTTAGATGTGGCGGAAGCTAAGGCAAGACCCCTGAGCGGTCCGCTTCTCAATGGTGTGTATAACAGCCCTTGTCGTTGGCTGCCGGGGGATGAGGGGCTGATTTGTAAAGTGCGACCCCAGGGGCTAGGTGTCCCCCCCACTGAGCCTAAGGTGCCTGTTGGACCTGTGATTGAAAGCAGCCAGGGACGGGTGGCCGCGACTCGCACCTATACTAATTTGTTGCAGAGCCCCCACGATGAAGCTTTGCTTGAATATTATTTCTCCTCTCAGATCGCCCACATTAGCCTGGATGGAGAGATTACCCTGCTGGATGATCCCAGCCTGCTCCGCAATGTAACGGTTTCTCCCGATGGTCAGTGGCTGTTACGGTCCACCGTGCATCGTCCCTTTTCCTATCAGGTTCCCCTATCTCGTTTTCCGGTGCGTTACGAGGTGCTTAACCGCCAGGGGGAGGTGGTACATGAGTTAGCGAATTTACCCCTGGCCGACGATATTCCCATTGCCTTTGACTCAGTGCGGCAGGGTAAACGGGGCATCGGCTGGCGGACCGATCAGCCTGCCACCCTATTCTGGACAGAGGCCCTAGACGGTGGTGATGCCAGCAATGAGGCGGAGCATCGGGATGGGCTGTATACTCTGGCTGCACCTTTTGACGGGGAGCCAACAGAACTATGGCGCTCCACCCTGCGATTTCGTGGGGTTACCTGGAGCACAGAAGATTTTGCTGTTGTGACAGAAGCCTGGTATGACAGCCGTCAATTAAAAGCCTGGTCCATTAATCTTGGGCAAACTGCCTCGGAGCCAGTCTTGCTAGATGAAAGAGACTTTCAGAATGCCTATGCCAATCCAGGTAGTCCAGTTCTGATGCCAGGGCCCTATGGCCGTTCAGTGCTGATGCTCAGTGAGGATGGCAAGAGTATGTACCTTAACGGCGGTGGTGCTTCACCCGATGGAGTGTTTCCCTTTTTAGATCGTCTGGATCTGACTAGCTTAGAAACAGAGCGTCTTTGGCAGGCTGAAGGAGACGTCTTTAGTCGGATAACGCGTTTGCTAGATGCTAATGCTGAAAATATTATTGTTCGAAGAGAATCTCAGACTAGCCCAGGCAACTATCATCAGCTGATGCTGTCCAGTGGAGAAGAGAAGCCTCTAACGGAATTTGTTGATCCCCTGGCTTGGTATGCTGATGTACAAAAAGAAATTGTGCGCTATCCCCGTGCGGATGGAGTCACGCTGACAGCCACTCTATACCTGCCACCGGGCTATAATCCAGCGACCGATGGCCCTTTACCTACGGTGCTTTGGGTTTATCCGCGAGAGTTTAAAGATCGTGCAGTTGCTAGCCAGAATACTCGCTCAGAGTATACGTTCACTCGTCCAGGACGAGATTCGGTTTTGTTTTTGTTAACGCAGGGTTATGCTGTCCTCAACGGACCAACCATGCCGATTGTGGGTGAAGGGGATAAGCAACCGAATGATACCTACATTGAGCAGCTGGTATCGAGTGCTGAGGCCGCAGTTAACTTGCTGGTAGAACGAGGTGTTAGCGATGGTCAGCGCTTAGCCATCGGCGGCCACTCCTATGGTGCATTTACCGCCGCTAATTTGCTCGCCCATAGCGATCTCTTTCAGGCAGGCATTGCTCGCAGTGGGGCCTATAACCGGACGCTCACACCCTTTGGTTTCCAAGGAGAACAGCGTAATTTCTGGGAAACACCTGAGACGTACCTAACCATGTCTCCGTTTATTGCCGCTGAAAAAATTAATGAGCCACTGTTGTTGATCCACGGTGCTGAGGATAACAACCCAGGTACCTATCCGATTCAGTCTGAGCGTCTCTACGAGGCGATGAAAGGCCTCGGTGGTACGGTGCGCTATGTGTCATTACCGGCAGAGGGCCATGTATATCGCTCGCGCGAAGCCGTTGGCCACGTGTTGTGGGAAATGGTGTCTTGGTTAGATGACCATGTAAAAGGTGGTGAACCCTAACCCCCTTGTTGGTCACCTGACATCTCCAATATATGGAAACACCGTAGGGGTAATGCCTCGTGCTTACCCCGCGATATTGCTCGCTATTTGCCAGAATTTTGTACCACCCGAAAGAAATATGTTGTCCGTAGGAATTGGGGCAACCACAAGGGATTGCCCCTGCGGGGTATCTAATTTTTTATTGGTATACCGAGGGCAAAACCTTAATCCAACAATGACCCAACCAATAATTTTTGCAGCATCCAAACCAGGCTTACGGCCAGAGATGCGCTCCAGATAGTTGCGGCTAGCGTCAGCTTGCCATTCAGCACACAGAGACTACCGCTAATTAGAAGAGCGATCGCAACGCCACCCGATACCCGCACCAAAATCTGCACAGCTTCCGTTAGTTTGCGCAGACGAGTGGCCACATCATCGGTGGATACAGGCGAAATTGCTGATTCTAGTAGCGTTTGAAAGCTGTCGTATTGCTTGGAATCAATGTGGTAGTAAGTACCCAGGTCAGTATCCCGGAGCGCTGGGTTGGAACGGAGGCCGAACTGTTTGGCGGTTGCGATCGCAGCCCGCACCTGACGCTTGCTCGCCACCCCATTAAACGTATCAAACAGCGACTCGCGATACACACCTGCCCTTGCCATCTCTAAAATCCGCTGGCTGAGTTCCACCTCATGGAGCTTGGCTGGGTCAGACACTTGAGTCACTGGCTTTTTCCAATCGCTAAGTAAATATGTACTATTTAGAATATAGCCGATTAATATCCCTGCGCCAATCAATCATAAAAAACGTAGGGGCGTTCCATGGAACGCCCCTACAAAATATGGCCTTAAAAAGACAGGATGGATGTTACATCATGCCGGGCATGCCCATGCCGCCCATGCCACCCATGCCACCCATGCCGCCCATGCCGCCCATGCCGCCCATGTCACCACCAGGTGCAGCAGCTTCAGGTTCAGGCTTCTCAACCACAAGTGCTTCGGTCGTTAAGACCATGCCAGCGATAGACGCAGCATCCTGCAACGCAGAACGTACAACCTTAGCGGGATCAACAATACCGCTAGCCATCAGGTCTTCGTAGGCACCGGTTAGGGCGTTGTAACCTTCATTAAAAGGAAGTGAACGTGCCTTCTCGACAACTACGCTACCTTCATCACCAGCATTGTCAGCAATCTGACGCAGAGGAGCTTCTACAGCCCGCATAACGATGTCGACACCAGTCTGCTCTTCAGGGCTGAGGCTAGCTTTAAGGTCGTCAAGCTTTTGCGCCAGGTGCAATAGCGTAATACCACCACCAGGAACGATACCCTCGTCCACAGCTGCTTTAGTTGCGCTTAGGGCATCTTCAATGCGTAGCTTGCGGTCTTTCAGTTCAGTTTCAGTGGCAGCACCAACCTTGATTACGGCCACACCACCCGCTAGCTTAGCCAAACGCTCAGATAGCTTTTCCTTGTCATAATCAGAGTCAGTTTCGTTCAACTCTCTACGAATCTGACCGATGCGCTCGTCGATATCTGCCTTATTGCCACTCTCAGACACAATAGTAGTGGTGTCCTTGGTAATGGTGATCTTATCGGCAGTACCTAGCATTTCGACCGTCGCCATTTCCAGGCTGAGACCAATGTCTTCAGAAATGACCTGACCACCTGTCAGTACAGCAATATCCTGCAGCATAGCCTTACGGCGATCGCCAAAACCAGGAGCCTTAACCGCAGCGACATTCAAGACGCCACGAGCCTTGTTGACAACCAATGTTGCCAGCGCTTCGCCGTCTACATCTTCAGCAACGATGACGAGGGGCTTGCCAGCACGGGCGATGTTTTCTAGGACGCCTACCAGGTCCTGCATAGAACTGATCTTCTTATCGGTGATCAGAACCAGTGCACCTTCAAGATCAGCGATCATTCGCTCTTGATCGGTGACGAAGTAAGGGGAAATATAACCCCGGTCAATCTGCATCCCTTCAACCACATCGAGTTCGGTATTGAGGGACTTAGATTCTTCAACGGTAATGACACCGTCCTTAGTAACTTTATTCATAGCCTCGGCAATCATGCTGCCGATGGCTTCATCACTACCAGCGGATACCGTAGCTACCTGGGCGATCTCCTTACCTTCTACAGGCTTAGCGACCGCTGCAATCTCATCAACCAATTTGGCAACGGCTTTTTCAATACCGCGACGTAGGCTCACGGGGTTCGCACCAGCCGCTACGTTCTTGAGGCCTTCACGGATAATTGCCTGAGCCAACACAGTGGCTGTGGTGGTACCGTCACCAGCTAAGTCCTTAGTTTTAGAAGCTACTTCTTGGATTAACCGTGCCCCGGTGTTTTCATAGGGATCAGACAGCTCAATTTCCTTAGCAATGGTGATGCCGTCATTGACAATCTGAGGTGCGCCGAATTTCTTTTCAAGAACAACGTTACGACCCTTAGGACCAAGGGTAATTTTGACCGCATCGGCCAGGGCGTTAACGCCTTGTTCTAAAGCCTGGCGGGACTTTTCATCAAATACTACCAGTTTCGCCATAGTCAGCTCGTTTAGCTCTGCAATGAAAGACCTTAGCACTCTCTGAGTCAGAGTGCTAACTAAGCGTATATCACGACATGGTGTTGCTTAATTCGCGATAACCGATCCTTAGAACCGCCCCATGCTTGGTCTGCCTGCGCAGTATCCATCAGATGCCGCAATTCAGATGCCGCAATTCAGATGCTCCCTGTAGCTGTGCAGTGTGGCCATACCTGGCGTATCAACTTTTGTTGAGTTTATTCAATTCTCTAGAAGATGGTCAGCGTAGAGTATCAGGTTTGACAAATTTCTTGCCCAATGTCTTAAGTGCTTTACCCAACGGTAATCTGATGGGAACTGCCTAATGCCGCTGAATACTGACTAATATATTTACCGAGAGAGGTAATTATTGTTACGTCAATCTCGTAGGTAATAACTTTGGGAATCTGGGCAAGATGACTTTAGTGTTATTCCGTTCCCTAGTTTTCTACCAACGGCCTTGACTAAATTTGCAAAGTTTTTCTGAGGGGCTACGAGTATCCGGAAAGGTAAAGGTCAGATGCGTATCTTGCATCAGATTCTAGAAAATGTCTCGTTCGTAACACACAAATTGGGATCCATCTTCTAGCATTTATTTTGGGCTGAAATCCAGTTCAAATTACATTGTTTTTATAGTTTCCGTTCTTTATTAGACCTTTAGAAAACTTTCGTCAGGGTTATTATTCGCTTTACCTAGGCACAACGTTAATTGCTTACCTTAGAGGGAATTAACACACAACTCCTCAAGTCCTTATAACTCCATTGTCTGAACAGTTAGCGTTTCTAATAACTAAACTCCTTATAAATCTTCTATCTAAACAGTCAGCGCTTCTAACAATCTGTTCTCCTGAAAAATTAAGTCTTTCTTTCTAACTCATGTCTTCTGCCACTGCATTTCTGAAGAACCACGTTCTCCATGGCATCAAGTTCCAGTTCAAGCCGTTGCAGCCTCTTCGATTCTGGATCGATTCTTTAAATGTTAAAGACCCTGAGCAAGCACGTTGGATTGCTCGCGTCGTTCCTGCTCAATGTCCATTTGAACGTGATATTGTCCTGTTTGGCCGCACAATCGCTCACATCCCTCCGATGTGTAAGCTTAACCCTTTATATGACGAGGTAGTGGGTTTACGCTTCCGGGCCCTATGTTTCTTGGCCGATGAATGCGGCGAAGATATTTCCGCTCTAATTTAGATGTGGGTTGTATCCACTCGTGTAGGGACATTCCCATTATGGTAGGGACGTTCCATGGAGCGTCCCTACATAGTTAAATTGCCTTGCCGACTTCCTTTAATAAGGTCATCGGTCCGATTTCTTTAAGTTTGTCCATTTGCTCTTGGTTTTTGACCAATAACGAACCGGCAAAACCGAGGGAGTTGACCGAGATGCCCAGATAGTCATCCTGACGTCGTGGCACGGCCATTAACCAGTTGCGTGTGCCCAGTAGGTTATAGGCATCTCGCTGGGACCCTTGCCATTGTCCGGTGGGATCATCTAGTGCCAGGCTATGTAATAGTCGTCGATAATGCTGAAGCCATTGCTGCGGTCCGTCATCAGGACTGAGTTGAACGATGCGGTGGGCATAGGGCAGCTGAGGCGACTGACCGATGCCATCAATAAAATTGGTGACGCGGATGGCTGCTTCAATGGGCAAATCCATGGACTGTTGGGGGATAAGCTGAAGGTGTTTATGGGGTTGACTGGCTCCAGCAGCGGATCCACCATTGTAGAAAAATAAGCCAGCGACTTCTTCTATACAGCGGCAAAGGGCTTCAAAATCAGCCAGGTTAAGCCAGTCGAGCTGAGACTCAAAGCTACGGGTGACGATCAGAAAATGATGGTCAACGACATTAAACTTGTTTAGCAGACAGACATGGGTGTCGGAGATGTCTGTGACATAAAGGTTGGGGTCGTAGGGTAAAAACGGATTGGTCTTTTTCTTGGCCTGAACCTTACGGGCCTGAGCTTTGCGGTTTAGGTTGGTTAAAATTCTTATAATAAACTCCACACACCCATCGGTAACAAGTTCATACTCGGTGTCGATGGGTTTTAGGGCTTCAGTAGTTAAGCCATGCTCGGTTTGGGCTTGGAGTTTGGACCATAGGGTATGGGACTGCCAGGGTTTGCGAGGGTGTGAGTCTGTGCGATCGCACATATATCTATCCTGATAAACCGCTACTGCTATGCAGTTTTAACATAGCTCTGGTACAAATATGTTGTTACATCCCGACGCGTCATATCGTTTCTGATGCACGGCATAGATCCGTAATGCCCGAGTGGGTCATCTGTTTTGAAATTAAATGCACTCTAATTATTAAGGTGTTCGCATGGGTAGGAACCCCTTCGAAGTACTCAAATTCCGTACCCATGTGTTAGTTGCTTTTATTGTGAGCAACCTGCTGGTAGAAATTATCTATGGCATCCTTGATTATCAACGGCTGCTGCCCTGGCCCCTAAATGACAAACTGTGGATACCTGTCCAGTTCATAATTATTTTTGGATTGGTGTGTGTCGTTCTTATCACCACCGGGCAGCGAGCTGGTTTGCAGCTAACTCGTTTATTTGGGCCGCCGCCGCGTTTCCCGTGGGCCTATGGCATATTGTTAATTTCCAGTATGCTGATTTTCTCTTTCAGTAGCTTTTTATTGCTGTTTTACCCCGTCTCACTATTTGCTCCTGGGTTTGTGGAAGAACGACTGACGGAACAGCTGCTAAATGTTGAAACAGTGGCTCCTGGTCTATATCGCTACTTGATGCTGTTTGTTGTTCTGGTTTTTGCCCCCATCGCTGAAGAATTTGTATTTCGGGGTGTGTTATTACAACGCTGGGCTGTGCGATGGAATTTGCCTGTGGGGATTATCATGTCATCTTTACTGTTTGGCATGTTACACATCAACAACCCCTTGGGGCTCACCATGTTTGGTGTGATTATGGCGCTGTTGTATATTCGCACCCGCAGTTTGTGGGTGCCGATTATTGCCCATGCGCTCAACAATGTTGTCTCGGTTGCACCGGAATTGCTATCACCTGGTCCCCAAACATTTGATATTGGTGATTTTCAGCAGACTTGGTGGGTGGGCCTTATCGGCCTGTGTTTGGCTGCGCCTACGTTATGGCACTTCATTTCTAATAGTTGGCCCCATAAAAATACACAACCACCCTATTTTGGATAATAAACGAATCCGTTGTTTAGGAGCGTTCCATGCAACGCCCCTACATGGGGTTTTTACGAAATCTCTCCTTTGCCGATTTAAAGGCATCTTTCATGGCGGCTTGAATGCGTTCAGGGTCAGGCTTTTTCCCACCCATCAGATCGCCAAAGTAAATGCATGCACCTTCACCCAACGCCCAGGTATAAGCTGCTGCCCATGAAGCCGCAACAACGCTGCCGAAACCGGGGATCAATTTAATCAATTCTCGCCCGATGGCTTGGGCCAAGAAACCTCCAGCGATGGTACTAGCAACACCGCCTGCTTGGGAAAAGCTGAGGCGTTGACCATAAAGTTGCCCCAGGGCAACAATCATGGAAACTTGCAGCGCCGTAATCGCTGGCATCGTGGCGAAGGGTAGCGGCACCGCAGCTAATGTGGCCGCAATCACGGAAAAAGCTGAAATGTAACGTCGAGCCACATCTCGATAGATCGCCCCTAGTTGGGTGGTGGCGTCATCAGCCTGATCTAGCAGTTGATGGATAGCATTGGACTCTGCTTCGGGCAGCTGGTCAGATAGGACAGTGAGTAGCGCATCCAGCCCATAAAAAACAGGAGTGTAGCCGTCTTCTTCAAGGGTGAAGTCAACCATAATGGCACTGTCAAAGAGACCGTCAAAACTGCGTTTGAGTTCACCAAAGGCCCGTTGAATTGATGTTTGTGTAGGTGGGTAGGGCGAATGCTCAGCCCCGGTAGGATAAAGCTCGTGCAGACAGGTGACAACTAAAACCACTGGAATTGTTGGATGCTGGGCTCTAACACCACGCAAAATCTGGTGCAGACTCTCCACTGCAAAGTCATTGACCTTAACTGTCACCAGCAAGATCCGCGCCCCGCGCGCCTGCTGAGCAAGGTCATGTTGGAGTTCTTGTAGGATGCTGTCTACATCGCGGTCCACATCTCCTAGCCCAACCGTATCTGTAAATAACAGCAGTGGCAGATCTGCTGATGGATAAGCGTAACGCTGGGTGTGTTGGGTATGGGGCCGAAATCCCTGGCCAATAATATCTGCAGAGACTCCGGTTAACCCACGCACGATTGAACTTTTGCCCGATTGGGGTTTGCCGATCAGCCAAGCTTCAGTGGTAGGTAGTTCCGCCCTGATTTTTTCCAGGATGTTGGCAACTTGGTCATCATCGACTGCGAACCATTTCAGCACTCGTTGGGTGACCTGATCTAGAGATATACCGGACTTGATTGCATGCCAAGTCGTTAGCCAGCACTGCGTTTGCGATGACGGGATTTTGGGCTGGGGATTTTGGGCGGATGCTGCCATCGCATCTCCTCATGGAGCCTTCAATAGTATTGTATCGATCAGTTCAACGCTCTCTAGGAGGGAATCTCACCCCGATTAGGTGCTGATTTCACTACTCGATATGAAAGTGCCTGCGGAAGCAATTATTGCGATTTATTGTGTAATGTGTCGAATTTGATAAATAACTACACTAACTTTTGCTAAGCTAACAGGTGATGGTGCCGTAAGAGTTTATACCTATGCCATACACCACTGAAGAAGGTGGACGCCTTAACAATTTTGCTTCTGAGCCCAAGATGTATGAGGCTCAGCCTCCGACAGCCAGTGAAAAGCGTAACTACGTTATTTTGGGTCTTGCTGGTGCTGCCCTGGTGGTTGGCTTGATTGCTTTGACAACCGTAATTTCCTAAGACAGCTTTGAATTTTTGACTGGCTTGCCTGAGTAGCGGCTAACTGCTTATTACCTTTAGAAAAGGCTCGCATTATGCGAGCCTTTTCTATTATTGAGACGCTCTAAGGATGGGGACAACTGCCCAAAGGCCTAAAATTTAAGAACTGCTATTCTTTGCTGTATAAGGGTTTTATTACTCACAACTAATCACTCACAACTAAGAACGAATATTAGAGCTACTATCAGATGTCATGGTCCAGGATGACGAGGCGGCTATGGTATCGATGTGGATTACGGGGCCTACGCGCAGTGGTAAAACCCAGCATTTGATAAATTGGCTATTGCAGCAGACGGCTACGGCTGAACGTCCTTGGTTAGTGTTTGCTGCCAACGGTGATAACCGCATGGCTTTAGCTCAGCGGCTAGCATCTGCTGTGCAAGATCAGGTACCTTACACCACAACTACGCCCGCTGGTTTTATTCAGAATGAAGTCATTCTTTTCTGGCCTTTGCTAGTAGAGTCTCTGGTTCTTAAAGCTCAGTTTCCCCTCAAGCTGCGTCCTGAAAATGAACAACTGTTGGCGTTGCAGCTATGGGAGCCACTTTTGGCAGAAGAGTTGCAAGTGGAAGGCTGGCCAGAATCCCAAACGGTGCGACGGGCTCTAGATTTATTGCAGTTGGCAGCTTCGGCAGGTATTCCAACTGAAGAAATTACCCTGCGACTGCAACAGGGAATGATGCCGAACCTGGTACCAGCCAACACCTGGGAAGCGATTGGGGCTGCGCTGTTGCAGTGGCGCATTTGGTGTTTGGAACGAGGGTTGCTTACCTATGGACTGATGACGGAGCTTTATTGGCGATACTTGTTGCCTTTATCTCAGTATCAGGCGCAGCTGCTAGAGAGATTTGCTGGGACAGCTGCCGATGATGTCGATGAGTATAGTGCGATCGCAATTCCCCTCTTCCAAATCTTCAAAACTGCCGGTCGCTCCCAGGCATTTACCTATAACCCCAGCGGTCAAGTGCGGTTAGGCGTAGGAGCTGACCCTGCGGCCACTCTAACATTGGCAACAGACTGTGAGCAGATACAGCTGCCCCACCCCAATACTGATAGCCTCAGCTACACCATGGCCGATGATGTGGTGCAGTGGGTGCAAGACCCGTTGACCATCCCCGAATTGCCCGAGCAGGTGCAATTAATCACAGCCACCACCCGAGGCAAAATGCTGCGGCAGACTGCGGATTTTATGGCCGATGCCATTCACCGTGAAGTAGTGACGCCAGCAGAAATTGCGGTGATTGGCCCTGGTTTAGACGCCATTGCTCGCTACAGTCTAATCGAGATTTTGAGTGATCGAGGCATTGTTGTTGCCTCCCTTAAAGATCAGCGACCTTTAATTAGTTCTCCATTTGTGCGGGCTTTGCTTGCCTTACTATCTCTGGTTTATCCGGGGTTAGGACGACTGGTTAATCGTGATGCCGTGGCTGAAATGCTAGTGGTGCTCAGCCAAACCCCAGAAACTGAGGCCAGTTTGCCCTGGTTCGACCTGACCCGCATTGATCCAGTGCGGTCGGAGTTAATTGCCGACCATTGTTTTGTCCCCGATATTGAGCATCCTCGCCTGCTGCCGGTGGAGAATTTTCCCCGGTGGGATCGTCTGGGCCACCAGGCTACAGAGTCCTATAATCGTATTTTGGACTGGCTCAGCGAACAAAAGAAACAACAGCAGCAGCGGTATCCCACCAGTCCAGTGATCATGCTGGACCGGGCAGTGCAAGACTTTTTATGGCGTGGTAACTATCTACCCATCGATCAGCTTTCAGCTCTGCGAGAACTGATGGAAACGGCTCAATACTTTTGGGATGTGGAGCAGCGCTTGGCTCTCTATGGCGGTATGCCAGGAGACGATTCTCTCAGTGATGTGGGGCGTTTTATCCGTTTACTGCAGCGAGGCACAGTATCAGCCAATCCCTATCCGGCCAGATCGTTAGATGGAGAGCGGCAAGGGGTAACGTTGGCCACTGTATTTCAGTATCGAGCCCAGCGACTTACCCACCGTTGGCAGTTTTGGCTAGATGCCGGTTCTCCCCGCTGGCTGACGGGTCGTGATGAACTGTTTGGGGCTGAGATTTTCTTAAGCAGTTGGCCAGAACGACCGGTAACAGCTGCGGATACAGAGACCATGCACGAGGCCAGGTTAGAGAGAATTTTGCGAGATTTATTAGGACGAACAACAGAAAGACTTTATTTGTGCCACAGTGAACTAGCCCTCAATGGGCAGGAACAGATGGGGCCACTTCTCAGTCTAGTCAGCGCTGGCAATCCCATGGAAATGGATAATACCTAACTTCTGGAAAGGATTGATCAAGCTATTGGCTAATACCTCTGGCGATGTCTGGTGAATCCCTTTACTAGGGATGAGCATCGCGACTGGCTGCACCGGATGAGCTTCTGGTCTACAGTACAAAGGTAGGCGAGTAAGCAATTTATGAATTCAGCCGAGAAAAAAGTAATCGTTGTTGGTGCTGGCTGGGCTGGCCTTGGAGCTACCTATCATCTAGCCAAGCAAGGCTATGACGTTACGCTACTTGAGGCTGGCCCCCAGCCCGGTGGCCTAGTTGCTGGTTGGAAAACGCCGGGGGGACGTTCTGTAGAAGCCGGTATTCACGGTTTCTGGTATCCCTACAACAATATTTTTGGCCTGGTGGATGAACTGGGTATTCAACCGTTTACCCCCTATACCCGCTCGTCTCAATATTCCCCAGCGGGTCTAGAGGTGGAGTCGCCCCTATTCCAGGCAATGCCTTATTTGCCCAGCCCCATGGGCACCTTTGTCCATACCAAATTTAAGCGGCTACCCCTGGCAGATCGGCTGTCGGCACTGCCGTTGCTATACGCAGTGGTGGATTTTGATAACTCTGACGATGCCTGGAAACGTTACGACGGCATGACCGCTAGAGAGCTATTTAAGCAGTATGGTGTTTCAGAACGTCTATATAAAGAATCCTTTGAACCCATGTTGCTGGTGGGGCTGTTTGCCCCGGGTGAGCAATGTTCGGCAGCGGCGGCATTGGGCATGCTCTACTACTTTATTTTGGCCCACCAGCCTGACTTTGATGTGCGCTGGTGTCGAGGCACCGTAGGCGAGATGATCTTTCGTCCCTGGGTAGAACGGATTGAGTCTTTAGGTGGCAAAGTATTGGCCAATAAGCGAGTTAGTGATGTGCAGGTAAAGGATAACCGCGTGACAGGTGTAGTCTGCACAGGTATGGATGGGGATGAGACCTTTGATGCAGATGCCGTAATTTTCTCAGTCGGCATTACTGGGATGAAAAAGATTGTTGCGGCCAGTGACGCTCTACGCAATCGATCTGAATTTAGGGATTTGCAAAACCTCGGTGGTGTGGATGTGTTGGCGACACGACTGTGGTTTGATCGCAAAATTGACGTACCATTGCCATCCAATGCCTGCTTTGGTTTTCATCAGGCCACAGGATGGACCTTCTTTGACTTAAATGCTCTCCATGATGAGTATAAGGATGAACCCGGTAGTGTGATTGAGGTGGACTACTACCATGCAAATCAGTTGTTGCCTTTAAGTGACGAACAGGTGGTTAGCCTGACGAAAAAAGACTTGGCAGGCTGTATTCCAGAGTTTGCTGATGCCCAGGTTGTCGACCAAGCCGTTGTGAGAATCTCCCAGGGTGTTAGCCACTTTGCACCGGGAAGCTATCGCTATCTGCTGCCGGGAACAACCAGCTTTAGCAATGTGTTTATGAGTGGTGATTGGATTGTGACGCGCCACGGCTCCTGGTCCCAGGAAAAGGCCTATGTTACTGGCTTAGAAGCAGCGAATCAGGTAATTAGCATGCTGGGCACCGGAACAGCGGCAGAAATTACCCCCATTGTGCCCGATGAACCCCACATTCAGGCAGCACGGGCGATTAATAAGACGGTGCGACAAATGGTGAATCAAGTAGTGCCACAGTGGTGGTCTTATTAATCGCCGAGTTGAATGTTGTTTTTATGCATATGCCTAACGGTGTCTAACTTTCATTGGCAATCATATGGATGCGTTCATTGACCTGGCTCACAAAGAACCCGGTGGGGCCTACTCATTTTATTGCCTAACCGGAGGCCATCAGCAATGCCCTAGGCAGTTCAAAATTTGAATGCCGTAGCCTTTTCAGAACTTTATATGATCTTTACGAGGGTGTCCCTGGGAGAAGCTAACCGCTGGCGTATGGGTAGCTAAGGTTTTGGAGAAATAATTATGAACACCCTTATGCTGCTTGCGACAATTGAAATTTGCAACTTTATGGGTTGTAGCTGGTTGGAGAGTGCGATCGCATTCGTTCAGGAGTGGGTATCTAAAATCACAGTCTAGATACTTACGTCTTATTGAAGCTATTTCAGCAGCCGTTGGTCAGGTGATTACCTGCACCAATATTTAGTCTCATATTCTAGAAAGTACAAGCGTTTCCTTCATAGGTGCTCCATTTCTTTACAGGAAGTGGAGCACCTGTTGTTATTACCAGATTTGCTGCCACACTCCTTGATAGCCCATATCCCCTTCTTAAAGAATATGCAGAGTTTATACCTCTGTAATGCCCATACATGGCCTAGGAGATTTTAAGCATTTCCACAAAAAGGTAGCATAGACCTGTCTCCTGGGCGCAATTTTGTAAGGTGTAGTTTGATACAAAATTTCAATTTTTATCAAGAATCCAGCGCTAATTTTTGGGAATGCTTGCCATTGTTGGTAAGAGTTCGATACACCTGAAAATGAGCCTATTGATAACTGGAGAATCTGGGCTAGTCGTCCTCTAAGGTCTGTATTTTATGTCAAGCTCTGATTTTCTCAAGAGAAAAGCCTATAGTGCTGCCCCAGACTATACATGCCCACTGTTACAGATTTCTTCAGAGCAACGACAGCGATTATTAGGACGACTGACCTTTCTCTATGGTGAAACAGATGCTACTCGAGCTCTCCCTGAGCTAGAGCGACTGATCAAGGTGCACGATGCCCACAAAACACCTGGGAAGAAGGCAGAGAATGGTCACTTTAATCCTGTCGATAGATTTACACAACAAGATATTGCCCTGATTACCTATGGCGATATTTTGATCAGCGAATCAGTCTCTCCCCTGGTAACACTAGCTGACTTTTTAGAATGCACGCCTGGTCTGCGCGGGGTATTCAATACTGTGCATATTTTGCCATTCTTTCCCTACAGCTCTGACCGTGGCTTTTCTATTACCAATTTTAGAGAGGTAGACCCAAACCTTGGTTCCTGGAAGAATATCGAGTCCCTAGGAGAACGTTATCGGTTGATGTTTGATGGTGTTTTTAACCATGCATCTTCTCAAAGTAAAGCTTTTCAGGAAATGCTGAATGGCAATCCGGATTATCATAACTTTGCCACCGCTTACCGTTCACCCGATGAGCTGACGCCTGAACAGCGAGAGATGATTGTGCGACCGCGCACATCGGATATTTTGACCCAATATCAGTCCATTGAGGGTCCCATCTGGGTCTGGACAACATTTTCACCAGATCAAATTGATCTGAACTTTACGAATCCCAAAGTTCTGCTGGAGGTAATTGATACGTTACTGCTCTATGTTCGGCGGGGGGCCGATATTGTTCGTTTGGATGCAGTGACCTATTTATGGGAAGAACCGGGAACGCCCTGCGCTAACCTGGCCCAAACCCATGAGGTGATTCGGTTATTTAGGGATGTCTTGGACATTGCAGCACCACAAGTTGCCTTAACAACTGAAACTAACATTCCCCATGAAGAGAATATTACCTATTTCGGTAATGGATATGATGAAGCTCAGATGGTGTATAACTTCGCTTTGCCACCGCTGGTGTTATATACCTTTTACCGAGAAGACGCAACAGAATTATCCAAATGGGTACAGACTCTAGAGTATCCGTCGGATGCGATGACATTTTTTAATATTCTTGATACCCATGATGGGATCGGTTTATTGGGCGTCAAAAATATTTTGTCAGAGCAACAGATTAGCTTTATCATTCGATGTGCTAGAGAACACGGGGCCTTAATTTCCTATCGAACGGCTGAAGGAGGTGTGGAAGAACCCTATGAGATTAATTCCACCTGGTTTAGCGCCTTGAATTTGGATAGTGAATATGAGGATCTAGAGTTACAAATTAAACGTATGGTCGCGTCTCGCAGTATTGCGTTAGTCCTTAGAGGCATTCCAGGAATTTACTTGCATGGTCTCGTTGGCACCCGTAACAATATTGAGACGGTCCTAAAAACAAAAGTGAAACGCGATATTAATCGTGCTGTAATTCACTACGCAGACCTGAAGCAAGAACTGAAAAACCTTGACTCTAGACCTGCTCAGATGATTACACAACTCAGTCGACTATTGGATGTGCGGGTCAGCAATAAGGCTTTTCATCCCAATGGTGACCAAAAAATAATTCAAGTGGATCCGGCGGTTTTTGCGTTGCTACGGATTTCGCCTGACTGTGAGCAACATATTTTAACGCTAACTAATGTGACACCCCAGCGCTGTCAGATTATGATTCCACTGGAGCGGTTAGGGGTGGCTGGCGTCTATACCCAGTCATCAGAAAGGTTAGACACGTCCCATGATGGATCTAACAAACCTTTCTGTGCAATTCCTCAGGATAATTACTGGTATGACCTGATGGGGCGTCGCGGTTGGCGAATTGTTGATGATACCCTCAGTGTTACCTTGGCTGCCTATGATGTAGCCTGGCTAATTCCACTGATTGAGCTAGAACAAATGATCGAGTGATAGGGAATGCTGTCTGCCGACTCAGCGTGGGACAGCATTCGTCACGTATGGGTTTAACCAGCTAACGGTAGTAATCTATCGTCATACTGTTTGGTAGGTGACGGTGGAGTAGAGGGAGAGTTGTCCGGAAAAATGCCATAAAACTTAGCAACAGCTTTTTTGACAGTTAGTGAAAGCAGGCTGCCGTTGTTGAGTTCATCAGAAGAACAAGAGCCTTCAGAGGGAAAGATGATTGGACTAGGAGAAACTCCCCATTCATCATGGGACCAGCACTGTAGGTAATAAAGTGCGCCCTCATAGGAAAAAGGGGTGTATTGAAAGCGAATATGTGCTAGTAACGGGCGTTGTTGACGATGCCTAAGTAGAACGCAACCCTGCGCAGTCAATGCTTTTTGAATAAATTCAGGAACGCTTTGCCAAGAAATTGGACCAGGCTGATTGGAGCATCCAGTTGCCTTACTGTCAACTTTCTTCATAGTGGCCTCACTCAATACTCGATGTACATAGCATAAAGGATGACCTTGAGGATGTTATGGGGATCAGCTACGTATAAGTCCAACGATAACTTTGATAACTGGGCCATTTTGTCTGATATCAATGCTATCTGGCTCTCTAAAAGATTTTAACAAATATTTTAGATTTTAGTCTAAATTGTTAATCAAAGTCTCCTTGTAGTTCTTAAGTGGAGGTGGTGCAGTAGTATGGGGGACAGTAAGGGGGTCTAACCCATTGTGTTGTAATGTTTTAATGATGGGCCTGAGGCCTTTGTATTTGTTGTTATTTAGACCTCTCAGGGATTGCTGACGCTTCTACATGTTTCTGCATGTATTGTATCTAACAAAACTCTTTTCGATTAAGTTTGTCTCTCTTTTGCAAGTTTGCCTGGTGATCTAAAGGTGGTTTTCGTCCTGATGTCACAGACTACTAGTTGTCAGGTGCAGATAGAATTGTGGCAAATGCCGCTTTCTTGTAGCCTTAACTGTCACCTCTGGGTCAAGGAATGAATTTGTTGGGATAAATGCGATTGCTGATTTAGGGGATGAACCGGTCTAAAGTCATTGCTACTTAACGGTGTCTCATAACTAAAATCATTCCGAGGATCAGCAATGCTAGGTAAATAGTACCTTTGCTACCCATTAATTGCCTCTTCACTGCCCCGGCATCTAAATAGCTACTATTAGCCAACACATGTATTAATGTTGGGTACCCTGACCTTACCCACCTGCATTTTTTTCAACGGGGACCACTGGAACCATTGGTTTGTCCCAGTGTAGCGTGAAATTATGACATCTACTGAGCAATGGCAAATGAGCATCAATGGCACACCAGTTATTGGGTGCGTATCGGCTGTCTGGCCGTCTGTTTCTTTCTCGCCGCCCAGCTATCCACCAACGCGCTGAATATAGAAGCGACGGCTTCGCCCCTGTGGCCACCGGCTGGCATTGCCCTAGCTGCTCTGTTAATAAATGGCCAAAGCCTCTGGGTTGGCGTTGCCTTGGGTGCATTTTGGGCCTCGCTCGCTGATCAAGCACCCTGGATCATGTCTCTGATACTCTGCTTTGGCAGTGCTCTGCAGGCGGTGGTGGGTAGTTATTGCTTACGCCGTCGATGGGAGAAAAGTTTGCAGCTATACGACTGGCAGCTGGATGATCTACTAACCTTTATCGGCTTTGGGGTATTGCTCACCCCTATTATTAATGCGGTATATAGCACTATTGTGGGCTATGGGTTTGGCGCAGTAACAGGGCAAGAGCTGGTCCAAAATGCTATCGTCATCTGGCTCGGAGATGGCATGGGTATTTTGGTGCTGACACCACTATTGTTAGCGATCGCAGCGGGTCGGCAACGGCAGATGACCCTTCGCATTGGCTCCCGGTGGGAGTTAGGCCTTTGTTTAGGATTGCTAGTGGCCGTCAGTGCCATGGTGTTTGGGGCACATACGGATAGTGCGATCGCAAAATACCCCTTAGAATACCTCCCCTTCCCCTTTGTAGTTTGGTCTGCCCTGCGATTGGGGTTGCGCGGAACTACCCTGGCCAGCTTCCTGGTGTCAGTCATTGCCGTGACAGGGGCCGTGCACCGGGGTGGGCCGTTTATTACGAAAGCGGACGGCAACCTAGAGGAAGCAATATTGCTACTCCAGACCTATGCGGCTGTGATTACCTTGACGGCGTTGGTTTTGTCGGTGGTTGTGACAGAACGTCAGCAAAGTCGAGCAAAGTTAGCCCGGAGTGAAGCAAGCTTGGCTAACGCCCAGCGCATTGCTCAGCTAGGTAACTGGGATTGGAGCATCAGTCTGAATGAAAAAGCGCTTGATAAAACTGTCAATGCTGTGGTGACAAAAACGGAAGACAATACACTGTCGCCTCAAAATAATTCTCTCATTTGGTCCAATGAGCTATATAACCTTTTGGGCTACCCTATTGGTTCGGTCCCACCCAGTCAATCGTTATTTCTAGAACGGGTACACCCAGAGGACCAGCGGCGGGTGGGGTTAGCTTGGAATGTAGCACGGACCCATCAAAAACCCTACCGTTTAGACTATCGGCTGATTTTACCCGATGGTACAGAGCGTACGGTGAATGAGCATGTTCACATCGAAACCGATCGGATTACGGGGACAGTACAGGACATCACCGAGCGTAAGCGGGCAGAGGCTGCACTACGAGAAACAGAGACGGTGCGGGCTACTATGTATCGCTATTTGAGTCAGGATCTGGCTGAACAACTACTGGATAACAATAACACCACCTTAGGCGGCGCGCGCCAGTTTGTATCGATTTTATTTGCTGATATTCGCAGCTATACAGCACTGACTGAGCGGCTTGCCCCTGAAGAGATTGTTGTTCTCCTTAATCGTTACTTTGAGACCATGGTGGATGTGATCTTTGCCCACCGAGGTACCCTAGACAAATTTATTGGTGATGCCATTATGGCGGTATTTGGCTCACCACTTCCCCAAGAAGATCATGCCCAGCGGGCAGTTGCCACCGCTTTAGGTATGCAACAACAACTGACGGTTTTTAATCAACAACAACAGCTACAGGGCTTGCCTACTTTGCAAATTGGCATTGGCATTAATTCCGATGATGTTATTACGGGCAATATCGGTTCCAGTAAACGTATGGAGTTTACGGCCATTGGTGATGGGGTGAATCTCACCTCTCGCATTGAGAGTGCTACCAAGTTTTATGGTTGCCCCATTATCATTAGCGAAAATACCTACAAGCTATGCAAGGAGACCGTCTGGGTGAGAAATTTGGATTATGTATGCGTACGGGGTAAACGGCAGCCAGTGCACTTATATGAAGTGTTGGGATTGCGATCACAACCCCTAAACTCTACTCAACAAGAACACATTGCTCTCTACGAAGAAGGCCGAATGCTGTACGAGCAGCGTGAGTTTGATCTTGCCATTGAAACCTTTATGACGTTGCTCCGTAAAACACCTGAGGATCAAGCAACACGGATTTATTTAGAACGTTGTCAGCAGCTTCAGAAACATCCGCCTAAAAAGAGTTGGAATGGTTCCTGGCAATTACAGGAGAAATAAATACGACTAAAGATATGCAAGGCCTTCATCAGAGTCGTCCTTGTGAATAGACATTCGCTATAATTAATGCTGATGCAGAGGTTAGGTGATGTTTCCCCTATGGATTTTTTTAGCGATCCTAACAGCGTTAGGCTTCGTCATGTTCGTGAGCATTCGTTTATCTAATGAATCCCTGGCTCACGAGGGGCTATGCCCTGTGTGCGGTGGTGCAGGCGGGCCCTGTGAACATTGTAATGGCTATGGAATTATTGTCGATGCGACTAAAGCCCATTCGCTTCCACCTCAGGTGAGTGATAGTTCTCAAAAAACACAGAAGAGCTTGAGATAATCCAACAGAAATGAGTACTTTTGGAGGCTTGTCTCCGATATTCAGCTTTATTTTTATCGCTAAAGAACAATTTTGATTGATATTCAGTGATTTTAGTCACACTATTTAACCCTATGGATGGCCAATGGATTTAAGCCAACTTACATAGGGCTTCGCCGCCATGCTCAATCCAACCGTAAATCATGCCAGATGTTGAATGGCCTACTGCACAGTTGCCTGCTTGATCGATCACGATGACCCCCCCTAAACCCTGGACTTTTTTCACTAAGTAATCAATGCCAGCAGTGGCTGCAGCTTGGGCATCCAACTTTTGGAAGTAAACAAAATCCGCAATCATTTTGCACAGTACCGTTCGTTGAAACTGTTCTCCATAGCCGGTGGCGGAAACAGCACAGGTGTCATTATCAGCAAAGACACCAGCACCAACGATAGGGCTGTCCCCCACACGCCCCCAGCGTTTGTTCACAATCCCTCCCGTAGACGTAGCGGCGGCTAGATTCCCGGCACTATCTCTGGCAACGGCCCCAACGGTGCCAAGTTTTTGGCTAGGTGTGGCGGCTTCATGGTCTAGCATCATGCCCCCTACCTTTTGAGCCTCACGCCATTGACGAACGCGAGTCTCAATCACGAAATAATCATTGGCCATGCGGGGTAAACCGCAAAATTTAGCAAACTCACGGGCCCCTTTCCCAATGAGCATAACGTGCTCACTTTTCTCTAACACCTGGCGCGCTAGGGCAGTTGGATTTTTGATTGAGGTGATGCCTGCAACAGCTCCTGCCTGGAAGGTTTTGCCATCCATAATGGCAGCGTCCATTTCTACTTCACCATATTCATTTAAAACAGAACCACGACCTGCATTATAGAGTGGATCATCTTCTAACTGAGCAGCGCAGTGTTCAACTGCATCTAGTGCACTGCCACCCGCTGTTAGAATACTGCGCCCACTTTCTAAAATGCTGCGAATACTTTCCATAAACTCTGTTTCATTTCCCTCACGCTTTATTTGTTCTAAAGCTCCTGCACCACCATGGATAATGAGAGAGAATTGATCTGGCATAGCTTAATAAAATTTCAAATAACTGGAACCCACTGTTATCTCACGCACTCAGTTATTAGCGCATTAGACTCGGTTACTTTGGCTACAGAAGTATCGCATAATGTAGTGGCTGAAGTCAGCATATCTAATTGCTAATCATGAATTTGCTCCAAGACTTGAGAGTGAGTGGGTTACCCGTATTAGAGCAATCCACATTAGATTTGGAAATAGCAGAGCTGGAGAGCTTGCGCATTAGGACAGAGTTAATGCTGGCGCTGCGGCTATATATTCAGGAACGACATTGGACATTGGATGAGGCGGCCCAAGCTTTTCGGCAGTCTTCTCCTCGTATGCAAAATCTGATCAATGGCGAAATTAGCCGGTTTTCAGTGGAAGATTTGATTCAGCTTCTAACTAAAGCTGGTTTGACCGTGCAGATGTCAGTTCAAACTTGATTGCTCCAACATAAGTAGCAATTAGGTCGTTTAACTGCTGCTACAGTCAGCAGTAGTTAGATCAAGCCCCATTGTTTTTTATTCTCTCCTGGCTTCTTAATGCCGGGAGAATGTTTTTTATATTTTAAAATCTTACTAAAGAGTTAAGTTTGATTTTGATCTTGGAAATCATTTGTTCGAAGAATATATAACAATTTTCTAAACAAAACAGAGTATTGATTTACAGTTTTTCTGTTCTCATGTCATGAAAACAAGATATTTTAAGGGCAAAAAAATCTGTTTTTTAGAGTGGGAGAAAAGAGCTTTGATTGGCTGATAATCGTGTCTTAATTGAGGTTTTTGCTGGATACGTTGAGTCTGAGAAGCTGGTAGGAGTGCCTGTGTGCAGTCGAGGCTTGTGCTCTAGAGATATTGATATCTCAAATTATTTAATATTTTACTATTGCATTAGTGATGCAGGATACTTCATGCTGATCCGTGGTTGGAGGTCGTGTTCTGAATCGATTTGTCTCTCAGACACTGGAAACATAGAGCAAGCGGGCAATCTTCGCAGTCTTACGTTAGTTATTTAGGTTCACTATCGCTCTGAGAATTTTAACAATGAAGATCTTTAACCATGACATCATGATGAGTACCCTGGACGCCAATCGGGGGGTTCATCTTTTTTCAGGAAGAGCTTTGGGCTTAAGCTCTCCAGGGGATAAAGTCCAGTTACATCCAGATTTGATGGCTGATTGGCCAATGTTGAGAGAGCACTATGCGCGCATTGGGTTAGAGCATAGTCACGATATTATTTGGGATGTTGCTTTTGAAGAGCTGGCTCAACAGTCTCCTGATGAAATCTCGGTCTATTTCTTTGGCCATGCGTTTGAATATGATTCCTCTGATCATAATCAGGGTTATGCCAGGATCCTAAGGCAGTTAGATGGCGACTGGTACAAAGTTGTTGAATACATGAATTCTAAGAATAACTTTGTCGCATTGGCTCATCAACTCGGTGTTCCTGTTCCCCAGACTGAGTGTTTTGAAAGTCGTACGCAATTAGGAAATCTTGAAGCTTTTTCCTATCCTTGCTATGTAAAGCGAGCTGTCTCAGATCATGGTGTTGGTATTTTTCGATGTGAGAATTCTGCGGATCTGTTAGATGCTGTAGAACAGTTTCCGAAAGACAAGCCTTTTCAAGTCCAGGTGGAGATCCAGGCCTCTGCTTTTCTTAATCTGCAATATCGGGTGACATCGGAGGGATTAAGGCGTGCTCTGGTGTCTGAGCAAATCTTAGACGGTTGTGTGCATGGCGGTAATCGTTATCCAACATTGCATCAGCCATGGCATATTACAGATCCCATGGCTCAATGGATGTTTGAACAGGGGATGAGGGGGACCTTTGGGTTTGATGTGGCGGTTGCGGATTTTCCAACAGGGCCACTATATTTAGCGATTGAATGCAACCCTCGATATAACGGTTCCTCGTATCCCACTGAGATTGCCGCTCGGTTGAATGTACCAAGTTGGTGTAGTGAAACCTTGCATACTGACTGTCGACAACTGGCGGACTTGAGTTTAGATGGCCTAGAATTTGACCCAATCACTAAAACAGGTGTTGTGTTAGTTAATTGGGGGACTATTCAGGCGGGTAAGGTGACTGTATTATTGGCAGGTTCCCCTATACAACAGATGGAGTTAAGTCAACAAATACGGCATCAGTGGAGTCGTCAGCCAGTTGCTGTTAGCTAATACGGCATCAGTGGAGTTGTCAGCCAGTTGCTGTTAGCTAAAGAGTAAAAAAATGATGCAACATTCATGGGTGCTAGACTCCCTAACGTTGGAGCAGTGAATGTTGCATTATTCTTCCATGGGACTGATTATGTATGTGATTCAGTCTTTGACTATGGTTGGGGCGCAAGCATTAGCTTATGGGCTGCTTGCGCTGTAGGAAGCCGGTTAAAAGTGCTAAGGCAAAGGCTCCTAAAACTGCAAAAACTAACAGTAATCTTCCTTGCTCTAACACGCCTGCCCCAAGTGCGACGATGGGAGGGTTCGAGATGGCAATGCTCAGGATAAGGGCTGGAATAAATCGTAACCAGGGTGCTTTTGTGAGGCCAACACTATAGGCAACAAAGTCAAAAAAACCTGTCATTAGAAAGGCTGTCATTAAGAAGAAGTTGCGTTCTAGGTGCCTTTGACTGAGGTTATCAACGCGGCTGATGAATCTTTCGCCTATCAGGCGTTGCACAAAGCTACGACCAAATTGCTTTGATAAAAAGAAACTCAAGCTGCAAGAGCAGAGATCGGCCAGACAGATCACCAAAAGACCCTGGGAAAAACCGAGTAGGCCCCCGGCCAATACAGAGTAAGCGGTGCCTGGCAAAGCGGGAATAACAACACTGGTAAACCTGAGGAAAAATAGGGCTAATGGTGCCCAAACGCCAAAGGTTTCAACGTTGTCTCGTAGCTGACTAACGCCATAGCGTTGAATGATCCAAATAACTGCGATGGTTGCGATCGCAATTACCACCAGTTTTAGCCACTTTTTTGTCTTATTCATGGTTTAGCGGGGTGACTAATAGGGCCATGGGTTTTCATAGCGAGTGGTTGTTGGCGTCTGACGCACTTTTCTCTGCCGAGTTTTGGCAGGGCTCTGGGACTTGCTATTGCCGTTGCTAGCATTAGGCCTGGGGACTTCTTGCAGCGCATCCTGAAGGATGGGTGAGATTTTTGTGGGTTGACTGGCTTGTTTTTGATTACGCTCCTTATTAATCTCGCGAATGCGCCGCGACAGGAGCTTAATAATGTTGACAGCGATGCCGGGGGTTTCGTCGATGGCTTCGTATAGCTGCTGCTGAGTCAGAACCAGACAATCGCAGGCATTAATGGTGGTCACTGAGGCGGAGCGTGGTTCAGCATCAAACAGGGACATTTCACCAAAACACGTCCCCTTATCTAGGGTGGTTAGGTTTTGCGATCGCAAATGTACCCGTACTTGTCCTGAGACCACGATATAAAGAGAACGGCCCTCTTCACCTTCCTTAAAAATTCTATGATTTGCAGGAAAAGACAGCTCATCCATGATGGATGCTAATCGCACTAGAAAGTCGTCCCGCAGTTCTTTAAAGATGGGGACACCCCGCACGAATAGTAAACGATCAACGCTGGTGAGCATGGTGAACTTGGTTTAGATATGCTATTTGGTCAAAACCACACAGTGAGCACAGTTGAGCGGTGGATGGCCGCTCAGTTATGGCAGTGTAACCCTCGGAGGCAGTCGATGCAATACGGGGTAGTACATTGACCACATACATTATCCAAACCTACATCTGCTTAACCCTGAACATACCCAAATCCCACCGCCTCAAACTGTGTATTTATTGAGTGGCCACATGCTTTTCCAGCATTTTCTGGACTTGGTCAGCCACCAGCGGATCAGAGTCTTTTTCCATTAACTGCAGCAACCTGGGAAGGCTGCTGGGTGAAGCCATGTCTAAATAGCTTAAAGCGGCTTCTCGCACAAAGCTGACCGGGTGGCGGAGCGATGCCATCACATGGTCACCGCTTAGGGGCCAGCGCTCGGTGCGGGCTACATGAAAGCAGCAGGCTAAGGCCCAATCCGATAGAAAATGCCTTAATTCCATGAGTTGGCGTAGACGTTCCTGGGGTTCCAGGGGCTGGTACGTGACCAGTGGATGGAGGGCGGCTAGCGTCGTTTCATTATTAGAATTAGATCGGTCAAATAGGGTGAGAATGGCGCGCTTTGCAGGAATGTTTAACGTATTGTCTAAAATCTCCAGACCTCTGGCTCGACTGGCGGCTGAGCCATCCAGGTTGAGCTCTGCTGCTTGAATCACTGAAGATGGGTAAAGAAACCGCAGCAGTAACAATATGCGTTGCATGGCATCCGCCTTCATATCCTGCAAAGCCCGTCGCAGCCATTCGCAGGTTTCTCCAGATGCCTTTTCTTCGGAACAGTCCTCCAAACAACTGTAGAGCTGACCAATAAACTGTAGCTCTTGATCTAACAAGGTTTCTACCCCTGGACGACCGAGCTGGTCAAGGGCACTATCAATATCCGTAGACCGGCGTAAGCCCTGCTCATCCAGGAGCTTTAACAAAATGCGTAAAATCCAGCGACGGGGGCCTCCCCATGCCGTCATCAAATTAGATGACAATAGGTTGAGGGCTTGTAGGGTGCCGATGCGGCCAATGACATTCCAAGCCTGGTGGCGTAAGGTTTCACTTTTATAGGGATCGTTGGCCAGCTTGACTAGCATCGGGAGGGCGTCATTGCCCAGTTCGCTCAGGGCTTTCATCGCCGCTTCGCGGGTGGATTTATAACTGAGGGCCTTTAGCAGTGAGGGATAGTGTTCTTCTAGCCGTGTGGCTGAGATCGCTTCCAACATTGACCGTCGTACCCGCAGTGAATCATCCTGCAACAAATTGGGCACATGGAGCCGCAGTCCTTGCATGTACTCGGCTTCCCCTAAGGCGCGACAGCCCATCACCCGCTCCAGTTCCTCCTGGTGGGTGAGCATCTGCTGCAACAGGTATGTGGCCCGCGCCCGCTCTGCTGGGTTTCCATGTCTGAGCATCATGGAAGCAGCCGTGCCGCGTACAGCTGGATCAATGCTAGGTTTCAGATAGGGCTTGAGCTGATTCACATCGCCATCTTGCTGGGTCAGCCAGACATAGCGGAGGGCTAAGGCCAAAATGGATGGCTCTTGGGACGGGTAAATGAGAGCGTCGACATAGCCCGTAAATGTGGGATCTGGATAGACCAGCATGGTCTCCAAACTCTGCTGTTGCAGATTGGGGGAAAGCTCACTGAGCATGGGAGCCAACACTTCGCTGATGCTGCGAGGCTCAATCTGAGTGAGCAGCTCAATTAGGGAGCGCTTATCGGCTTCGGGGCCAGGTTTGTCTAAGGCTTCGATAATCGCCTGTTTTAATACCCGTAAACTGGCGTCGGAAAAGCTTAAAAGACCGCGTTCAGCTGTGAGTACAAGAAGATTGAGATATTGCGATCGCAACAAAAAAATGCTGCCTAACCACAGTAATGATAGACCGAGGGTGATGAACAAAAAGATGCTGCTCCCCTGCATCCAGCTAATGTGATTCGCCAGAGCCATCACCAGTAAAATCCCGATGCCCACTATGCCAATGGCGATGGATTCTGCTACACCGACCAATGATTGGATCTTGGCCCGTGGCTGAGCGGGAACCGGTTGAAACAGGACTGGGCGGCTGCTAGCCACAATGGTGTAGCGTAGCCATTCATCAATAAACTTCAGCAATATCAGGCCGATAAACAGTCCGGTTGCGCCACCCACCGCCGGTAGACTTACCACTAAGCACAGACAGCTGAAGATAGCCATTAAGGCTGGCAATAAACCTGCTGTCATAAACAATCCCAACCGTTCAATTAAACGACTGGAGGTAAATAGCTGGGTAAGCAATTCCATGAGGCCCAATACCCCGGTGAAAATACCCAGGAATTTGGCCATGGCATCAATGCTGAATTCTTGGGCTTCCAACTGTAGAAAATACTGATATTCCACCAAATACAGAAGCATTTGGGCGATCACAAAAAAGCTCAGTAAAAGCAGCACATAACGGCGAATGAGCTTACGCAACCGTCTGGCTGAAAAATTGGCATTGGACAGTTCCACTGTCCGG
Organism: Leptothoe sp. LEGE 181152; assembly: GCF_032906605.1. NCBI lineage: Bacteria > Bacillati > Cyanobacteriota > Cyanophyceae > Nodosilineales > Cymatolegaceae > Leptothoe > Leptothoe sp. LEGE 181152. Next base: position 47,255 of record NZ_JASATU010000065.1, read on the forward strand.
CGTTTGGAGTCTGGGAAGGCATGTTCATAGGTTTTGCTGATGTAGAACAGCACGCCTGTTGCCACCAGCATGATGCCAAGTACCAGATAGACAACATTGTTGACATCTAAAACCGTCAGGAGGGCAAACAGGGTAAACCCGCTGAGGATGTCGGCCACCAAATTGCCACTGCTGATCAGGGGGAAGGTGCGTTTAATCTCGCGGATATTAAACAGCTGATTGGCTAATACGGATAAATTCAGCTCGTTCAGGTTAGTGATGGCCTCCATCCACAGACGCAGTGCAAAAATGGTGGGGGCGGCCCAAACCTCAACGCCTAACCCAATGCGAAATAGGCCAATGGGTAAGGTCATTAATAGGGCAATCAACACAATCACCTGGCGCAGGGGTAGCAGACGCTGTAGCCAAGAATAGACGCTGCCTAAACTTACCCCTACCAATGCCGTAAACAAATAGATCAGCGGTAGTGTTTTGGCTCCATACTTGTCTAGAAATAATGCTGCCGAACTGACCTCCAGCCACATAATCCCCATGGACATGAAGGTATAGAAGGTAAACAGCAGCAGAGTGCGATGGCCTTCTTCAGGGCGCAGGTTCAGTGCCGTAAAAATTTTCTGGAGCCACTGGGGCTGGGAATATGAGAAATCTGACTGCATGGTCAAACAGGACGGCTAAACAGAGCCGATGGTGATCATGCCAAAGACGCTACCGGATCATCTGGCAATCATCAATAGCAAATTGACGTGATCGATTGAACTATATTGCCCATACAGTCCAAATGAGGGGAATCTTTAAATGTCGATCTAGCTGTTGTAATAGTCCTGACCGTTACGACCATTGGGGACATGGGCAGGCAGTTTTGGCTGTTGATCATCAATGGGGGTTAACCAGCGGGGCAAGGTTTGCAGGTGCCCTGCAGAGCCTGGGTGGGTCATGGCCTGGGCTTCAATGGCGCACACATCTTCGTAACTCAGAGCAAGCTCACTCTGAAGATGCTGTAGCCACTTTTTTAGCGGTTTGCCCAAGGGGTTTTCCAGTTCTAAAGCGGCTAGCATGGCCTGTCGATAGCGATCGCAACTGTCCTTATGGTGGGCGTAGGGAGCCATCACATTGGCTTCAATTTCTTGGCTCTGGTAAACGCTAATGCCCAGCTGATGGCGTAGAAATTCTAAAATGTTGCGGCTGGCGGGTGGAATATGGCCCTGATGGCGGTGGGCATATTCCTCAAGGCTACTGCGATATTCCCGTTCAGGAGAATAGGGAGGAACGGCTAGCAGTGGGGTGTCGGCTGTTTCGTTGTGGGTGTAGAGAGCAATGGGAAAGATGTCCGTATGGCTCTCACTGAGTGCCCGCGCCAGGTAAGTTTGTAAGTCATCGATGGAGATACCCCCATCGGCATCCGTATCGGCTAATCCTGTGGTAATCCCCTCAATCAAATAGTGAGTGTAGAGAGATAGACCTAAATCGACGGTGGGCCAAGGGTTTGCGGAGCTAGCTAAGGCTGTGAGCAGGGCACAGTTGCAGTCTGCCAAATGGGGCATTGGTAAGTGACCGTTGGGAGACATTCCCCCTTGTAGCATAGTTGGATTATCAATGTTGCTTTGGGGTAAAGAACTCCAAAGACAATCTAGTATCATGACTCGATTAAGCCCCTCCTGTAGTGACGGTAGGGCCTGGCGAATATAGTCACTGGAGATGGCTGTGGTAGCAACGGCATGGGGGTCAGTGTCGCTGGCGGGCAGATAAATAGCCCCCGTGCGGGGATCAAGCACACCATAGCCAGTGTAGTAAATCAAACAGAGATCATCGTGACGGCAGCGATAGGTCATCAGCGCAATGGCATGGCGCATCTGTCGCAGATTGGGGTTGATTAGGGTGATGATCTGATCATCCCGCAGCCCCTCTAAATCAACTAATAGCGCTTTCCTGAGGGCAGTGACGTTTGCGATCGCAGGAGACTCTTCCATAGTGTCTATAGCCAATTCATCCGTGCTTACCGCGATCAGCAATATGTGTTTGCCCATATCTCCCAATCTCCCTAAAGGGTTGAATAAACAGCGTTTTAGGTCTGTTAGTAATGCTGTTATTTGAAATATTTCTGAAATGTTTCTGTTTAATTGCCTGTTTTGCCCGTATGTATAAAAATTTTCGAGGGACATTCTCACTTTCCGGGATGCTTCACCTTAAGAAACCTAGTTTCTTAAATTGGTTTCTTGAAGTTGATGTGTTCGAAGGTAGGGTTCTGGAATAAAATAATGGGCCACCCCCATTGCTGGGGGCTACCCCATGATTGGGGCTACCCCATGATTGGATCCATCTCCATCACTGTTCCTCCCATGAAACACACCCTTTCTGTTTTGGTCGAAGATGAAGCAGGCGTTCTGACTCGCATTGCTGGATTGTTTGCCCGCCGTGGTTTCAACATCGAGAGTCTGGCTGTCGGACCGGCTGAACAGGCAGGTATCTCTCGCATCACCATGGTGGTGCCAGGAGATGACGGTGTCATTGAGCAATTGACCAAGCAGCTCTACAAGCTCATCAATGTGCTCAAGGTGAACGACATTACTGAGAAGCCCTGTGTTGAACGCGAGCTGATGTTGCTAAAGGTCAATGCAACTAGCAGCACGCGGGCTGAGATTATCAATTTTGCCCAAATTTTCCGGGCTCGTGTGGTGGACGTTTCAGACGAGTCGCTGACCATTGAAGTGGTTGGCGATCCAGGCAAAATGGTGGCTATTGTTCAGGTATTAGATCGCTTTGGTGTGCGTGAGATTGCCCGCACTGGCAAAATTGCCCTCACCCGTGAGTCTGGAGTCAACACGGAATACCTGAAAGCCAAAGCACCCATGAGTGCAGTCATCGGTTAGATGGTGCAAACCGTAGGGGCGCATACGCCTATAACCTGCGCCCTTGCCCCTTGATTTAGGCAGCCAATAGCAGTTTTTTGAGCAAAATTTCAGCAATACGCTTGCCCGCTCCGGGAGGACCCATGCGGTGCAAGCCATTTTTATAAATGATAGCCTGGCGTTCTGGGTCATTTAAGATGGCGGTGAGCATTTGGTTGATCTGGCTTGGGTGCTCCACCAGGGTGACCGATGGGCCAAGGTGGCGAGCCTGGGCTTGGGCAAAACTTAGGGTGAATTGAGGGCCATTGCCCGGCAGGGTGAGTACGGGTTTACCTAAGCCAACAAACTGTTCGGTGGCCGTACCGGCGGTTGCGATCGCAACGTTAGCCTGATAGGCATAATCCACAAATAACCCCTGATCAAGCTGTAGCCTATGCTGACCTCGTTGATGGTCCTGTCCTGTAAACTGCCAACCATAATGAGTGAGCGTTTCCGTCAGCATTTCCATATCTAAGCTGGGCGCAGCGGCGGTCAAAAAAGTGGTTGGCTCATGTCTATGGCGAGTCAGGTCATCCACACCCTGGAGTAACCGCTGCCAATTTTCATAGGCTTCAGGTACACGGGAACCCGGCAATAACAAAACAGTTAGACCTTGTTGGTGGGCCTGTTGACTGGTAGGAATGGCAAACCCATCCATCATCGGGTTGCCTGCATCATAGGCTTCTACGGCCCAGCGATGTAATCGTTGAGTGGTAATACCATCGCGGGGGAATACACAGGCACTACGTTTCATTAGCCAGCGCTCCCAAGGCATGTAAACGCAGGTCCGTTGAAAGTCCAGGACGTCAAGCAACGTTGATTTTACTAGGCATGTGCCCTGCTCGTCCCGCACGTGGTATTCAGACTTGGCAGTGCCAACGAACCCATATGAATGGCGGCTGAGCCAGCCAAATAGTAGCGGCACGATATCCCCTACCGCCAGCACCACATCATCTGGATTCAGCCACTTTCCCATAGCCCGTAGCTGCGCAATCGTCAGCTGAAGCAACCCCCCCTGCAAATCCCGAGCCAGCTGCTGACTGTCCATATATATAAAGCCACCGGAGGGCATTTTCTTCGTGGGGCCAATAATTTCAATGCCTAATTTCTGATATTGCCGACCCTCACCCACAATGGGTAAGGCTGCCATCTTTAGATGAGGGGCTAACCCTTGCAGAGCCTGCAAAATTCTGATGGCGATCAGATCTTCCCCGTGCCCATTACTGATACAAAGTAGCCTCATGACAGCGACCAACCCTGAGTTAAGTCGGCTTGTCTGTGAGAAAACTTGTCAAAATTAAACATCAACCCTGGCATGTAATAGTGATAATGGAAACGAGAATGTTAAAACAATATTAAAATTGCATGTCTCCTTTTCTGCTTCGTCAACTTTGGTCTGTGATTGATGCCGCCCACAGCAACTATATTCTCAGCCTAGACGATCAGGGGCTGACCAACTGGGTGATAGAGCAGCTATGTCATCAGTCTCCTCTAGATACAGTTGAATTGAGCCAGGTCAACCACTACATTCGCTCTAAGCTTCCCCTAATTCGAGATATTGCTCAGAATGAATAAACTTTCAGTCATTTTTGTCTGGTAGGAATTAGAGATTCTCATAGTAATAGACTTCATTTCCTAGCATTATTTCTATCGTTTCGATAGATAACCTAAATAACACTGGTTAAGTAAGTCTTAAGTTTTACTCGATTTCAAAAATAGTGATCTGCAATACAAAGTGCTGCTATCTCTTTGAAATCAATCCTTATTGCCCTCATATTCTTGCCATAACTGCCGCGTATTATACGTATTAATTCCTGGTAGGCGATAACATAACGTCTTAGAATGCATAAAAATCCAGCCTAGATACATTACATAAGTCGTGGATCGTGGTTCTGAAAACTGCATTGGTTCTCGATTTACAGGCTGTGTTTTTCCACTAAGCTGACTTGATTTATTCCAATGGAGTGTGTGAGGTAACTATGGCAAAAAGGGGTTCTTCATTAGCAGCATTACTTGCTGTTGCTCTACCGCTAGCTGCATGCGGTGGTGCTCAAGATGCTGTTGATACAGCTACTGATGCGGCTGGTGATGCTGTCGATACGGTTTCGAGTGCCGTTAGCGGTGGTAGCCGCCTAGAAACTGTTCTTAGTCGCGGCACCCTAAACTGCGGTGTTGATGGTGGTATTCCTGGATTCAGCTTTGTTGACGAGAGCGGTACTTACTCCGGTTTGGATGTGGATGTCTGTAAGGCTGTTGCAGCTGCCTTGTTTGATGATCCTGAAGCCATTGAGTATCGCCGTCTAGATTCCACCGAGCGCTTTGAGGCCCTCAAGGGAGGTGAGGTGGACATGCTCTCCCGTAACACCACCTGGACCATCAGTCGCGACACATCTGTAGGTATGGAGTTTGCTCCTACTACATTCTTTGATGGTCAGGGCATGCTGGTACGTGCTGATAGTGGTGTTGAAACCCTTGAAGACATGGAAGGCCTATCCATTTGTGTTGAAACCGGTACCACTACTGAGCTCAACCTGACTGACCAGTTCCGCCAGCGTGGTGTTAGCTTTGAGCCCGTTGTCTTCCAAGATGCTGATGCTGGCTATGCTGCCTACGATGAAGGTCGTTGCGAAGGCTTTACCTCTGATAAGTCTCAGCTAATCGCTCGTCGCAGTACCCTCAGCGAGCCCGATGCTCATGTTCTGTTAGATGTCACCATGTCTAAGGAGCCTTTGGGACCGGTAACCATTAACAACGACTCTGCTTGGTTTGATACTGTCAAGTGGGTTACTTACGGTTTGATTCAGGCTGAAGAGTTTGGTCTAACCTCTGAGAATATTGAAGAAGCCGTTAACAGCGAAGATCCCAACATTCTACGTTTCGTAGGTGCTGAAGGTACTTTGGGTGATGATATGGGTCTGCCCAATGACTTTATGCTACGCGCTATTAAGCACGTTGGTAACTATGGCGAAATCTTTGAGCGCAACTTGGGTAAGGAATCCCAGTTTGAACTTGATCGTGGTCAGAATGCGCTTTGGACCGATGGTGGTTTGATGTATGCACCTCCTTTCCGCTAAATAACTGAAACTATCTAATGGTGTTTTTTAACAACCAGCATTAGATAGTTTTTAGGGGCCTAATAGGCCCCTATTTTTTTATTTCAAATGATGAAGTTAGTTGCACGGTAGCCCATCGTACTGCGGCACCTAAGGAATTACATTACGTTTACTAACAGTTTTTGTGGCCTGGGCAAAAAAGCTAGAATCTCCTATCGTCACCCCCCTATGATGATTGAACTTAGGTGTTGATGATAAGAGCTTTGTTCGTATATACATATGTCTTTCCCAGAGCACAGCTGAGAATCAGAGCACATTTGAGAATTTAATGTGCGATGTGGTTTAAATTTGCTTTTGCTAAGCCTTTAGTTGTTCCTATGTTATGACCAGTCGAAGTAACAGTCCAATTTCTGGTATCCAATCTCTATTCCGTGATGAACGCTTTTGGAAGATTGCGTTCCAAGCGCTGATTGTGTTGTTTGTGGTGAATTTGCTCTGGCATTTCTCAGCCACGCTCAATGACAACATGCTGGGTCGAGGTATTCAATTTGGCTTTGGTTTTCTCAAGAATTCAGCCGGATTTGGGATTGGTGAAAGCCTTTTGGACTATAAGGCGCAGGATACCTACACTAAGGTTATCCAGGTGGGTATCATCAATTCTCTGCGAGTGATGATTGTCGGTGTGATTCTGGCAACTACGGTTGGGATCACCGCTGGAGTGGCCAGTTTCTCTGATAATTGGCTACTTTACAAAATTAGTCGAGCCTATGTAGGACTGGTGCGTAATGTACCGCTCTTGCTCCAGTTGTTTTTCTGGTATTTGGCGGTTTTCTTTAGTTTTCCTGCACCGAGGAGCCCGTTTATTTTTCCCAATGCCAATGCTAGCTGGCTGGTACTGAGCAAAAAAGGAATATATTTGCCGGGGCCATCGTTTACACCAGCAACGTGGACTAGTTTGATTTTGTTGGCTGTGTCCTTGCTTTTGATTGGCGTGTTGATGCGCTCGATTGGGGTCATTCGTGCTGGCCGCTATCAGGGCGGCATAGGACCGTTACTCAACTATGGCTTTAGCATTCTTTTGATCCCTATTTTGGTATTGGCTGAGTTCTTTCTGCTGTTCAACTGGAATGCGGGTAAGGGGGTTTATTTTAAAGGTGCATTACCCGCGCTATTCTCTAGCTCTCAAGGCCTATGGGTGATTGTGCTGCTAGTGATGATTGTGCCTTTGGTATTGCTGAACCGCTGGCGGACACAGCTGATTGTAGAGCAGGGACAGTCGGGTAAACCACAGCTGATTGCGATCGCAGGTCTACTGCTCCTCGGCGTCCTCATTATTCTCTTTGCCCTCGGCTGGGAAGCACCCGTTGCTGGTGTCAGAGATGACGGTACATTTAGCGGCGGTGTTACTGGCGGTCTGAGGCTGTCGTTAGAATATTCCGCCATTGTGACGGGGTTAACCTTTTACACCGGAGCCTTTATTGCTGAGATTGTTCGGGCCGGAATTCAATCGGTTTCTCAAGGCCAGTGGGAAGCCGCCCGTTCTCTAGGGCTGTCATCAGGTTTAGCCATGCGTATGGTGGTGTTTCCCCAGGCATTACGGGTGATTATTCCCCCACTCAACAGTGAATTTGCCAACCTGGCTAAGAACTCCAGTTTGGCCTTGGCCATTGGTTATCCCGACCTATATTCCGTGGCCAACACCACCTTTAACCAAACGGGGCGACCGGTCGAAGTCTTTTTACTGATGATGGCCACCTATCTCATCATCAACCTTTTGATTTCAGTAAATATGAATCAACTCAACAGTGCTGTGCAATTTAAGGAGCGGTAGAGGCGATGACAACAACGTCACCTGATTCACCTTTGGTAGTTGACGCTAGCCCGCCGCCCATTGCCCAAGCAGGTCCGGTAGCCTGGCTGCGTAAGCATTTGTTCAACACCTGGTACAACGCGTTGCTAACAGTCATGTTGGTCGGCATCATGCTGGCAGCACTATGGGGCATGCTCAACTGGGCGATTCGACTGGCTGAGTGGGCCGTAATCCCCAACAACCTGGCCTTATTTATGTCAGGGCTATACCCATCGGAGATCCGTTCACGTATTTGGGTCATCCTTGCTGTCAATGTTGCCATGGGCGGTTTTACCTGGGGACTGCTAGCGCGTAACCAAAGCAAGCTCTTGGGTCGCAGCGGGCTGATCACCGTCGCTATTCTTTGCGCTGGCCTGATTATTTTGCCACTGACTCGGCCATCGGCCCTGACATTGATTGGTATGGTGGTGCTCACCCTGGCCTGTGCCTGGGGGGCTAAAACTATTGGCCAACGCAAGCTGACCCTCAGTCAGTTTTTGTCGGCGGGTTGGTTTTTTGCTTACTCTATTTCGCTGCTGATTCTAGCAGGGGGAGATATTCGCAACAGCCTGATCTTTTTGGTACTTACCGTTGGCGCGAGTATTTGGCTAGCCTCAATGGCACTTAAACTGTTAGCCAATTCTTCAATTATTGATGCCGTTAGCCTTAACCCGATTGGCATTTGGCTGATGCGCATTTTCTGGTTTGCGGGCAGTGTAGCACTGTTCTTGCCAGTGTATGGGTTCTTAAATGTGCCGCTACCCCTAAAGCTGCTTACATTGGTTACCTATATTTCCTTTGTGTCGCTGCTGGTGCCAATTTTGGCTGAGCGTAAAACCCTGACTACATTTGTCATTGCCGTCGTTGCCTTTGGCTTAGGCTGCTTTGCCATCAGTTCTATATTTGATCTTGCTGGCGGCTTTTTTGGGCTAAAGCCTATTGGCACTAACAACTGGGGTGGTTTAACCCTGACGCTGTTTCTTGCCATTACTGGTATTGCCCTATGTTTTCCCATTGGTGTGTTAATGGCCCTGGGTCGGCGCAGCAGTCTACCCATCATCAAGGGATTATCCGTTGCCTACATTGAGCTGATTCGTGGTGTACCTCTGATTTCCATACTGTTTATGGGGCAGGTAATGATTCCGCTGTTTTTACCTGAGGGTGTGCGACCAGACAACATTGTGCGGGCCATTGTGGGTTTGACCCTGTTTAGTTCAGCCTATCTGGCAGAGAATGTGAGGGCCGGTTTGCAGGCTATTCCCCGAGGTCAATTTGAAGCTGCAGCCTCGTTAGGACTGAATAGCCCCTTAACATTGGCCTTGATTGTCCTACCTCAGGCTTTAAAGACCGCAATTCCTGCGATTGTGGGCCAGTTTATCAGCCTTTTCCAGGACACCACACTGCTGGGCATTGTAGGTCTGGTGGAACTATTGGGTATCAGTAACAGTATTTTGGCTAACCCCAAGTATTTGGGAGATTACTCCGAAGTGTATCTGTTTATTGCCGTGCTCTATTGGTTCTTCTGCTATGCCATGTCCTTGGGCAGTCGACGAATTGAGCAGGCCTTAAACACTGAACGTTAAGTACTAATCGATGTTAAATCCCGTGTCGTCCACCACAGCGCCACGGGTAGTAAATGCCAAAATAGTCCTGGGGTTTTTCCCCACCATGAGGAACCATAACGATGACCCAAGCGGATATATCCATGACCAATCATGCCAACGGCAATTCTGTCGGTGCTGAGGCAGTGATCGTTGCTAGCGATGTAGAGAAGTGGTACGACAACGGCTTTAATGTGCTCAAGGGCGTCAGCCTTGATGTGTATAAGGGGGAAGTGGTGGTCGTGATGGGGCCATCGGGTTCCGGTAAGTCCACCTTTATTCGTACGTTTAATGCTCTAGAGCCTTACCAAAAGGGCAGCATTGTTATTGATGGCATTGAGATTTCCCACGACTTGAAGAACATTGAGGAGATTCGTCGGGAAGTGGGCATGGTGTTTCAGCAGTTTAATCTGTTTCCCCACCTGACGGTTCTGCAAAATGTCACCCTGGCTCCGATTTGGGTGCGCAAGCAGAAGAAACGGGAAGCAGAAGAAATTGCCATGCAGCTGTTAGAGCGTGTAGGCATTTTAGAGCAGGCTAATAAGTTTCCAGGGCAGTTGTCCGGTGGTCAGCAGCAGCGGGTGGCCATTGCCCGTTCCCTCGCCATGCAACCCAAGATTATGCTGTTTGACGAGCCCACCTCTGCCCTCGACCCTGAAATGGTACGAGAAGTACTCGATGTTATGCGTGGTCTAGCAGACACAGGGATGACCATGGTCTGTGTTACCCATGAAGTTGGTTTCGCCCGTGAAGTGGCTGACCGAGTTGTTCTCATGGATGCTGGTGTGCTCGTGGAAGAGAACACGCCGGATGAGTTCTTTAATAACCCTAAAGAAGAGCGCTCCCAGAAGTTCTTGTCTCAAATTCTTTAGGAATACGATCCTGTAGGGACAGCTCTTGTGGGTGCCCTAATGCCTTACAGTTGATGGATGGCAGTCAGTCCCCCTTTATCTAATACCTGACCATTGTTGATATGAGCGTATACCAATAGATGGCTGCCAATGGTTTGTTGACTGATGATGGTACCCTCTAAATAGGCTAGAGCATCAGTAAATATCGGTTTTCCCCCTTGTAAGATTTCGGTGTTCAGCTGATCTACGGGAATCTGACAGGATTTTTGATAGGAAAAATGGCGGCGGATACTACGTCCTTCTTTGAGGATGTTGAGAACAAATGAGTCCTGGGTTTGTAGACTTGAAATCGCATCATCCCCCATAGGTAAAGCCATCATAATCCCTGGCGGTGCGAAACTGGCTTGGGAAATCCTGGCGGTGAGAATCGCCCGATGGTGACTGTGGTGTTCAAAGGTAACTACGCATAGAGAGCCGATGATGCGCCCCAGGGCCTGAGCGGTACGGCTAGTCTGAATGTCGACCATCGTCTGACGCGGTACCTGCTGACGGGAACGCTTACGCAACTGCTGAGCAAATGCGGTGGCAGCAGTTTGACATATCTTGAGGGTAGTCGAATCGGGGCTAAACTGCACGCGAATTGGCTCAAAGCCAAACCGATAACCTGCATCCCGCAACTTTTGTTGTAATAAGTCAATCGCTTCACCACTCCATCCATAGGAGCCAAATACTCCCGTCAACTTTGTTTTAGGTATATTTGCCAGGATTGTACCCAAGGCAGTTTGAATTTGTACTGGGGCATGGCCACCCAATGTGGGCGACCCAATAATAAACCCATCACAGTCGGCAACAACTTTAGTGAGAGTCTCAGTGGGAGTATACTCACAATTAATAGCTTCCACCGCCACACCATTGTCTGTGAGACCTTGGGCAATGGCATGGGCGATGGTGGACGTACTACCATAGGCCGAGGCGTAGAGTACGGCAACCCGCAGTGTCCGTTGGGTTTGTTCCTGGCACCACTGTCGATAGTCCTGACGAAATCGACTCAGGCTATGACGTACTAAGGGACCATGGCCTGGCGCGAGAATCTTGAAAGAAAAGGCATCAAACTGATCTAGAGCGACTTCTACCTGTTTGGCCTGGGGGGCCTGGAGACAATCAAAATAGTAACGGCGGTCATCATTGAGTTCACGCCAGTGGCTATCCCAAATATTGTTGCCGCAAAAGTGGCTGCCAAATAGCTTATCGCTATATAAAATCTCACTGGCTGGATCGTAGGTGCAAAGTCCATCGGGCCAGCGTGGGGTTGGCACACTAATAAAGCTGAGGCGATGTCCCTGGCTCAAGTCTAGCGTATCTCCTGTACGGACAGGGACCACCGACCAAACTAGACCTGATTTTTTTAAGGTATTGAAGGCAGGGTGAGAACACACCAGTGTTGCCTGGGGTGCTATCTGCTGTAGGCCCCTGAGGGTAACAATCCGATTAGAATTTACGTGGCTGGTGATGATGTAGTCAATGTTATGGGGGTTAATCTGTTGTTGTAGCGTAGCTAAATAGGTAGCTGTAAAAGACTCACCTGGCGGGTCGATAAGGGCGATTTTCTCGCTTTTAATTAAGTAGGAATTAGCGGTGGTGCCCCGCCGCCGTCCATATTCAATTTCAAATTTGAGGCGATCCCAGGTGCGAGATCGTAATACTTGGGATTGTGTACCAATGTCTGCCACCTGCACATCCCGAGGACGGCTGCCGGTTGACGAAATTGTTGGTGTTGTATAAGTCATCGTATATGTTCTCTTGGTGATAGGTTAGAGCAAAAACTTCTGTGAGTACAAAATGAAGTGTCATGCATGGCAATGACACCCAAAAAGTTTGTTATTAGTCGCCATTTTTAGTAATGACTACCGGCTTTGCGATGATGGACAGCGGTGATACCGTCAGGGTGAGCCACCCGTCCACGATCGGCAGCGCAATACATTATCCAATGATCTCCTGCATCGGTACGGCTGATGACCCGACACTCCAAATATGCCAGTGCTTCAGCTAAAATCGGGGAACCGTTCTCCGCATCGTAGGTGGCAATGCCAATAAACCGATCGGCACCGGGGGGAAAGCGCTTGAGGAAATGCTTCATCAACCGCTGGTAGTTGCCCTCTTCCAACACATTTAGAACAAAATAATCCTCTCCATGCAGCAGAGATTCAATAGCACGTTCCTTGGCAACGGCCACCGCCAGCCCCAAAGGCTCAACGGTAGCCTGCATGACCCAGGAGGCCAACATGGCACTGGTGACATCTCCTTTACGGGCAGTGACTATATAAAGACCACTACTCAACCGCCCTAGAGCCTGGTCCAAGCTAGAGTCTGAGGCTTCTCTGCGACGCTGCCGATGGTTTTGACTCACCCACTGCCCCAGATCAGTGCCTGCTTCCTGACAGTGTTGCTTAGTGGCATCAGATGGGGTCGCCTTGATCAAGATTGGTGGAAATGCTTCTATTAGTCCCAGTTCTATAAACCGATTACGCAGTGGATAAATCGGTTCGTCGTGACCGCCACCCGTTTCAAATAAGCCAATGGCCTGTTTAGGATGGGCCACCGCCAAAATTGTACTGAGTGCAGCAGAGACGTGACTATTATTGGTTGCTTGAGGTGGCATCCCTACCACCAGGGCGGTGGCAGTGGTGGCAATTTCTCTCACATCGTGGAGATCGGTTTCGTTTAAGTCCACTAGCTCAACATCGGTGCCGGTTTTGTGAATACCCTGAGCAATTGCACGGGCGATATGATCACTATGGCCATACTCATCGGTGTAAATCAGCGCTACGTAGGGAGTCGCCTTAGATTGGGCTTCGCTCCAGGTGCGATAGTATTCGAGCCATTGCTGCTGGTGATGTTGCAGTAGGGGACCATGTCCGGTGGCCACTAGGGTCACCGTCAACTTATTCATCCGCTTTAAGGCTCCCAATACGGACCTGGCATTAGGCCCCATCAAACAGTCGTAATAATACTGAAAGTCTTGCTCTAGCAGCTCTGGTATCTCGTCGTAGAGAGCGTCATCGCAGTAGTGCATGCCAAACACATCACAGGTATAGAGCACCTGAGTCCCACTGTCGTAGGTGAAGATTGTGTCGGGCCAGTGAAGATTAGGAGCCGAAACAAACTCCAGACAGTGTCCCTGCCCCAAATTTAGCTGGCTGCCACTTTTAACCAATTGAAAAGCAAATGGACGATGCAGCTGATGTTGTAAAAACTGAATGGCTACCTTCGAGCCTACTATTGTCAACTGGGGCACAATCTCCAACAAACGGCCAATTAAGCCACTGTGGTCTGGTTCAGTGTGATTGACGACAAGATAATCAATTGTTGTTGGATCCACCAGACCTTCGAGAGTCTCAAAATATAACGCTTCAAATTTTTGGTGAGATGTGTCAACTAACGCAGTTTGATCACCACGGATGAGAAAAGAATTATAGGTAGTTCCATTTTTTAACTCGAATTCGATATCGAAACGGTCTCGATCCCAGTCAAGGCAACGAATTGCTGTAGAACCCAAGGCAATTTCAGCAGTTTGGATTGTCAGTCTATTTGGTGAAGCCGTTGTTATTGACGGAGCAGCAAGAGTAACCATAGGGTGAAAATCCTGACTGAAAATTTGATGGACTTGTCCCTATGGTGGCGACAGAATCAGGATCTGTAAAATGTTAATTCTCTAATTGTCTTATAAGCTTAGCTAATGATTTTTTAGTTATTTAATCTGCTTTGCTAATGCATAGGTATTGATCAATTTTAAAAAGCTTTGACAGCTCTGATGGCTTAGGCGCTTGCGCTTAAATAACCACCCCATTACCCCATTACTCATGCACCCATCTACAGCCCCAACCTGGGTCTTTATTGTTGTGCAGTCCCCTTACCCTTAGTGCGGTGAACCGTGTCGAGATATGGTCAATCAAGCGTTTGCCTAGATGCCTTTTAAATTCTCCCGAGGATTAGCCATGCTCGAACTTTAAACTTTCACAGGTTCCATTGCTATTTTCTGGGCCGCTTCGAACCGAGACTTAACAGTGGCCTCATCGGAAATCTGAGGTGCCGGAACTGGAATCACCTGCACAGCACAAGCCTTAAGCTCAGGTTCCAGGGAGATTGGACAAACCTCCGGGTGAGTCAAGGCATTAACTTCCATGTTGTCACCCCAGAGAAACCCCCAATGCATGGGCATAAAGATGGTGCCACGGGTAATGTTTTGCGTGACCAGAACTTTTAGCTGGGCAAAGCTGCGTTGCGATCGCACCTCCACCCAATCCCCAGACTGCACCTCCAGCAACTGTGCATCCCGAGGATTCACCTCCAGCAGCGGCTCCGGATAACGCTTTGTAATCCGCTCAATCCGTCCCGTCCGACTTTGAGTATGCCAATGCCCATACAGTCGACCCGTTGTCAGCACAAAGGGATAATCCTCATTAGGGGGCTCAGCTAGCCCTTTAATATGGAAGGCACAGAACTTAGCCTTCTGATTAGGCGTGGCAAATCGATAGTTCGTGTATAGTCGCTTGTCATGTTTGCCATAGGCGATCTCATCACTCTCCCCTGCCGGGCAAGGCCACTGAATGGGTCCCTTCGCCAGTCGCCCATGGCTGAGGCCTGTAGAATCGCATAGGCGATTGGCTGTCAGCGTCACAAACTCGTCATATACCTCAGCTGATGTGCGCTGAGCAAACGGTTTTTCAAAGCCCAATCGACGACCCACTTCAGCAAAAATCTCCCAGTCAGCCTTAGCCTCGCCAACAGGATTACGGAAGGCAGGGCAGTAAGTGACCACTCGCTCAGAATTAGTCATGGCACCGGCTTTCTCACCCCATTGGGTAGCGGGTAGAACTACGTGGGCAAAGGCAGCAGTTTCGGTTGGGTAATAAGCGTCCTGGCAAATGGTGAAAGGAGAATTTCTGAGGGCAGCCTGGGTGCGCTTAATATCTGGCATACTGACGGCGGGATTGGTAGCAGCTACCCAAAAGACGCCTAGATCCCCTCGTTCCAGGGCCAGCATCATATCCCAAGCCGCCAGCCCCGGTACCGGAGAAATACTGCCCCCAGGCACCTGCCATACCTTTTCTACTGTTTGGCGATGCTCTGGGTTTTTTACCAGGCGATAACCGGGCAAAATGTGGGCTAATCCACCCGCTTCTCGACCCCCCATGGCATTGGGCTGCCCTGTGAGAGAAAAAGGACCCGCTCCAGGCTTGCCAATATTACCTGTCATCAGATGCAGGTTGATGATGGTGCGACACTTAGCAGTTCCCTCTGTGGACTGGTTCACCCCCATAGACCATAGGGATAGCACTCGCTGAGATTTGCCCCACCAGGCAGCTGCTTTGGTAAGTTCACTCAGGGTGATGCCGCAAATCTCAGTCACTCGTTCGGGGGGATAGCTTTTCACCACCTGGGCATAGTCACTAAAGCCATCAGTACAGGAGTCAATAAAGCTGGGATCGATCCAGCCATGTCTCAAGAGTAGGTGGGCGATGCCGTTGAGCAATGCAATATCGGTTCCCGGCTTAATGGCCAAATGTAAATCCGCTGCCTTTGCAGTATCGGTGCGGCGCGGGTCCACCACAATCATCTTTACCTTGCGGTTTTTCTTGTGGTATTTCTTCAACCGATTAAACACAATTGGATGACAATCGGCTGTATTGGTCCCAATTAAAAAGGCACAGTCAGTTTGTTCTAAATCGTCGTAACAACAAGGGGGACCATCTGACCCAAAGCTTTGGATATAGCCCGCTACCGCTGACGACATACATAGGCGAGAGTTGGCATCAAAGTTGTTAGTACCTAAACAACCTTTCAATAACTTTTGTGCGGTGTAATAATCTTCTGTTTGAAACTGGCCAGACCCATACATGGCAATGGCTTCTGGACCTCGTTCATTCAAGGTTTTACGAATCTCATAGGTGATGCGATTGAGGGCATCTTCCCAAGAGACACGCTGTAGTGGCTGGTCGAGAGACTCTCTCATCATTGGGTGAAGCAATCGCCCCCGATCAAGGGAATCGCCGATGGTGCCCCCCTTGATGCATACCTGACCTTTGCTTGATGGGTGGTTGCGATCGCCCCGCGCTTGCCAAACCGGATTACCCTGTTCATCGCGATTTACAGCTCGCCCCGGTTGCGCAGGAGGTAATACCTCAAGGCCACAGCCTACACCACAGTATGGGCACAGTGTTTTTGCTCCATCAGCCATAGATCGCATCCTCCATCCACAAGAAATCTGTCTTATGTTAATTCGAAAATTAAATCTTTTTTAGACAGAAAAGGGGAGCGCAAACCGGCCCCCCAATCTGTTGAGTTGACATTGCTATCATCACTGGTTGCTATAACACTTGGGATAATGACAACCAGTATCGACGCTGTTTTGCTCGCTTAAGCGAACGTTGTTGTGGCGTTAGCCAACGTAGGAACCATCAGCAGGTACAGATATATTAGATATGTCTTCACCTTCGTGGGCCTCTGCAAAGGAACCTTTGGGCTCTTCGAGGATGAAGAAGCATAGGAAGGCAACAATAATTGCTGCAACACCTAGGGTCTGGAAGAAGATGATGTTACCGATATCTCCCTCAGGTACCAAGCTGTAAAGAGTCAGGTAAGCAACCGCACCAACGTTACCGTAAGCACCAACGTTACCAGCAATCTGACCAGTTACACGGCGCTTTACAAGGGGCACGATGGCAAATGTGGAGCCTTCACCAGCTTGTACAAAGAAGGAGCAAGCCATGGTTAAGATAACGGCGAGACCAACCATAAAGGTACCGCCGCCGCCGAGAGCATCACGAATACTAGGGATGCTGCTCATGACAAGGTAACCAATGCCCATAAAGAGGGTTAGAACCCCCATAGTTGTTTTACGGCTACCGAGTCTGTCGGAAATCAAACCACCGCTAGGACGAGCAAACAGATTCATGAACGCGTAGCTTGCGGCCAACATACCGGCCAGGGCTTTGCTCAAACCAAAGGTGCCTTCGAAGAAAGCGGGCAGCATGGATACTACAGCCAGCTCAGAACCGAAATTCACAATGTAAGTTAGCTCAAGAATGGCAACCTGCTTAAACTTATAGCGATCTTCAGCAGGGTAGCGCTTAGCACCAGACAATAAGTCTTTATTGACTGTCCAGCAGTTGTAAGCCTGGAAGAGATACAGGGCGATTAGGGCTGCGATCGCAAGACCAAATGTACCTTCGTTGAGGAAACCAACTTTCTTAAGACGCCAAGCCAGAACAACCAGAATGCCAGTTAGAGGTAGATTCATAAGCATCAGACCCCAGAAGTCTCTTACCGTAGTGACTTCCATACCGCGAGTGCTGGGGGGACGCTGGTAAACCTTACCAGGGGGCGTATCTTCCACGCTGAAGTAGTATAAGCATCCATAAAGGGCTGCAATGATACCAGTGGCAGCAATCACAATGCGCCAATTGAGTAATGGACCACTGTCAGGGACTTGGAAAGCACCAGGAATGAAGTTGAGAGCAGTTGCCAGACCGACAAGAGTAAATGCAGAGAATGCAGAACCAAAGTTACCCCAGCCACCATAAATACCTTCAGCCAGACCAATCTCCTTGGGGGGGAACCACTCTGCGGTCATGCGAATACCGATGACAAAACCAGCACCCACAATACCCATGAGCAGACGGCCAATCACCAACTGGTTAAAGCTTTGGGCAGAGGCGAAAATAATACAGGGAATCGCTGCATAGATGAGCAACAGCGAATAGGTCAAACGAGGACCATATTTATCCAACAACATGCCGATGATGACACGAGCTGGAACTGTAAGAGCCACATTGCAAATAGCAATGGTACGAATTTGACCTACCTCCAGACCAAAATCCGCCTTAATTGCTGTCGCCAAAGGTGCCAGGTTAAACCAAACAACAAACGACAGGAAAAAGGCAAACCAGGTCATGTGGAGGATTTTGTAGCGTCCCCTAAAGGACCACATCTCTCCTAGCATCAGTTCTATTCTCCTGGACAGACAAACATTTCACTTTCCTTCTGAAATTCACTCATTAGTAGATTTCAGACTGCTGCTTTTTTAGAACAAAATCGCTAATGCTATGGATCCTGAAAGGACAACAGACAACGCGACGCAACAGATTTAATGGTGGATAGCCCTGAATCTCTCTAATCAACTCACTCTAAAAAACAAAAATCATTGACAAAAACTTGATGAAATCTGCCGATTTAAGATTAGTTGAATAGATAAAATCTAAAGCCAAATCACCATAGCGTTACATTATCGGTGAGCAACAAGTAAAAATGTGCCTTTCGCTACCGTTAACGACAAGTAATTCTTTTTTTGCATGTGATTGTTTGTTTTTTGCATAAAGTCGCCCAAGATGCTGAAGTGAAAGCAGTTTGGGCACACTATTGGATCACTCTTCTGCGGATGTCGTGGCCAGTAGTTACAAGATTCCTGGCGCTCGTTTCATAGCTTAAATGCAAGACTTTAGATAGTGACTGATATTAGAAGTTTTTTCAGCTAAAAAGCCTGACATTCCGCTCAGAGAATGTCAGGCTTTCAAGAGATTTTATCGAAAAACCAACTGTCTATGTTGCTCGCTAGCTTGTCTAGCTCTTGCTAGCTTGTCTAGCTAATCATGCCAACTACTTGCCAAGTTCAGACCACAATGTAGCCTGGTGAGGCGTAACGTTAGTCACATCTGCGGTTGTAGCTGGCTGAGCTAAGTAAACACGAACAGCGGTGTAACCAACCACAAACATGGAAAACGCTGCTAGAGCCGCCGCCAAAGTTCGATCTAGGCTGGAAACTTGAGTAGACATGGCACGAGTCTGGGAGTCCATATAACTAACCCTGAACTATAATGTCAGCTCAAGCATCCCATAATTATTCTGTAGCAAACAATACTGTTTACGAAATTTAGTCTTGAAACGAGTAGCTGACTGTTTCAGAAGCAGTGAATGGCTGTATAAATTGCTCGGTTAATGACATGGGTAATCCAGTCTGGTGCGAAATAATACCGTGGGCTACTCCAGCAGTAAGACCCAGGAAAGCAGGAAATATCAATGACTTTAGATTATCCATTAGTTAGAAAGCGTTTCTAATGATGCCAATAATGCCCATGGTTTATACGCCAGTTCTGTAACATTTTTAACGGCGTTAACAAACTGATTTTTATTTTGCATATATCCAATGCATTATTTGCATTTTACAGGTGTTTTACTGTCGTTTTTCCTAATAAAAACCCCCTTGATAGTTGATCCTGTCAAGGAGGTTTGCAATTGTCAAAATGATGCTTTCTTAAGCGTCAATCACTACCCGACCTTCCGCATGCGCGATACAGGTCAAAACTGCACCTTTCTCTCCAGCTTCAAGAGCCGCTGGATCGCCTTCATAACGAATCTTGCCCTCTATCAGAGGTAGCTTGCATGTGCCACAAGAACCAGACTGACAACTGCTTTCAACGTCTATCCCTGCTGCTTCAGCAATTGCCAAAATGGGTTGACCATCATCACAGTTAATCTCTTTGTCAGACTGAGAGAAAACAACAACGGCAGGTTTCTTCGTTTTAACAGGAGTAGCTGTTTCTGTTTCTTCAACAGGCTCGTCAATCACTACACCCGGTTTGAGGGTTGCTCCAAAGTTTTCAGTCAGCAGCTTGCGCACTACGCCGGGGAGTTCATCGCAAGGTACCTTTTGCATGACCCGCTCGCCCAGATGAGCGTCTTTGCCTACGGTGCCGCCCATATAGATGTCTACTGCAGGCACCATTTTGCCATTTTTGCGGGCTTTGGTGCCCATCATGCCAATTTGTGCCACCTGAGGCTGACCACAGGAGTTGGGGCAACCGGTCCAATGTATACGCACGGGCTCAGAAATATCTAACTCTGAGTCGAGACGTCGCGCGAGGGCCAAGGATTGCATCTTGGTTTCCACAAGGGCAAAGTTACAAAATTGGGCCCCTGTACAAGACACCAAAGAGCGCACTAAAGAAGATGGCTGAATGGGGAACGTCTGAACAATAGGTTCTGCTAAAAAGACGGCTAACCGATTATCTGGAACGTTAGCAATAATGACATTCTGTTCAACGGTTAGCCGCAGATCGCCACTGCCATAAACTTCAGCTACACGAGCTAAGTCCAGCATCTGTTCTGCCCGTAGACGACCTACGGGAATATGTAAGCCAATATAGTTAAGACCTTCCTGTTTTTGTTGAAAGACACCGACGTGATCTCGCTTATCAGCATCTAAGGCATCTTCAGGTGCGGCTGTGGCTAGGGGCTTGCCAACGCTTTTTTCCACTTCAGTGCGGAACTTGTCCATCCCCCATTCATCAATCAACCACATTAAACGGGTTTTTTGACGATTACCCCGAGAACCATTATCGCGATAAACCGTTAAGATGGCTCGACACAGTTCAACAACATCTTCTTTGTCTGCTGGAACCCATACATCTAGAGGGATGGCTGCCGCACATCGAGTGGATGAGAAGAAGCCGCCGACTAATACATTAAAGCCAAGATTGCCATCTTTGTAAGCGGGGACAAAGGCAATGTCATTAATCTCGGCATGCACCGAGTTGTCGGTACTTCCTTCGAGGGCAATGTTGAATTTTCTCGGCAAATTTGTGAAGTCATAATTACCTTGACCACTGTTGGTAATCATGTCTTGCACGGCTTGAACCAATTCTCGGGTATCGATTAATTCATTGGCATCAATCCCAGCAACAGGGGAGCCTGTAATGTTGCGGACATTGTCCATCCCCGATTGCATCGAAGTGAGACCAACGGCATGCATTTTGGAGAAAATATCAGGAATATCTTCTAAGTGAACGCCGCGTAGCTGCAAATTTTGCCGGGTTGTAATGTCAGCACTGCCATCGTCACCATATCGCTGAACAATTTCAGCTAGAACACGCATCTGTTGGGCCGAAATTAATCCGTGGGGCATGCGCAACCGCAGCATAAACTTACCAGGAGTAACGGGGCGGAAGAAAATGCCTAACCACTTGAGACGCTGGGTTAAGTCAGTCTCATCAACAGCTTCCCAACCCATTTCGGCAAACTTTTGTAGTTCGTCCTTAACTGCCAAGCCATCCTTTTCGGCTTTGTATTTTTCAAACTTATTGAGTTTTACCTTTTTCTCAGTAGTGGATGCGGTGACCACAGCAGCACTCCCAACATAATTAACAGAAAACACCTGAGCCCATCGGCCATAGGTGCAACCTTAGGCAGTTCATCGGTCTAGCCGAAGCAAAAAAAACGGGAGCAAAACACCAAGATTCCTAAGAATCTATGGCCCTGCCCCGCTAGACACACTTATAAGGAACCGCTTCAGGAGTTCATTTAGCTCGCTTGCTATCGAGTTAAATAAAGAATATTGAGAAAAACCTTATTTTTTTGTATAGAAAACTACCATTCCCAATGCACTCTTGCATGAATTGCATTGGAGTGATGCGTTATTTGGTGTTTTGATCTCTGTTTCTTACAGGTTTCAGTTGGTTTAATTGAGCGTTCTGGGTTTGTCTTGATAGTAGTCAGTGTCTAGCTTCTAAAGTAGGTGTGGCCATCTGTAAATGCCTACAATTAATTATTGGGACTTTAATGAGATCCCATCTTAAGCAGTGATACGTTGGCAAAATAATGCATATGTTGCATTTGAAAAATCGATATATGCATGGGTAAATGTGCTACCAGCTCCTTTTCGCGGAATAATGAACGAGATGTCTGTGGAGTTCATGTATGCCACCATCGAAGGGTCTTAGCGGCGTGGAACCCTCAGAGTTGGAAAGTCGAGTAAGTCACTGGCAGTACTTTAAATCGGGTGATTTTAAGCAAAAGTGGAACAGTGCCAAGCTGATTGTGAGAGAAGGGGATAGTGCGATCGCACCCCTCCTAGAGTTACTGAATGATCCTGCCGTTGATGCTGAAACCCACTGGTTTACCATTCGTGCCTTGGGGCATTTCCCTGGACCTGAGGTGATCGCCGCCATTGCCGAGCAGATTGATAATACGACTTACTATGTAAATCGTACGGCAGAGCAAGCGGCAGAGCTCAGTGCTTTCGCCATTGAGACGTTGGCGGCCATGGGGCCTGTTACCATTACTGTTCTGAGTCAGCTATTACAAAACCCCAGGCGACGTTTGCTAGCAGCAAAAGCCCTTAACCAGGTACGATCTAGCGGTGTTATTCCCGCTATGGTCAGTGTTGCCGGGGATGAAAATGCAACTGTCCGCTACTATGCCATCGATGCGTTAGGCAGTTTCCATAGCAGTGTTGTTACGCCTGTTTTATTGACTGCCCTGGGCGATCCAGCTACAGCGGTGCGTAAAGCAGCCGTGATGGCGTTGGGGCGTCGTCACGATTTGCAAGCACATCACCAGATCAGTCAAATGCTTCAACCGTTGCTATGGGATATTGATGTCAGTGTTTGTTGCCAGACAGCCCTTGCCCTGGGTCGTTTAGGTGATGAAGATAGTCTTGATGCGCTCCAACGGATACTATTGTCAATCCACACGCCAATAGCTCTACGCATCGATACAGTGAGAGCATTGGAGTGGTATTGCGATCATGTTGCCGCTGTCACCGAACAAAGTACACAGCGAGCTTTTGCCATCTTGACCCATGCGTTCAAAGAGTTTGCAACTACAGAGGCTGACGATAGCGAGTTGTTTACTGCTCAAGAAAAAACGCAGGTATTAGTAGCTATTGTTCGTGTGCTTGGGGACATGCGCCAGGTAGCCCTGTCTGAACAAGCCACCCACAGTTTGATTGAACAGTTACAAAACAAACCATCGGAGGCTGTCGTGCAGGCAGTGATTATGGCATTAGCTAGTTTGGGACTCCCCCAGGCATTTGATGCACTATTACCATTACTGAAGCATACGGCGGATGCTATCCCAATTCACACCATTGCTGCCTTAAAACGTTTGGAGCCTGACCATAGTTTGGAACGAGTTTCAAACTACCTTGAAGATAGCCCTGAACACCAGGCAGATGTTCTGAAGCTTTGGTAATTTACCCGATTAAGGCCTAGTCAGGAGTAAGGTCAACCTATAAGCTTAAGAAAATATTAAAATAAAGATAAAAATCTGATCTCCTGTTTCTCAATCCTTATTTTCAGAACCATATTTCTTTTGATAAACACTGACGGCATTATTTCAGTGCTTGTTTGACTGCTATTTTCAAAAAATGGCAGCAACCGGCCTACCCTAAGGGGGTTGTGAGGATTGCTACTGGTTGGAATGTATAGTGCAGTTTTAAAAATCTTTAGCAATATTTGCTTAGTTGGTCCGCCACCGGTAGCCAGACGCACTAAATATAATGTTAAGGCTGCCTAGAGTGGAGATGAACGGCTTCGCCATTTTTGGTGATTTTTAAGCCCCTAATCCTTGTAAGTCCATGCGCATAGAGCAGCTACAAGCATTTTTAGCCATTGCCGAGACCGGCAGTTTTCAGTCAGCAGCCCGTAAATGTGGCATTACCCAGTCCACCGTTAGCCGACAAATTCGTGGTTTAGAAGATGACTTGGGTATGCCCTTGTTTCATCGTACGGCCCAAGCCAAGCTCACCATTGGTGGAGAACGGCTTTTGCCCAGGGCCCGCCGGATTTGTCAGGAGTGGAAGCAGGCCACGAGTGAAATTGCAGATTTGCTGGAAGGTCGCCAACCAGAACTCTGTGTTGCGGGGATTCAGTCGGTGTGTTCTCACTTTTTGCCGCCAATTATCACCCAGTTTTGTCAGCGCTATCCTAAGGTACAGTTGCGGGTAACGGCCCTCGGTAGCGATCGATCTCTCAAGGTTTTGCGAGATGGCCTGGTGGATATCGCCATCGTTATGCACAATCCCATGCTGACTAATTCCCAAGAGATGTCGGTCACTCCTCTATATGAGGATCGGGTGGAAGTGTTGATGGCGGCTGATCATCCTTTGGCAACCTATAGCCCGGCTCCTTGGTCTGAAATTGCCCGTTACCCCCATGTGGTCTTTAAAGATGGCTATGGCATGCAGCGATTGGTTCAATCTCAGGTGCCTGAAACTGAGTTAAAAATGGCCCTCGAACTTAATACCCTCGATGCATTTCGAGGTGTTGTTCGCCAAGGTAAAATGATTGCCCTATTGCCTCAGTCGGCCCTGGCTGAAAGTCGTCGAGATCCTGGTTTAGCTGTTCGCAGCACAGCTGCACCTGTTCTGACTCGTCAAGTGGTCATGGTGACTACCCAAGATCGTCTGCGGTTACCGCCCGTACGACAGTTCTGCGATATGGTTCAGCGTTTAGCAGATGAAAGCTTTAGTCAGCTCAGTGAATTACCTAGCCTAGTGGCCTAAAGTTAATTGGCCTATCTAGGTCATTTTGATGGGTATACCCCCAATCTCTAACGTCCACCCCCAGTCTCATTATGAGCAACACCTTTCGAGATCTTTTAAAGAAGATCGGTAGTGGCACCCATACCTCAAAGCACTTAAGTCGAGAAGAATCTGCCCTTGCTACTCGGATGATGCTTGAGCAAACGGCAACCCCTGCTCAGATTGGTGCTTTTATGATTGCGCAGAGGATTAAGCGACCCACCATTCCAGAACTTGCTGGCATGCTAGATTGCTACGATCAAATGGGGGGAAAATTAACAGCACCGCTGACCGACTATCGGACGATGGTGTTAAACAATCCCTACGATGGTCGTGCTCGTAATGCTCCGGTGACACCTGTTACTGCGCTAATTTTGGCTGCTGCAGGGGTGCCGGTGATTTTACATGGTGGCGAGCGGATGCCCACCAAAATGGGATTACCCCTGGTTGATATTTGGCATGATTTAGGTTTGACTTGGCGACCATTAACGCTTGACCAAACCCAAAAAGTGTTTGAGCTTACCCATGTGGGCTTTGTCTACATGCCTCAACACTTTCTTGCAGCCCATGGGTTAGTTCCATATCGAGAGCAAATTGGCAAACGACCCACACTGGCTACCGTAGAGTTAATGTGGTCCCCCTGCGATGGTAAACATCATGTTGTCAGTAGTTTTGTACATCCGCCTACAGAAACCCGTACTCAGGAAACCTATCAGCTGCGCCATACCGAAGAATTTACAACGGTTAAAGGGTTAGAAGGCAGTTGTGATTTAGCCCGCAGTCGGACAGCAATTATTGGCATGGGAAGTCTGAAAGATGGAGAACCTGTATTTGAACGTCTGTTGCTCCATCCAAGAGACTATGGGTTTGAAGGTGCGGATCCGAGTTTAGATGAGAATTTTAATCGTTATCTAGAACAGGCAATTTATGGGGAGCCGACGGAGTTAACCCGTTCAGTGATTTGGAATGGGGGGTTTTATCTATGGCGCGCAGAGGTGGCAGCAACTCTCACAGATGGTTTACAACAGGCGCAGCAGTTGCTGGAGTCTGGTCAGGTACAGGCTAAACGCCAACAGATTAGAGATGCGATCGCAACCGTACTGAATCCTCAACTCTCTGCTGTTTAATCAATGATTTCCATCACCGCTGCCAATCAGCCGCTAGGGGACTGAGAGTTCTTCTTCTAGCATCTCGCCATAGATGCGAGGCAGATGGCCGGACATAGAATTGGTTTCGATGCCATAACCTAGACTGGTCCAGGTGCCTGATAGCAGTTCTAATACCTGATTGATTTTCCCAGCCTGTAATTGCTGACTAATATCCGTTCCCCAAGCATCTGGATCAGCCAGCCAGCGATAGACAACAACATCCTGTGATTCAGGCGAAAAATCATAGACTTGCCAAAATTCAAACCAGTCCGGCGGATAGGGATGGTACTGCTCGGCTTTGGCTTGCCAGGTTGTTGTCAAAAACTGATATCGCCCCGCAGCGGTTGTGCAGTCACCCAGATTTGGACCGGTTTCGATCGGTACACAGGTATCAGGATGGTGACTCAATTGATCAATGGTCTTGCCACCATACAGCAGGCGATATGGCTTATCCATATTCGATTCGCTGGCTGAGATGGTCCGCATTAGGGCACGTATATATGGATCACCCCCCACCATGGCCAAAGGCAATGGGGATTCTACCCAATTAGCTGAGCCTAGGCCTAATAACCTAGATGGATCAAACCATGCTTTTGGTAAACGGTAGGGCCAATTCATTTTTGGGGATGCCCAGTGGAAAAGCACCCCAATAACCCCTAAAAACATCAAAATTGTGATGAGCAGAGGACCATAATCTGCCTTTTGCTGTGGGGCAGATTCTTCATCAAGAGAATTAATAGGAGGGCGGGAAGACAAGTTTCAGGATCCTAGACAGGTGAATTGATGGTCAATGAGTGATGCAAGACCCACGATCACGAAATACACGATAAGGGTGTCTAATTTCCGTTGCTTTTGATATTGACCCTGGAGTTGAAACGAAAAATCTTTGGAATCCTGATAAAGGCTCTAGATTATATCGCAATAGAATCGTGGCTATATTGCTATACATATGGCTTGGCGCAGCCTCTCCTTCAGAGATATGCAGCCTCTCCTTCGGAGATGAGATATGCATTCAGCAGTGTGCTATAAGTTTCGTGAGCATCTAGTATATCGAACTATTGAATTATCGCCACGGTAACGTGACCTGTCTGTGCCAATATTCCCATGGGATTGTCCATCAACAACCATCAGCATTAAAGGGAGCTGCCTATTGGCAGCTCCCTTTATAGAGAGTTCAGCATATATATATGAAAGCAACACCGAGCAAATTTAGCCCATTTAGGGTTAAGCGACTGCTCGTTCTCGAGGTTGCTGACTTGCTGTGACAGATGTTACTTTCTCAACAGCCGGTTCATACTTGGTGTACCAAGCTTCGCTACCAGGTGTAGGCATCAATTGTAGTTGAGTTAACGCCTTATCAATCTGACGAAAATAATACTCTTGTTCTATGGAGATAGAACGGGGATGACGTTCAGACTTATGATCTGTTGTGGCATGAGACAGAGAGAGTAGCCAGCCGTGAACCCTACGAATACTTGTTTTGGCGTCAGCAATGCCATTAACAAATGGTGTAAATGTGGGGGCATTGTAAGCGTCGTCGTCGGTTAACCATGCAGCCGTTTCGAGACTTGGTAGATTCAGCAGCAGCTGATGCAGAGCTCTGAGATCGGCTAAATAATTGTTCCAGGGAATGACCTCCTGGGAGGACTGACGCTGAGAATACTCTAAATCGTACACGTAAGATTTGACTGACGCTAACGCATCACTAACAGCGTAGCGAACTGCTCGATCAAGCGGTAATCTCCAAGGGGATGTTGCCATGACTAAAGCCTCTAAATAGTATTGTTATTTGCCACATTGATATGAAACTGACTATCCCTGCCCTGGGGTAGGGATAGTCTTAGGAATAAAGTTTTTTTCAAACCTGATGCGTTGGCCTATTCCTGCAGACGGTGAGTGTTCTTCAGAACTAAACTGGCATGAATCTCTTAACGCACTTTCAGAGTACCCATGTCAGAGTTAGTCTTTCCACTCGGAAACGAATTTTAAAAAACCTGCAGCGAAAAACCCACGCTTCTCCTATTGTAGCTACTAGTTGTTCTGTTTTAAAAAAGAAATTCCTGAGAAAATATTAAAAAATAACATTGCTATCCGTTGAGCTAGGGAGCAGTAATGGGAGACTGACTGTCATCCAAATAGCCACGGGATAAAAATGGCAGATCTATTGCCTCAGCCGTAGTGTCTTCTACCTCTAAAGTTAGCCCCGCGCCTCCGGCTTTAGTACGCAGGTACCCTAATCCCCAAACACCAGTATCGTCAGCTACCACACTAGTGATTTTGCCCATGGGAGCACCTTCCAGGCTGAGGGCGGCATCAGCAGGTACTAGTTTGTCCAGCTTAAAGCCCCAAAGTTGTTTCTTCACGCCCTGATAGGTGTTGAGTCGAGCAATGGTTTCCTGGCCGATATAACAGCCTTTTTCAAAGGAAACTGTATGCCAGAGTCCAGCTTCCAGGGGGTTATCTTTATCGGTTAATTCTTTCCCAGGCATAGGGCGACCTTGACGAATCCGTAGTACTTCCCATTCCTGGGCGGATAGGCAAGATATCTGTTGCTCAATTAGCCAGTTTTGTAACGCAGGACCGTGCTCTTTAGCACCGATTAAGGTATAGCCAGGTATTCCCAAACCGGTTTCTCTGACAACTTGAATTTCAACGTTGCCAGCAGGCCAATTGGCCAGGATATGGCTGTAAGGGGCAGTATCGGGTTGAGGTAACTCAAGTTTGGTTAAAAGCTGGTCAGTTTCTGGGCCTAGGATGGTAATGGCAAAGGTTACTTCGGTTTGATTGCTGAGATTAACTTTGTCGGCAAAAAAGATATAGCGGTCCATCCAGGCGATCAGTTCGTCTGCCATGCCAGGAGATACCATCAGCAGAACACTACTGTTATCTACATAGGCGCTGACTAGATCCAGGGTGCGTGCTGTGGATGTAACCAGTACTGTTTCACAGCCCTGGCCGGGTGCTAATTGTTCAAAGGCATTCGTCGTTTGGTTATGGAGAAAGCGGAGTCGATCATCTCCAGTGATCTGAATCCGCCCCCAATCTGAGCGATCAATAAATGCAGTAGTAGAGACTTCGACCATGACAAATGCTGAGACACTACGTGGTGAAGTTTATACTTTAGAGCTATTTGGGGGTGATTGTGTCCCCTTGATCGGGAAATTAGTGTTTAGGTTTTGCTGGGTGCTGTCCCTTGCTGGTTGATTTGCTGAATAAAAAACGCCTCTAGGGAAAGCCGACTGAGGTCTAGAGTAATTAGACGGCCATTCATCAAGGTGACGCTGGCCATAAAGTCGTTGGGATTCCCTTGGAGATAACCTTGCCAGTAGCCGCCTTCGAAGGTGAGATTTTGCAGCCATTTTTCTAGAACATCCAGACTGCCCCCCTGGCCTTTTACAAAATAGGCATCGGGAGCCCCGAGTAGCTCATGGAGACTGCCCTGGCAGATCAGTTCACCTTCGTTAAGGATAGCGATGCGATCGCAAATGACTTCCACATCGGCCAAAATATGACTATTAAAAAAGATCGTCTTACCCTGGTCTTTCAGCGACAGAATGACTTCCCTTACCAGGTAGCGACCCGTAGGATCCAGTCCCGACATGGGCTCATCTAAGAAAATGATATCTGGATCATTAATTAGGGCTTGGGCCAGGCCGATGCGCTGCAGCATCCCCTTGGAATACTGGCGCAGCTGTTTTTTAATGGCCGCCTGTCGTGATAAACCTACCCGATCCAAAAGTTCAGGAATTCGCTCTTTATATATAGAGGCTGGAATATTAAACAAACCAGCAGAGTAGGTGAGAAATTCCCAGCCAGTTAGATAGTCATAAAAGTAAGGATTTTCTGGCAAGTAGCCGATTTGCTGCTTAACAGTTGGGTCGCCAGCAGGCTGATTAAGCAGCTGAGCACTGCCTGAAGAGGGACGGATAATACCTAAAAGCAGTTTGAGGAGTGTGGTTTTGCCAGCACCGTTTGGGCCTAATAATCCAAACGTTTCTCCTTGATATATCTCCAAGGAACAATGCTGTAGTGAGGTTATCTTTTGATTTAGCCAAAAACCCGTGCGATAGGTCTTACTCAGATCCTGAGTTTTAACGATAACCGGACGATGCACAATGGCAGACGGGTTAGCACCAGTGGGAAAAACGGTGTCCATTAACTCACAAAATACGACCCTTAACGGGGCGCTGCACACATTAGGTATGGTCTAGTCGGTATAGTTGAGAAAGGGGGTAGATTCTCAATAACCTAGATTAGGTTATCAGAGCGTTTAAATAGCCCTGTCATACTATGCCAAAACGTTAGACTACCTCTTTTAATATGGATCGTTCAAAAATTGTTGCGATTATTACGGGTGCAATTTCATTAGTATTAGCCATTGCCTATTTATTACTGGTGCAGATGCTGGATTTTCGTGGCGAAATGGTGCCAGCACCGATGGGTAGTTTGGTGCTGGGTTGGGGGAATTTCTTGGTCAGTTAAAAGAAATTCTGTAGGGGCGTACAGTTGTACGCCCCTACAAAAATAATTCTGTATTTTTCAAGTCCTTTTCCTTAGCTGGCATCCTTCAGCCAGGCCGACAAATCCCGTTGCAAAAGATCCTGGAGTTTTAGAATATCTTCGCGATAGTACTGCTGTAGGAGGAGCATGTCTTCCTCTGTGAACTTCGCTTTGTCCTTGTCTTGGGAATTTATGGAAATCAGCTTTTCACGCAGCTGATGTCTCAGATCTGTGGGAACGAGCTGCATGATGCCAGTGGCAACCGTGCGGATGGGGTTTTGGGTTTTGAGTAGGCGATTGAGTGCTTGGTTCTTGGGAACTTTGGCTGTTTGGGCCTTTTTATCAGTATTTGCCACAAAATCAGCGTTTACGCCAATGGATTGATAGATGCCCTGCATAAAGGTTTGAGAGTTTTTGCGCAGGTCGTCATAGAGGAAGACATCTATGCGGTTGCGATCGCACACATCAAAAAAGTGCTTTAGGGATTCGTAATATTTTCCCTTTAGCAACACATAGGACGTGTCGCCACGGCTGCGGACTTGTTCCGCCAGGGGCGTCTGTTTGCCGATGGCGTCGCGCCTGTTCATTAAATAGTCAGAACAGGCCCGTTCTACGGGATTACGTAGTATGGCAATCAGTCTGGCTTTGGGTAAACGCTGTTGAATCAGCTCAGCCGAGGTTTGGTAGTTGAGCATGTAGTTGGGAGACACCTCTCCCAGGGCCAGATGCTCATCGGTTGCCCCATCAAATAGTTGGGTATATAGGTCCCAACTAACAAGTCCATTTTTTTTACGGCGTTTCATCTCAGCTGATGCATTGTCCCAGTCCTTGTTAAAGAAGTCTGTTTCTTTAACCGGGCTCATGTACACCTGGGGATGCTGCTTTAGATAGTTATATATAGATGTCGTCCCTGCTTTTTGCACACCAATAATTAGAAACGTTGGTGTGCGCTTGGCGACAGCTGACTTGAGAATACTGGGGGCAGGCTGCGCGTTGTTAGCGGTCATTGTTAATCAGGGCTGAGTAGATTGGGGCTAGGACAATTTAAATATCTATTGTCGTTATCTCTAGGGTGTAGAGATGTATCTAATGGGCTTAAGGAGTATTAATCTGACGATGCCATCAGATTAATCGCTGTATCACCATTCTATGGACAAGTTTTCCTTATAGATAGTCATTTTTGGTAACTTCATCTCTGTTACATAAACCTGATCCGTAGTGGCCTCAGCAGTGGGTTCAGCTACGAACAGAGGCGATGGCTTGCTGAATAAATTGTTGAACGATTTGGTCGCGACGGTTGAGCTGGTAGTGCTTTTCCAAAACAGCTTGCATACCGCCATCACCCCAATCCTGTTGGTTTTCAAAATAGTCCACAAAACTTTTGCCCGCGATGCGGGTTAAATAGGCGGCGCTCACACCCTGTAAAAGTTTTCCAGCGACGGCTGTGGCCAGATTTGCCTGGAGTCCAACGGTTAATAGTTTGAGTGCTCCTTTAACCAGGCCCAAGCTGCCCATGGTTTTGGCTAACGAGATCGCTAGGGTGCGGGCATCCTCGATGCTGACGGAGATGCCATAGACCTGCCCCAATTCCACCACCATTTGGGTATTCACGGCGGCGGTGGCTAGCATATCCACGACGGGTAGCGGTGTGGCGGCTAATACTCCTGCCCCAATCCACTGGTAGCGGTCAATAATGGCCTCAGCCTTTTGCTGACGTTGTTGGGTTAGCAGCTGTCGTGCTTCTATGCTCAGCCGCTGGGACTGTAGCAAAATGTTGTTGGCAATCAGGTCGCGACCTTCGGCCCGAAGAATGGCAATGATGCGGTCGATGAGGGGCTGAATGTAGGGGGTGGGTTCGTCTTTGGGATGAGCTGCGATCGCAACCACATCCTCACCCTCCATCTGCTGTCCGATCCGCTGCCGCAGTCGACTGACCAATAGCGCCACCTCATCATCGGTGTAAAGATCAATCTTGTTCAGCACTAGCAAGGTGCGCTTACCCACTGCTAGCAACTGCATCAA
The DNA here is from genome assembly GCF_032906605.1 of Leptothoe sp. LEGE 181152. Classification (NCBI taxonomy): domain Bacteria; kingdom Bacillati; phylum Cyanobacteriota; class Cyanophyceae; order Nodosilineales; family Cymatolegaceae; genus Leptothoe; species Leptothoe sp. LEGE 181152. The sequence continues at coordinate 79,520 of NZ_JASATU010000065.1, forward strand.
AATCTCATACTGCGCCCGATGCAAATCATTGTCGACTACATACAGCAATAAGTCAGCCTGGGTTGCGAGTTCTCGGGTGTTTTGATCTGCCGCACCAACATCGAGTAAACCGGGACTATCACTGAGGATAATTTCCCCATCAATGGCCGGAATAGCTATCCGGTAATCTTGCTGTTGAGTCGTTGTCCCTTTAGTGACCGCTGTTTCTCCAGCCATTTCTCCCATTAGGGCATTGGCCAGAGATGTCTTACCTGCTGAGCCGCTGCCCACAATCACTAAATGCAGCCGCTGTTGTTCAAAGGCATGGGTTACGGTTTTCGCCCGTTGAACTAACGCTTGCCGCGCAACTTCATCTTGGATGTGGCTGAGCTGTTGATCCAGACTTTGCAGTTGGGCGACGGCAGCTTCGCTGGTGGTTTTGGGCAATGGTGGCGGCTGGGCACGATGACGCGGACGCAAAAACAGCCAGCCATAATAAGCAACTACCCCCAACGCGGCTAGCATAAGCACCACGATCAAACTAGTGATTGCCTGAGCCAACCATGGATGTAAGTTAGACAGGCCAGCATAGAGAGTCCCCAAGGTGCTGATCAGCCATAACAGCAAACCGAGAAAAATCAAAACTGCAATAGCGATGATTAGAGGTCGCCGCATAGATGGTGCTCGCTGTCGTTAGGTGACATCGCTGATTGAATATTAGACATATAGCCTAAATTCATAAAATGAAATTGCCAATTTTTTACCTGAGTTAGTGTAGCGTCCTACTATACACAAGGCGGATGAGTGTCGCCAATTGTTGCTAACCAAGGACATCTTTAATCCCCATGGGAATATTTGATCAAGTAATGGGAGCCATTCAGGACCCCAATCGTGAAGCTAGCATCGGTCAGCTTGGCCAAATTGTATCGATGGCGCAGCAGGTTGCTCAGTCAAACAACGCTAACCCTTCAGCAACTCAGCAAGCTGCCTCTGTGGTGGGTGGCTTTGTTCAATCGGCACTGCGGGAAAAACAACAAGCCCAGGGTATGGACGCTGTTCTTGACTTAGTCAAACAGGGTACGACAGATGGTGCTGGTGTACTCCCTCAACTATTTAGCCCTGCACAGCAAAGTGCGGTGGCAGCAGCCGTAGCTGAAAAAACGGGCCTTGATGCCAATCAGGTGCAGGCTATGCTGCCCATGGTGATTCCCATTGTGATGAAGTTTCTTAATCAGGGAGCTGCTAAGTCTGGGACTCAAGCCCAAGGCAATCCACTGGTCACTGCTTTCCTCGATGGTGATGGCGATGGCGATGTGGATATGGGTGATATTTTGAAAATGGCTGGTCGGTTTATGTAAATAGGCCTACTACGGGTAGTAAGCAATGGGCAATGGGGGGATCTTAACCGCTTATCAGCACCCTAATAATTTGACGCCTCAAAGCCCACTCCCTATTCATTACTCCCTACTCCCTATTCCCCGCTCCCCACCATCTGCCTTGTATAGTGCTCCTAGAGGGGATCCGTTTTCTGGAGCATCTGTATGGGCAGTAAGAAAAATGGCAAGCGATGGAGTTGGTTAAGTGCTGAAAGCTTTCTCCACGGTATTGATGGCATAGAAACTATTGTTTCGAAGCTGTTATCCATTGCCATGCTGGTGGTGATCTTTGTGATCATGGTCGATCTGGTTCGGTTTTTAGCGGTGGCATTATTAGAGCCTAGCCCTTCAGGCTTTTTTAAAAACACCCTCAGTGAAATTTTTGGCCTATTTCTGAGCGTCCTAATTGCTCTAGAAATTTTGGAAAATATCACCGCCTATCTAAAGAAGCATGTGGTGCAGGTAGAGCTGGTGATCGTTACCTCACTGACAGCGGTGGCGCGTAAAATTATTATCTTGGATCTAGAAAAGGTAACCGGTATTAGCCTTATTGGTTTGGCAGTTGCGATTCTCGCCCTGTCAATTAGTTATTGGATTGTGAGGAATATCCATAGCTAAATTTTTAGGGAGTGGCATTGAGTTGCCCCATGATTTAAATACGAGAGAGTACAAGAGTGCTAATCTCGTTTTGAGTTAGTTGAATAGGGTTATTGCGATTACGAGTTTTAGCGATTACCCGTTTTAAATCTGACACTTCGACGCCATACTCACCTAACTTAGGTATCTCAAGTTTCTCGGTCCAATTCCACAAAGTCTGACATAGTGACTCTCCATATTTAACGGGCTCCTTCCCTGGCTCGCCATCTAAGAAAGCTCCCAGCTTAGCCATCTTGTCTACTGCTGGATTCTTGGGGTCTCGCTCTAAAAGCGCTTGCCAATTTGTCTGGTTGGCAGTGGCTAGGAGAGTGCCACAGACAACACCATGGGGTATGGGGAAAAATCCACCCAATGGTGAGGCTAATCCATGGACAATGCCCAGCCCCGCATTGGCTAGGCAAATGCCTGAGAGCATTGAACCGTAGGCCATGGCCTCACGCACGGTTAAATCGGCAGCACCGTCACCGCAGGCTGCCAATAGATTTGGGCCAATGGCGGTTAAACCACTCCAAGCCAAGGCATCTGTCATGGGGCTGGCGGTAGGGGACAGATAGGGTTCGAGGAGTTGAGTAAATGCATCTAAACCACAGGCAGCCGTAATATGGGGTGGACAGGTAATTAACAGCTCGCTATCGACAATTACACCGTCAGGAATCAGATTTTCATGGCGGATAGATTTTTTAAAACCCTGGGGACCCACTTTGCTAATGACGGCGTTTTTGGTCATTTCGCTGCCCGTGCCAGAGGTGGTGGGCAGCGCTAGATAAGGGATTTTCTCTCCACTGTGGGCAATACCTTTACCCACGCCTTCCAGGTGATCCATGATGGAATTGCCATGGGGCAGCATGGCCGAAATTGCCTTACCTGCATCGACTACGCTACCGCCTCCAATACCGACTACTGCCTGTATCCCCTCATCTCTGTAGGTTTTGCAAATGCCGTCAATGAAAGCAGGTGTCGGTTCCCCGGTGCAGCTGATAATTTCGTAGGTTAGCCCAACTTGTTGGAGGCTGGCCTCAATTTGAGCTAGCTTGCCCGTTTTTTGCAGAGACTGCCCACCAATGACGAGCAACAGTCGCGACAGCCCTCTCTTTTTTAGCCAGGAAGGGATTAACTGTCGTTTGCCAGCCCCAAAATAAATTGGGGGCACTTTGGCAAAGCTAAAGTCTGCAAATACCATGGAGTTTCTCCAGTTGCCGTTTAAGGAGCAATGACGTTGTAAGGCTTACCCTGCCGAGGCTGAGCCATCCAAGGAGCAACGGTTTCACGCCAGGTCAAATAATGCTCGGTTTGCTTATGGGCAGCAGCCCCTTCTGCGGTTTCGTAAGCCTCGTAGAGCATAAATTTGGTTGGCTCATCTGGATCCTGCAAAAAATCGAACCTGATGTTAGCCATTTCTTGCACTGAGCCAATATGGTTTGCCTTTGTGGCCGCAATGAAATCATCCACATGTTCTGGTTTTACAAACACATGAACGCAGGTTACAACCATAGATGTCTCCTTATGGGGGTGAGTTTTTAGAGGTGAGTGGTGAATGGTGAGTCGTGAATAGCGAGTTAGAGTACGACCACTCACCGCTCACTGTCCTATCCAAAATTTTGCTCTTTATACCGATATTCAGCTGATAGCAGTAACCTGGTGCAACAAAAGTTGCAAAAACTTACCTGGCCAGAGCTGAGAACCTAAAACTTTATGACAGCGACGTTTCTGTATAGAGGCTGGCGTTACGATCGCAAAGCAATCCTCATTGTTAGTTTTCATGGCTTCTCAACTCACCCTCAATCTGGTTCAAGGTTCGGTTCAGTTTAGTTTTTCCGTCGCGGCTGCCCAAGAACTGAAGTCAGCCTTAGTGACCCTGACCCAAACTCTGAAAACCTCCGCAGCTGCTGCGGTGGGTGCGGGTAGACCTAAGCCAGTTAAACCAACAGAATATCGCCACACTGGGGATGTATTTTTGGAAATTTTCTGTAACCCCAATATTTGGCCTAGCCCTTTTGCCGCCAAGCTTTTAATTACCGTGCGAGACGAACACATACGCCTGACGACCGAGGCTGAGCTAACGCGCATTATTGAAGATGTGAATCTTTATTTAGAGGCGAATGATGGTTAGCCGCCCACTAATGTAAATGCCGCCCAATTAATGGGGGCAGGGTAGTTATCGAGCATTGATAGCATCGCCTGGCGTAAGGCTTGGGCGCTGTCTTCGCCTGCCAAGCGCTGCCCATAGAAGTGAAGCATCAGGGCTGAGGTGGCTTCATCGGGCACTTGCCACAGCGAAACCATGACCCTGGGCACTCCTGCTGCCAAAAATGAACGCGATAGGCCGACCACGCCATCGCCTGTGATCCGTCCTCGCCCTGTATCACAGGCGCTAAGCACCACCAAGTCGGCACTGAGCTGGCTGTCTAAAATCTCTCTGGCGGTTAGAAACCCATCGCTTCCAGGTCCAAGCTGATCATTGGGGCCAGGGGCCAGGGCCAGTGATCCTTCTAAAGGGTTGGTTTCATTAAAGAACCCGTGGGTGGCCAGGTGAATCAGCCGGGCTGATGACAATGCTTGCTGAATGGTGGGCTCAGTAGCTTGATCTCCGATGATGGCTTGGGTGTTGAAGAGATTGGCAATTTGTTTGGCCTCATCCCGTGCGTAGGGTAAGGGCTGTAGGTTGGCTGGCATGGGAGACGGATCGCCTACAATCAGCATATCGTCGGCTTGGGAGAGAGCGTTGTTGGTTGGTTGTGCTCCTTGTAAAACTTGGATTGCAGGGGCTGTGAGAATTGTGTGATGCTCGATTAAATAACTGTTGTCTTCTGCCTGTAACGCTGGAAAAGGGACTAAAAAAAGTTGTTCTTGCGGTATAAAAAAGATTCTTGCGGTTGGTTCGCTGGGCAGCAAATCGGCAATGGGTTCAATTAATAAATCATGCAATTCTTTCCAATACTGCCGTTGTTGCAGAACAGGGGCAAATGCTGAAGTTGTCACCTGATAGACGTCACTCAGGGGGACAACTGGATTGGGCAGGACAAAATCGGGGTGGCTGAGGGTAACGGTTTGAGCCTGGGGATTGATGGCGGTGACTTCATAGGGGGGCCAATCTGTGGGTTCTCCTTCACGGCGTACCTGATCACCGGGGCGAATTGCTGAAGAACGCAGGCCGCTGCGATCTCGACTCGTCTCAACCAAAGCTGCGATGGAAATATCCTTCCCTTTGAGGTCAACTTGCCGAAAAATCACCTTTCCTGTGGGCTGCACTACCCAGATATAAAGGCTTTCCGCAGTTCCCCTTTGTTTGCCCTGCACCTTAAAACTAGCATCAGGGACTAAGGTATATTCCACCAGGGTTGCTTGCTGTTCCTGGGCAATGGTTTGAATCTCCTGAAGAGAAATTTTGGTGGTAGGAATCTGGTCAGAACGCTGAGCCAGTAATTCCACAAATGCCTGGGCCCGTCCCCGTTCAGCAATTTCTAGGGCTGCTTCCGGTTTGTTTTTGGCTACCAAAATCTGTTGCAACAGATTATAGGTGAGCACATGGGTATCAAATAGCGAGATATTGTACTGATCTTGACTGGGGCGCAGTGCTTCTAATGTGCGAATAGCGGATCGTAGTGTAGCCTCCGCTTCTGCTAGCCGGTTAGCCCCAAATAGGGCATGGCCTAGATTATTTAGGGTGCGACCCTGGCGACGTGGATCATCAATGGCGGTTGAAAGGCTAACGCTACGAGAGTGCAGTTCAATCGCCTGGCCATAGTCATCAAGTTCTTCATAAGCCAGTCCCAAGCCGCTGAGGGCATCGACTTCCAGACCGGTATTGCCCACGGTGGTTGCCAGGGCCAGGCTTTGCTCGTAGTTCTGAATGGCCTGGTCTAGCTGGCCTTGGGCATGAAAAGCTGTACCTAAATTGTTCAAGGCATAGCCGATGCGCAGGCTGTCATGGAGGGATTGGGCAATGGTTAAACTTTGTTGGTAAAGCTTAATGGCTGCTGGGTACTGCCCTTCTGTGGCGTAGGTAGCACCTAAGTTGTTCAAGGCGGCACTTTCCTGTAGTGGATTGTCCAGGTCTTTTGCCAGTGCCAGACTGCGCTGATGTAAGGCAATGGCCTGGTCAAAATCTCCTAGGGATTCATGGGCGTTCCCTAAGAGTCCCAGTACCCTTGATTCGCCCAGTTGATCGCCCTGGTCCTGCATCAGCGTTAGGGCCTGTTGGTACGTGGCGATCGCATCTAAATACTGCCCCAATGCTCGCTGTGCAATGCCTTGATTTCCTAAAGACTGAGCCTGGAGCCTGGCAGCCATGGCAGGTTCGTCTACCTGAGCTGAGCTGTCTAGAGCCCGGCTAGCTAAGGCAACAGCGGCTCGATTTTGGCCCAGGGCAAGATGGGCCGCTGCTAAACCATTGAGGGTGGCGGCTTGGTCTGCGGGGCGTTCGTAAAGGGCTAGGGCTTGTTGCCAGGTTGCGATCGCAGCCTCATACTGGTGATTCCCATACTGCTGCCGACCCAGGACAAAAAGCTCAACAGGACTCTGCGCAAAGGTCACTACGCTTTGAAATGTAAGTAACAGTCCTAGCAAGACGCCCAGAAATAAGCGGCTTGTCCTCTTGAGCCGCCGGTTAGCAAAGAACATCATGGTCTGCTAGTTACGTCATCTATTGATACATCTGGTGATGATAGATCTGGTAATAGATCGGGTGCCACATCCAATGACTGTTCAATCTGTTCAATGGGGATGCTGCTTTGATTTGCTTCCCCATTGTTTTCTTCTAAACAATCCCCCAATAGTTGGGTGACACCGTCCTCCTGAGTGACTGTATCTGCATCACATTCTTCCGCAGTTCCCCGTAGCGCCAGGAGATTGTCAGCATCGCTCTCTGTTGCCACGGTTTCTCCATCTTCTGTTTCTTCTAAATTATCTGTGTCCGCTGTGGAAAATTCTGGTCCAGACGGCTCCGTTGGCTGAGGTCCGGGTCTGGGTCCGGGTGTCAGACCGGGACCTGGCGTTGGTCCTGGATCGGTACCGGGCACCTCTGGCACAAAGGGTTCATTGAAAAAGGCTGTGGCTAAGCTGCCATCACCTGTTAGCTGGGCAATAGCGCCATTGGTTCCACTGGCGTCACTGGGAAATTCAGTGTCGCTAAAGAGCGGTGTAAACCCACTAACCGTAGCTTGAAATGATGAGCCTTCAGGATTGATGGTAATAGTTACATTTTCTGGATTGGGACCGACAAAAAATGGAGTCGACGAAACGGTGCCCGTACCCTGAATATCATAATTGCCATCGCTAACCGTATTGCCTGTCGCTCCGTGGCGAATACGAATGAGGCCATTGCCGGAATCAGGGCTGGTCGCGATACTGGCTGGAATCAGAATTTGGATCTGCTCATTTAAGTCAATTTGGCTAAAGGCCTCCGCATCAACTTCCTGTAAAAAGGCAATCAGTGCCGCATCTTCCACTGGATCAAGCGTAATTCTTACAGACGTCTCAAACGTGTCGGTGGCCTGGAATAAACCAGCCGCATCAATATCAACGCCACCGCCTCCCGCCGAGATGGTTTCAACAACAATGTCACCATTGCTAGCCGTTAAATTAACGGAACTGGTATTTTCAAACCCACCGCCTGCAATTAGACGTCCGGTGTTAATCTCTCCTCCAGCAATGGCAATATCACCGCTGGCATTTGAAGCCGTATTGATGTCTCCATTCACCGTAATTGTTCCAGGGGCTGACAAAATCACAGGACCACCAGATTCTGAGAAACCAGTATCTCCAGTAAAAATGTTGCCATCGACGTTAATGCTGGGTGGGTTGTTGCCCATGCCCGTCTCGACAAAGTCGGTGTCTAGCGTCGGTACATCTAGCTGCGGTACGTTAGCGGAGTTTTGCAATACAGTCTCGCCTGCTCTTAAAATCAGTGCACGGCTAGTGGCCAAAAGTGACTCATCGGAAATTAACACTGGCTCTGGTGTGACGTTATCCACTAGCAATAGGGATTGGTCAAAAGCACTATCTTCATTCACCAGGGCAATGCCCAATGTATAGCTCCCATCGGCAGGCACTGTCGTTGAAAACGACTCTGTACCGGTACCAAAATCGAATGAGAAAAAGCCGATGCCAAAGTTTTCAAAGGCTTCTGGACTGGCGGTTAATCCGGAACTTGATCCATCTGGAAACCCTGTGTCTGCCAAGACTGTTGGCGTGCCCGACAAAACCACAACGGCAAAGTCATTGTCATCAAAAACCAATCCTGGGTCCTGATCCGTGACAAAGTTCCAATCAAAGGAGACGGTATCTCCAGCCTGGGCCGTAAAGGTTGCACGGATTCCTGCTCCATTCACCGCATCGCCGCTGCCCAGACCATCTAAACTGCCAGGGGCCAGTCCCAGAAATGTTTCTAACTGTGCCTGACTGACGGCGTTAGTACCTGAATCAAGCAATACTTGAGATGGAGCAGGGGTGGGACCAGTGCCAAACTGGGATGTTTCCAATAACACCTCGCCAATACTTTCCCAATTCAGAAACGGTGACAGGGTGGTGTCGGCACTCGTAATCGTAATATCCCCATTGGCAATAATGCTGCCTGTTGCTTCAATCTTTAGCGCAGGCCCACTGTAGCTACCAAATGAGACATTGCCATCAGCGCTAATAATCGGGTCGTAGAGACTGATAAAGTTTGCGGACTGTTGATCAAGGGTCGTAAATTGAACATCGCCTGTGCTACCAATGTGGGCATCTAAAGAAATCTCACCATTGCTAGCTAGCACCACATTACCTCCAGTAATAGAGGTTTGATCGTTATACAGCGCTAAGATGTCGATGCTGTCATCCCCTTGGATGGTTAATCTACCGCCAGCATCCAGGTTGAGGGGCTGTGATGCACTGTCGGTAATATGAACGTGCTCTCCGATCAGGGTTGCTGCTTCGGCGGTGTTTACCTGGCTACCAGGGAGATGCAGGTTGTTCTGAGCCACTAGAAGAGCCGTTTGGCCGTTGACTTGGCGCAGGATGCTGTCGCCTGGTGCGATCGCAATGTTACCTAAAGCCACATTGCCCTCAGCATCAACGGTAATGGCAGCTGCTTGTTCTGCCATGCCTCCAGTTAATAAATCTGCCAGCGAAACCGTTGTGCCCCCTAACTCCTCAGGTAATGCTGCAGTGGTTAAGTCTAGTCGCAACAGACCCTCCTGTAGGGCAACTGTCCCTGAATCTTGGCTCAAGACCTGCACAGCCCCATTAACCGATTGCAAAGACCCTAAATCAATGACTGTGCCTGCTGCTAACATTAAGCCGCCATCAACAGATAAATCTGCCAAGTTAACGATGGCACCCGATGCCTCAGAAAACGCTAAACCGCTAGGTGTACCCCCTAATTCCTGGATTGTATTTTCCCCGGTGATATCGAACCATTGATCGCCAAAGCTAAGACCATGGGCCGTAGTTGCTGTAAAAGTAGCGGGTAAATCGAGGCGAGCATTAGGACCAAACAGCACACCAGCTGGGTTAATAATAAATAGATCGGCAGACCCACCCGTAATGGTCAATAGACCATCGATAGTCGAGCTATTACCGCCAGTAACGTGACCAATCACTCTCTGCACAGCTGGATTGGCTAGGAAATCAGCGGTGGCATCTGGGGGCACATTAAACTGCTCAAACCCATAAAATAAGTTTGAACCCGCCTGCTCACCGCCACTAATGGTAATTTGAGCGTTATCAACTTCCACATTAGTGGCACCCTCAGGGATGACTGCCTGAGCTAACAGGGTATCTGAGATCCTTGTTTCAACCTTAGCAACGTCTACCGGAGACGCCAGGGGATCTACCAAGGCAATAACGGGGGGCGGGGTCGCCAGGGGAGTGACAAAAACCATGGAGGCTTGATTTTCAAGTTACCCCAACATTTATAACCCAAGGCATCTAATTTCGTTGAATACCTTGAGTTATCACCGGATTTAACTATAAATTTTTAAAAAATTGCTACACGACCTCTACATCAATAGGGCCATCAGTAGCCGCCGCCTGCGGTGGCGGCTGAGGCTGGAACTGGAACATGGTGTAAACCACATTACGACGAATGCCAGTCATCATGTCCAAAAAGACCTCATAACCTTCGCTCTTATATTCAATCAGCGGATCTTTTTGACCATAGCCACGTAAACCAACCGTTTCGCGCAGAGCATCCATCTGTTGCAGGTGCTCACGCCATAGGGTATCTATCTGCTGCAGAATAAAGAATCGCTCTGCTTCACGCATCAGACCTGGCTTCATCTTGTCCACCTGGCCTTCTTTGATGTCGTAGGCAATATGCACCTGCTCTCTTAAGAAGGTCTTGATTTCTCCCATGGAGAGATTTTCTAATTGGTCAGCAGTTAAGTCTTCGAGCAAGTAGATAAACTCTTTAACCTTGCCAACAATATTTTCGAGGTCCCATTCTTCTGAAGGCAACTCAGGGTTGATATAGGCATCGACAATGTCATCCATGGTCTGTTCGCCATAGCCGATGACCAGTTCCTTGAGCTTGTCGCCCTCTAGCACCCGACGGCGTTCTGCATAGATGGCACGACGCTGGTTATTCATCACCTCGTCGTATTCAAACACCTGCTTACGAATGTCGTAGTAGTAGGTTTCTACCTTTTTCTGTGCGCCTTCTAAGGAGCGAGTCAACATACCCGATTCAATGGGCATGTCTTCCTCTACTCGGAAAGCATTCATCAGGCCAGCAACACGGTCACCGCCAAAGATACGTAGTAGGTTATCTTCCAAGCTTAAGAAAAACTTAGTGGAACCGGGGTCCCCTTGACGACCGGCACGACCGCGCAACTGGTTGTCTACCCGACGAGACTCATGACGCTCAGTACCGATTACGTGTAAGCCACCTAACTCAATTACCTTGTCGTGCTCAGTGTCAGTAAAGGCTTCATATTCAGCCAAAATTAGCTTGTAGACATCCCGTAGCCTCTGAATGGCTGGGTCTTCTGTAGGCGCTTTCTCGGCAGCGGTGGCAATTTTATCCTCGGCACCCAGCTCAGATAGACTCTGATGTCCGTAGGTCTTAACAGCAAAGGCTACCGCATCTTTCAATGCCTTTTCAGTTTCGTTAGACAGATCAGTGGGGAAGATTTCAGGCGAAGCCTTCCAGGTTTTTTGTTTCTTACCGTTGCTCTGGAATCCTTTGGCACTGGTTCTACTACCACCGGCGGCGGCCACCTTGGCCACACCAAATCCTTGTTCATCCTCAGGGCGGACAATCTTGGGCATGAAAAATTCTCGGATCTTGAGGCGTGCCATATAATCACTATTCCCGCCGAGAATAATATCCGTACCCCGTCCTGCCATGTTGGTGGCAATGGTAACCGCGCCACTGCGACCTGCCTGGGCAACAATTTCTGATTCCCGTTCAACGTTTTCTGGTTTAGCGTTGAGCAGGTTGTGGTCTACATTGAGCTGTTGTAAAAGCCCTGATAGCAGCTCTGACTTTTCAACACTGGTGGTTCCTACCAGAACCGGGCGACCGGTTTCATGCATCTCTGCACATTCCTGGGCGAGCGCTTTCCATTTAGCTGGCTCTGTTTTGTACACAACATCCGATTTATCGTTACGAGCAATCGGGCGATTGGTAGGAATAATCGTGACTTCGATATCGTAAATCTTTTCAAATTCAGCTTCTTCTGTCTTAGCCGTACCGGTCATCCCCGATAGCTTGTCATAGAGCAAGAAGAAGTTTTGGTAAGTGATGGATGCCAAAGTTTGAGTTTCTGGCTGGATAGGGACATGTTCTTTAGCCTCAATGGCTTGGTGCAGACCATCACTCCAGCGACGACCCGGCATTACCCGACCAGTGAATTCATCGACAATGACGACTTCATCATTACGAACAATATAGTTAACGTCTTTAACAAATAATTCTTTTGCTTTTACGGCGTTAAATACAAAGTGAGCCCAGGGATCTTTCGGATCAAATAAATCCGTGACTTGTAGAAGGTTTTCTGCTTTTTCAAACCCTTCATCAGTGAGGAGAACGTTACGTGCCTTCTCATCCACCTCGTAGTCCACTTCGGTTTCTAGCTGGCGGGCCAGGTCTGCCGCTCGTTCATATTTTTCTTGAGGACGATCTACCTGACCTGAAATGATTAGCGGTGTACGAGCCTCATCCACCAAGATGGAGTCAACTTCGTCAATGATACAAAAGTTAAACGGGCGTTGTACCACTTCCTCAATGGAAGAGGCCATGTTGTCCCTCAGGTAATCGAAGCCAAACTCGCTATTTGTGCCGTAGGTGATGTCACAAGCATAGTTTTTACGCCGTTCTGATGGGCTCATGCCCTGCTGAATCAGACCCACTGATAGCCCTAGGAAACGATGAACCTGCCCCATCCATTCGGCGTCGCGGCGAGCCAGGTAGTCGTTGACTGTAACGATGTGCACACCTTTACCAGATAGGGCATTTAGGTATGCAGGTAGGGTGGCTACCAGAGTTTTACCTTCACCCGTCTTCATTTCAGCGATCTGGCCATCATGAAGCACCATGCCGCCAATCAGCTGTACGTCATAATGACGCATCCCCAAAACCCGAGTACCCGCCTCACGCACAACGGCGAAAGCTTCAGTGAGGAGATCATCAAGATCCTCACCATCCTTAAGGCGCTGCTTAAATTCAGCAGTTTTACCCCGCAATTCCTCATCTGAGAGGGCCTTGATTTCCTCTTCCAGGAGGGCGATCTCTTTGACGTCAGGTTGATAGCGCTTGAGCTTACGGGCGTTTGGATCGCCTAAAAGTCGTTTCAGCATGTCTGGGCAGTAAACGGCGAGTGTGGGTACTATACCCCGATACCTATCTTATCTAGATATCCTAAGCCGATAAACCCCCTACTTGGGGACGGTTTACCTCACTCGTAAATACATTGATTTTGATTGTGTCAAGGCTGTGCTCAATAGCGCCATAGTTTCAGACACTGTGGCAAGCTAGGTCGAGGGTGCTCTGTAGGAGTGAAAGCAAGTGCGTTTTTGGTCAATTGGTCTGATCAGTGGGCTCATGGGGGTTACCCCTGTAATGGCACAGTCTATTGTGCCTACGGACATGACTCAGGTTGAGCAACGGGCAAATGAGTACAGCATCACGGGTGGCCAACAGTCTGCTGATGGTTTAAATCTGTTTCACGGATTTGAGAGTTTTAATCTGGATGAGGCTGAACGGGCTAGTTTTTGGGTGCCTGCAGGTGTTGCTAATGTTTTAGGACGGATCAGTGGTGGGGATGCTTCATTAATCAATGGCCAACTACAGCTTTTAGGCAGCAACGCCGATCTATTTCTGCTTAACCCTGCGGGCATTATTTTTGGTGAGCGTGCCACCCTGGCTTTGCCGGGGAGCTTCTTAGCGACCACGGCAGACGGGGTAACGTTCGATAATGGCACCTTTCCGGTCCTTGGTTCAGTGGACTATGGTTTGTTGGTAGGTGAACCCACCGGGTTAGAGTTCTGGGCTGGAGCTGCTGGCATTATTTTGAATAGCAGTGATTTAACTGTTGATCCAGAAGCTTCGCTATCCTTAGTCGGCAGTAGTGTGACTAATACTGGTGATCTGAGTGGCACCAGCGGTTCTATCACTCTGGCGGCAGTGCCCGATAGTCACTACGTCCGTTTGAGCTCGGCTGGCTCAGTGTTGTCTTACGACCTTGCTGCGCAACACATTATCAGTGGTTTTAACCCGTTAGACTTGCCCACTTTGTTGACAGATGTTTCTGTGGCATCGGCAACAGGATTGGTGGTGAATGCTGATGGCAGTATTCAGCTGGCAGGGGCAGATATGGATCTCTCTCTCGGTACAGTGCTGTCTACCGGAGATATCAGCTTAGAAGGCGGTAATGTGCAACTCCTGGGGGAGCAGGTGGGGCTATTAGCAGGGACTGTCAATGTGTCTGGTACCCAAGGGGGTGGCAATATTTGGTTGGGGGGTAATCAAGAAGGCACAGGCCCCCTACCCAATGCTCGAGCTGTTTATGTTGCGCCAACGGTGGAGCTCAGCGCGGATGCTCAGGATAGTGGCTCCGGTGGCAACATCATTATCTGGTCAGAAGAGAGTAGTCGCATTTATGGGGCAATTTCTGCAACGGGTGGCTCCCAGGCAGGGGATGGAGGGTTTATAGAAACCAGCAGTCGTGGTTTTTTGGAGGTGACTCAAGCCCCGGATGTATCCGCTGCACAGGGTCGTGCTGGTTTGTGGTTGTTGGATCCGTTTGATATTGAGATTCGTAATAACGGTGGTAATAATGTGAACCTCCCTGCCGCAACTCCGTTTGAAGCGACGGGGTCGGTGGCCATTTTAGACATTGGTGTGCTCAATGCTGGTTTAGCCAATGGCAATGTTGTTGTTGCAACCACCACTAATGGGGGGACAGCCGCTGGAAATATTACTCTGATTGATCCGTTGGTCTATTCAGCTCAGCCTGGAGCCACGTTGGAACTGTTGGCGGCTGGCGATATTAGGGTTCAGGCTTCCATTACGCCCGGTGATACCTCTGGTCCCCTCAACCTGCAGTTACGAGCTGATACGGACAATCAAGGCAATGGTGTTGTCGAGATTGCTAGCAATGTTTTAGTCGACACGTCGGGGGGCGCGTTATTGCTTCAGGGCAATGGCGAGCAGACTGTTTCAGCGGCGGGTGTTTCATTGTTGGCAAATAGTTCTCTCCAGACCCGTGGTGGCAATATCACGATCGCGGGACGGCACAGCAATAATTCAGGTGTTTTGGTTGGGGCCAATACTTCGATTGATACGGCTGGTACGGCTGGAAATGGAGCGATCGCAATCAATGGAGTGAGTCAAACGGGCATTGGCATTGATTTAGGCGGCACTCTGACCATTAGCGACCAATTGACCTTGGATGGTCAAACAGGCAGCTCGACTCAACCCGCTGTCCGCTCGACATTTGCGTTGATGGATAATCGGGTATTGGTGAATGCGGTCGGTAATGTTGAGTTGGATTCCATTCAAGCTGCAACGGAAATTGACATTACAACCGATGGATTGTTGCGGGTGACGGGCACTAATAGCGCTGGTCAAAGCTTAGTGACGACGGCTAATAACGGCAACATTCGTATTCGCCACGGGGGAGGAGGGCAAACGCCTTTTGTTGTGGGTAATGCGGCAGTGAATGGAACGGCAGGTGCGATCGCAACTAGCACCAATAATGCCATTACCCCCGTCAGATCATTCCTTGACAGCTTTTCCCAAGGCAATATCAGCATCGTGACAGCGGGCAGCACGAATCCAAATGATTGTGTGAATGACTGCAATGATTTTGACGATGACGATTTTGATGATGATTTTGGAGACAACGACTTTGGTGATGACGGTGCTTTAGACGATTCTTCTAGCCCCCTCAGCATTGCTGGCGATGAGGATGGCGACGACGTCCAGGACAATAATGATTTTGATGACGACTTCGAAGATGACGACTTTGACGACGACGACTTTGACGACGACGACTTTGACGACGGCGACTTCGAAGATGACGACTCGGAGGAGACCGCAGACTCAGATGATGCTGAGGATGAGGACGACGATGAGAACGACGACAGCGACTTTGACGATGATGAGTTTGCCTATGGGGATGACTTCTCTGTTGATGTTTTAGAGGATGCTGAAATTACCGCAGAAAAACTCGATGGCAAAGAGAAAGTTCTAACCCAAGAATATTCTCAGTACTTGGGGGTGGAATCTGAGCCCAACTTACCCTTGCCAGAAGTTCAGCAAAAGTTGGGGCAGGTGGCGATAGAAACTGGCTATACCCCAGGCATCGTATACATCGACTTTGTGCCTGATGATCGCGCTCAAACAAAGCAGGTACTGGAGCTAAACCAGGATAATTATCTGTTAGAGCTCGTTTTAGTGACTCAGAATGGTCCCCCCCAGCGTTTGCTCATCGACACCACCAAGGCAGATGTGCAAAATATTGTTGCTCGATTTCATCGAGGGGTGACTAATGTGACATTTGGTCGTCGCTACCTGCGTTCAGCTCAAAAACTACACAACTGGCTGATTTCACCGTTGGAGAGTGCACTTAGTGAGCAGGAAATCAGTCATTTATCATTTGTATTGCCCTCTGGGTTGCGATCGCTACCGCTAGCCGCCCTACATGATGGTGAAACCTTTTTGATTGAGCGTTACAGTTTAGGCATTATGCCCAGTGTCGGCTTAACCAATATTGACTACAGCGATATTAGGCCTGCTGAGGTTTTAGCGGCAGGAGCCTCCACCTTTTTAGAACAGCCTGCCCTACCTGCGGTTCCCTTAGAACTGAGGACCATTGCCGATACTCTCTGGCCAGGACGATTTTTCCTCAATGAATCCTTTACCCTGGAACAGCTCTTAGCCAATCGTCAAAGTGGCGACTACGACATCCTGCACCTGGCCACCCACGGAGAATTTCGTGCTGGTAATCCCAGTAATTCCTACATCCAGTTATGGGATCAGCGCCTTACCCTTGATCAACTTTCTCGCCTCAGTCTTGATAATCCACCGGTAGATTTGCTGGTGCTCAGTGCCTGTCGCACAGCCCTCGGCAGCCGAGAAGCGGAGTTGGGCTTTGCTGGCTTAGCAGTCAAGGCAGGGGTGAAAACCGCCATGGCTAGCCTCTGGCGAGTCGATGATGTGGGGACGGCTGGTTTAATGACAGAGTTTTACTCCAATTTACGCACCAGCACCATGCGCGCTGAGGCATTACGCCAGGCTCAGCTGGCAATGCTACGGGGCAATGTCTCAGTGGATGCCGGACAACTGGTCTGGACAGGTGGCACCTTAGTCATGCCGCCGATCTTGGCCGATGAAACGGGACTCGTTTTAAGTCATCCCTTTTACTGGGCTGCATTTACCCTCGTTGGCAGTCCCTGGTAGATGGTAATCTGTATTCCCCGATACCAAACTATTTGATGGTAAATATCAGTGGATTTGATGGTGGCTGTGCTTGAGTCTATGTATCGTGTTACCACCCCATTGCCTTAGCTTTTTGCGATTATAGCTTTTTTACTATTCCTGTTTGTCTTTAAAGACAGACTGGGTAGGTAATGTTCTTTTTTAGCTTCATACCTATGGATTTTCGGTCTGTTCAGTTTTGCTATACCGAAACGCTAGCAACAAAAGATTTAGAGCAACTTAGAAATCTCTTTAATCACTCTGCTTTTTGGGCTGCGGGGCGACGATTTGAGGATTTAGCTAAAGCCATTAGCTATAGTTGCCCTGTGGTGGTCGCCTGGCATGATGATCGGCTAATTGGCTTTGCTCGGGCCACATCTGATGGTGTCTATCGTGCCACTATTTGGGATGTGGTCATCCATGATGACTATCAAGGCGCTGGCTTGGGGCGTAAATTGGTGGAAACAGTTTTAAGTCATCCCCATATGAGCAGCGTAGAACGGGTTTACCTGATGACAACCAACCAAAAACAATTTTACGAACGTGTCGGGTTTATAAAAAATGAGACCACCACAATGGTGCTAGTGAATCAGCCCATTGATGGCAGTCTGTTGCGACAGGCTGAAGCGGCTGTCCAAAGATCTTAGCCTCGCGCTTACCCTTCTTCAGCTTCGATTTTTTCGCGGCTATCGTCCCAATAGGCGCTGTAGGTCCATTCTTCTTTGGAACCCTTGTCCAAAATTTTCCATCGATAGATGGCTTTATCTGGGTTGACGCCTACCTCAATTAACTTAGCGCCCATATAATATTCCGTCTGCTTTTTGGTACGTGCTTTGAGAAATTCAGACTGACTTTTGGAAATGATCTTGGTTATATGGGCCTGTGTAGGTTTCTTTCTTACCATTTGTGGAGTTGATCTGCTTTCTAAGAAAAGGATGCAAAAACGTTAGTATTTGGCTGGGGGCTGCGGCGGTGGCGCATCGGGGCGCGGTTCAGAGGCACCATCGTTAGGGGCGGTGGGGCGAAAATCAGTATAGCTTCCTTCGTTGGCGTCTGTAGGGCGAGGACGAACATTAAGGGGAGGACGCTCAGCAGGGGGGGGGGCTGATTCCCGAGGCGGCTGTGGCAAACCACCTAAGCTGTGGCCAGCGCCATTACCTGCAGGCACCGGTGTATCCATGGGAGGGCGCTGTGGTGACTGTGGTGGGCGTTGTGTTGGTCGCTGTGGCCGACTGCCTGGACCTGAAGGCCCCCCGTTGCCATCATAGCGAGGGTTGTTGTAAAAACTGTTTGAACGAGTCCCTGGACCACTATCGGGTCGACCCCGATCGTTCGAGTAGTTATCAAACTCTTCTCCCTGTCTTGGCTGCCCTGGCTGTAAGCGTGCTGGTGGTCGACGGTCTTGATATGGTGCAGGGGGCTGGGGCTCTAAAGGGCGTGGCTCGTAGCGATCGCCATAGCTATCATCCCGATAGCGATCGCTGGGGATACGAGGTTGTCTGGGTCCTGGTGTATCCCAGTCGTCCAATTCTGCACGATAAACCCGACGGGGACGTTCCTCATAGCGCCGTGGTGGTGGACCTTCACGCTCCCCTGACCTGACGCGGTTAGACTCTCGTTTGCTGATATCGTTGATAATCAAGGTAGTCAGCATCCCCACTAGCATTACCTGCTGAAAAGAAGCCAGCAGCTCCATATTTAAATGGGCTAGTAGGAAGACGCCAGACAGCAAAAGTAGGATTGAGTAAACCTTGTCAGAGCTGCGTTCATAGCCCGGCTTAAATTTGTCTAGAAAGAAAAGCCCAACCGCACCAAGAATGAGTATTAATCCAACCAGCAGCGGGACAGGAGTACCAAAATTCACAATTGCTTCCTCGTATTATGGTGGCCCTCTAACAGGCGTTTTGCCTGACATGACTATTCCATAGCCACCAATTCTATCCTAGCGGGCAGCTTTGGATTTGTCTTTTGATAAATCAGCTCAGAATGTGTCAATGGTCAAACTGCAGTCATAAAAAAGAGCACAGCATCGGCTGTACTCTCGGTTCGTTTACACAAGACATTGACCAGGAAATTATCGCTGCTCTTACCTATACTTAAAGACTTAAAGTGCTTATGTTTACTTCAAGCCAAATGCAATAAGGTTTAGCGTCTGATTTTGTCGCGCTGACTGATAAAGACAAGAGCAACAGTTACTGGGATCACTACAATTGCAGCTCCAGCAACCAGGCTCAGTAAGAAATTAGTCAGTGAAGGTGTCATGGCTTTACTCTTTAGTTCCGCAAACGTTTGTAATGCTTGCTTAATATAGTATCGAGCAACGTTAACCTTGAGAAGCCTTTTCATTGGGGCAAAAAACAGGGTTAATGTGCTTGAAAACGCTAAATGCTTTTTACATCAAGGCTTTTTAGTTTTTTTACTAAAAAGATTGCGAATGTGCAGGCCATAGCCATCGAGCTAAGCTTTACAATCCTTAAAGTGAATCACTCATTTAACGAGGAACATTGACGATGTCAGGTATCACAATTGGCAATTGGATCGTTGGACCGCTGCTAGCGGTGATGACCTTACTGTTTATTTTCCGCATCGTTCTTACTTGGTACCCCGAGGCAGAATCCACCAAGTTTCCCTTCAATTTGGTGTACTGGCCGACTGAGCCGTTTTTGATGCCCGTACGTAAAATAGTCCCTCCGTTTGGTGGAGTAGATATTTCTCCCATCATTTGGGTGGCCTTTATCAGCCTATTGCGCGAAATATTAGTGGGTCAGCAAGGATTACTAAAGATGTTCTAGCTAACCTAGTTAGGACAAATGTATGCAGAATAGAAAGGCAATAGCCCCTGTCTACTAGAACGGATTTGGAGAGACCCTTAGTGCCTTCCGCTGCTGCTGCAACGACGCTACTAAAAGACCCTGAACGTTTAGCAACTCGTCTCAAGGAAATTCCCCAGGAACCGGGCGTTTATTTCATGCGAGATGGGGATGATCAAATCCTTTATATAGGTAAGTCCAAAAGCCTGCGCAATCGAGTACGTTCCTATTTTAGGAATGGACAACAGCACCACGCGCCGCGCATCAGTGTCATGGTGACCCAGGTGGTGGATATCGAATTTATTGTTACGGATACTGAGGCCGAGGCGCTGGTGTTAGAGGCTAACTTAATTAAGCAGCATCAGCCTTATTTTAATGTGTTGCTTAAGGATGACAAAAAATATCCGTATCTCTGCATTACTTGGTCAGAAGATTACCCGCGCATCTTTATTACTCGTAAGCGTCGAAAAACCACCAAGAAAGATCGCTACTACGGTCCTTATGTAGATACGGGTTTGCTGCGCCGGACGCTGCATATTTCTAAAAAAATATTTCCGCTGCGGCAGCGACGTCAGCCTTTATTTAAAGATCGACCTTGCTTGAATTATGACATTGGCCAATGTCCTGGGGTATGCCAACAGCTGATTACGCCGGGAGATTATCACAAGATTGTCCAAAAGGTGGCAATGGTTTTTCAGGGGCGGGTGCAGGAATTGGAGTCAATCTTGGCAGCCCAAATGGAAAAGGCGGCTGAAAAGCTTAACTTTGAGCATGCGGCACGACTGCGGGATCAGATTCGTGGCCTGCAAACGTTGAGTGCCCACCAAAAGGTGGCGTTGCCGGATGACACAATTTCGCGGGATGCGATCGCACTCTCCGGTGACGATCAGCACACCTGTATTCAGCTATTCCAAATTCGGGCAGGACGCCTTGTGGGACGTTTAGGCTTTGTGGCCGAGACCGAGTCAGGCACACCGGGGCAAATTTTGCAGCGGGTGCTGGAAGCGCATTATCCCACCGTAGATGCGGTGGAAATTCCCAGCGAAATCATGGTGCAGCACCCGTTGCCGGATGCCGATATGCTGGCGGAGTTTCTTACCCAACAAAAGGGACGTAAAGTTACCATCGAAGTGCCCCAGCGGCAATCTAAGGCAGCGTTGGTGGAAATGGTGGAGCGCAATGCCCAGTATGAGCTAGCACGCACCCAGCGGTTTGCCGATCGCAATAACCAGGCAATGCAGGATTTGGCGGAAATTGTCGATCTACCGGGTCAGCCCAAGCGCATAGAAGGCTATGACATTTCCCACATTCAAGGCTCAGATGCCGTGGCTTCCCAGGTGGTATTTGTGGATGGTCTGCCTGCGAAACAACACTATCGTCACTACAAGATTAAAAATCCCAAGGTTACCAGCGGTCATTCCGATGACTTCGCCAGTATGGCTGAAGTGATCCGTCGTCGCTTTCGCAAATATGCAGAAGATCCGTCTAAGGAACGGATTGGCAATCCAGACTGGCCTGACCTCGTGATGATTGACGGTGGTAAAGGGCAGCTCTCAGCCGTGGTCGAAGTGCTAAAAGATCTCAACTTGCTCAGTGAGTTAAATGTGGTGAGTCTGGCGAAAAAACGCGAGGAGATCTTTTTGCCAGGGGAATCCATGCCATTGCCCACTGAAGCAGAACAGCCGGGAGTGCAGTTATTGCGACGGTTACGGGATGAAGCCCACCGATTTGCTGTCAGCTTCCACCGCAAAAAACGCACAGATCGCATGCGTCGTTCTCGTCTCAGTGAGATTCCTGGTCTGGGCCACCATCGACAAAAGATGCTGCTAGCTGAGTTTAGGTCCATCGACTATATTCGTGAGGCCAACGTAGAACGGCTGACAGCGGTATCGGGGGTGGGACCTAAGTTAGCTCAGCAGATCTATGATTACTTTCATCCAGAATCGTCTTAGGAAATTAACCTCTCAATCAGCAAAATGAATGACGATTGGCCATTCGATCAAGCTAAAAATGTGGCTGCCATTACGACTCGACAGGTTTTGGATGAGCATCATTCCATCTTGAGGGTTGTGCATTATTCAGATGATCATTCCTGGGCCTTTACCTGTGGTACGACAGATGACCCCAAGGATGGAAAAGTTGTGGGTATGGGCTGTATTGTGGACATTGATCCCACACTGAAAGAAATTGCTGATTTACCACCTGGTTGGGGAGCTTGGCGCGAAACATTAGGTGGTAGTTGGACTCGCTATAGTAGTCTGGAGCTTTAATTTTTATGATTAAGTAGCTTATGGCTCGCTGGTTTAATACAATAGGCCCTTGTGTTCAGACTAAGCACTATATGCTTTCGGCCACAAACCGTTGGTCATTTCCTAGTCTTCAACGTTTAATTGATCAGGAAAGCTATTTCGTTGGGTTAAGACCATTATGGAATTGATGTTGGCGGGATTATCACTTCCCGTTACTGCCAATGATGATCGGCAATATTTGGTGGATCTAGGATTGCTTAAGCGTCCCCAGGGCGGAGGTCTGGTGGTGGCTAACCCGATTATCGGGAAGTGTTACTTCGATGTTCGCAAGCATTACCCATCGAAGAGAGATTGGTAGTAAAGACGGTTGTCTCAAAACGACAGGGAGCCATCACCGTAATTCGAGCTTAGGGGCAATTTTTGTCCAAATATATGGCCATATCCTCAAATACTGTTTTGGAATTCATGATGAGTGAATGTAAGGTCGGTACTCGCATTACACCTTGACTAAACTGTCCGCTGGCTTCTGCAATGGTGAGAAGACCATCGTTAATCTCATCGCCTAGGGGGAGCCACGCCGCTCTAGGACCAGCCGTACCCCCATAGATTTTCACATTTTCGGGCATAACCAATTGATTCATAAAACCATCTTGACCCAGCATCTGACCCATTTCACCCGTCAGCACACGATAGGGCAACAGCTTTGAAAAGACTTTTGCCGCTTTGCAAGCGATCATCGGCGGTGCCAGAAAGAAACAGACTTTAGGCTGCTGTTTCAGTAAGGGCAAGGCATTGCGAATGATCACAGCTCCTAGGGAATGACCGATCAAGCCATAGTTTTTGGTATGCAATCGATGAATTAAAGCCATGAGGCGATTCGTTACCCGATTTAGAGATTCAAAGGTGGCTGAATATCCAAATAGATGAGCGCGATAGCCCAACTGTTTTAATCGATGTTGCAATATCACCATGGAAAGGGGTGTCCTACCCATGCCATGGAGCAAGATCAAATCCATTGAAGTCATTAATCGTCATAGCTAACGCGACCACGTGATGCTTTGCGCTGGCTACGTTTGGTTTTGTTATCAAGACGCCTTTGCTTGGCCGCTTTACTAGGCTTGGTGGGTTTACGCTTTTTCTTAACCACCATGGCTGCTCTAATCAGCTGCTGTAGTCGTTCTAAGGCGTCAGTCTTATTACGGAGCTGAGTGCGGTAAGCCTGAGACTTAATATGAATTACTCCACCTTTGGTTATGCGACTATCGTTTAAGGTCAGCAGTCTAGTTTTATAGTGCTCAGGCAGCGATGAGGCCAATATATTAAAGCGGAGGTGTATGGCTGTGGCAACCTTATTAACGTTTTGACCGCCCGCACCTTGCGATCGCACCGCCTGTAGTTCAATTTCACTATCTGGAATGGTTACCTGGTTAGAAATCCTCAGCATTGCCCGTTTACTCCCATAGCCCCACCTTCAGCATAACCAACTAAACTCTAAAGAAGTTTTGAAGGCTGAATTTTGAAGTTTGAATAGGGCGTAAAGTTCGTAACTCAAACGCCAATCCTGCTCAATTAATAGCCTAGTAACCCTTATGGCTTCAGTTGTGATGTCTCTGCTTAAGTATCCTCAACGTCTAGTGCAAGTAATCCCGACGCTACTTGCCGTTTACTACGCTTACATGCTTGAGTATCGTGCTGAACTCATGTTTTGGGTGCTTTCGGGGTCATTTCCGTTAATCCTTATGGGGTTGTGGCAAGAAGCCGCTCGCAGCGGACAGTTTGAACTGAATCCCGATGATGTGGTGCGCTATTTTTTAGCGGTTTTTGTTGTGCGACAGCTGACCGTTGTTTGGGTTATTTGGGATTTTGAGCGTGAGGTTTTAGAAGGTAAGCTATCGCCGCTATTGCTACAGCCACTAGATCCGGGCTGGCGTCACTTTTCATCTCATCTAGCCGAACGCCTGGCCAGGCTACCATTTATTGCCGCTTTAGTAGCGCTGTTTTTAGTCTTATACCCTGTCGCTCGTCAAAGGCCTACCCACATTGTTTGGGGGGTAGTGGCGATTAGTTTGGCCTTTTGTCTGCGCTTTTTAATGCAATATACCTATGCCATGATGGCATTTTGGGTTGAGCGCGCAACGGCAATTGAACAATTCTCGTTTTTGCTTTACACCTTTTTCTCAGGCATGGTGGCACCGCTTACCCTATTCCCTGAGACCGTTCGCGCAATTGTCATGTGGACTCCATTTCCCTATTTAATTTATGTGCCCGCCAGTTTGATGGTTGGTTTACCTATTCAAATTGGTAAGAGTATTTTAATTACCCTGGCATGGTGTCTAATTTTTTGGTGCTTCAATCGTTTGCTATGGCGGCAGGGTTTAAAGCGCTATTCAGGCATGGGGGCTTAAGTAGCTGTTTTAAACACAGCACATACAGTACTTAAGTATGTGTAGAAAACATAAACTTAGAGATGGTTATGCAAAGTTAATATGTAGCCTGTTCGTCTTAACTTTAAAGCATGTCTAATCGTCTTTATATCCCCCATATTTTCACTGATTAAGTTGAACTTTTTTATTAGACAAAAGCTTTTATTGCCTATCTCTTAACTAACACTTTACGGACTACCTGAAGACCACCGACTAAAGTGGTAATGAGAGTTTTCTTAGGAACAACGCTCGGTTAGATGGCTGATGTTTGATGTTGGTAGCTTTCATTACACTGGTTGATGGGCTCAGTGATCGTCACGAAAGTCTTTGTTATTCCAGAGTCAGAACACTGCCATTATTTCTAACTAAATTTAGGTGTAAGACCTAGCCAATTCAGCCCCCGTATTAAACAACTTCCTGAATTGTTTTTATTATGACTACTATCCAACTTGACGCACGCGCTTTATCCACTGGAGTTCTTGATTCTGTTACTAAAATCTCTCCTTTTCAAGCTATTCAACCCGACAGTCAAAAACTGATTGCTGAGCACCTTAATCAGTTAGATCTAACCGAGTTAATTACTGTTTGTCAGCGTAACCGTTATCCAGAGCAGGCACCGTTTTCGGAGTTAATGCGTCGCTACAAATCCCATGTAGATCGTCAGCTTTATCATCTTGCTCCAGATTGGTCCGACCGAGCTGATCTAGCTCAAGAGGTTTGGATTCGTGTCTATCGCAACCTAAATCGTCTGCAGGCACCCGTAAAGTTCAAGGGTTGGATGAGTCGTATTACCACTAATTTGTTTTATGACGAGCTACGTAAGCGTAAGCGTCACGCAGGCACGTTATCTCTAGACGCCCCTAGGCATTTGGATGATGGTCAGGTTGATTGGGAGATTGCCTCAGAAGACCCTAGTCCCGTGGATACGATGATGACCCATGAGTTTTATGAGCGTTTACAAGCAGCTATAGCTGAATTACCTGAAGTATTCCGCACTACTATTGTTTTGAGAGAGATTCAAGGTCTGCCCTACGAAGAGATTGCTGAAATTACCGGCGTTTCCTTGGGTACTGTGAAGTCTCGTATCGCTCGGGCTCGCTATCGTCTACAAGGTGAGCTGAAGCGCTACATCGATGGTCAACATACTGCCTAGTTAGAAATCTTGTCGATTCTTCCAAGGCCTGTTGCTACGATGGAGCTGATGACTTGGGAGTTAATGACAGTGCGGCGCTATTTAAGGGTATTGCGGCTGTTTTGGGAAGTTGCGATCGCAGCTGAACTTGAATACCGCCTGAATTTTATAATTGCCACCCTCAGTAGCCTAACGGCCTTGGGTGGCAGTTTATTTGGTTTGTTTTTATTCTATCGCACGGGCTACGAGTTTCAAGGATGGCAATGGCAAGAAGCGCTAGTGGTATTGGGTGTTTTTACCATGCTACAGGGGTTTGCCGCTACATTTTTGAGCCCTAATCTGAGTCGAATTGTTAGGCATGTACAGGACGGCACCTTAGATTTTGTCCTGCTTAAGCCCATTAGCTCTCAGTTTTGGCTGTCGACACGCACGATTTCACCTTGGGGATTTCCAGATCTGGTGCTAGGGGCTGTCATGATCCTATACGCAGGCAACCAACTGGGATTGGGTATGGGGAATTACTTGGCCGCCATGGTCCCCCTGGCTTTAGGCTTTATGAGTTTATACAGTCTGTGGTTTATGTTAGGAGCCACGAGTATCTGGTTTGTCAAAATTTATAACGTAACAGAAGTACTACGGGGCTTTTTAGAAGCTGGCCGGTTTCCGATAGTGGCTTATCCCGCTGCGTTTCGTATATTTTTCACCTTTGTGATTCCGGTCGCTTTTTTAACTACAGTGCCTGCCCAAGTGTTTCTTAATCGCATTGAAGTTACCTGGTTAGCGGGCTCTGGACTGCTCGCCTTAGGGTTATTTCAAGTATCCCGTTTATTTTGGCGATTTGCATTACGTTTTTACACCAGTGCATCCAGCTAGGGGGATTGCAGGCAATGCCCCTACAATGCGTAAACTAGCCAAGGTCACCAGGCATCGGATGTCATGAAATTTACCCCCCGTTCTCTCCACATTGTTAGTGTGTTGTCATTGTTGTTAACCGCCTGTAATGGCAACTCCCAGAACAACAGCAGCGATACATTAGTCATCTTAGGATCCTTAACTGGCGTAGGTCAGGAGATTGTTGAAGAGGCCTTTGCCCCCTTTACTGCCGAGACTGGAATTGAGGTGGTTTATGAAGGTACAGATGCCTTCTCCACTGTGTTACCCATTCGGGTGGCGGGAGGAGATGTGCCAGATTTAGCAATTTTTCCACAGCCTGGGCTCATGAGAGATCTGGCAAGAGAAGGAGCCCTGACTCCCTTAAATGATATTGTTGAGCTGCCCGCATTAACCGCTGCCTTTGGCCCCGACTGGGTCGATTTAGGCACCGTGGATGAACAAGTTTATGGATTGTGGATGCGGTCCGATCCAAAAAGTTTAGTTTGGTACAACCCTGATGCCTTTGAAGCGGCTGGCTATAACATCCCTCAAAGTTGGGATGAACTGATCGGTCTTACTGAGAGAATTGCAGCTGATGGTAAAACACCCTGGTGTTTTGGCCTGGAGAGTGGAGAGGCCACCGGATGGGTGGGTACTGACTGGGTAGAAGATATTTTGTTGCGAACGGCAGGCACTGAGGTATATGACCAGTGGGTCGCCCATGAGATTCCCTTTAACTCTCCCCCGGTTAAAGAGGCCTTCCAAATGTTTGGAGACATTGTGCGTAACGATCGCTATGTGCGTGGTGGCGTTGTTGGTGCCATCAGTACTCCCTTTGGAGATGCGTCAGCCCCCATGTTTGATCAACCTCCAGGCTGTTATCTGCATCGTCAAGCTAGCTTTATTACCGATTTTTTGCCCGATACCGTTGAGCCAGGGAAAGACACTCGGGTCTTTTTATTGCCGGGGGATGGGCCGCAATCACCTCTGTTAACGGGCGGTTTGGTAATTGCGATCACCAATAATTCCCCAGCGGCCCAAGCGGCCATTAACTATCTAACAACGGTGACTCCCCACGAAAGTTGGGCTGCCCGTGGCTATATTAGTCCCCACCAAGAGGTGGACTTGGCTATCTACCCCAATGATGGAGTGCGCCAAATGGCAGCCGTATTGACCCAAGCCGAAACCATTCGCTTTGATGGTTCTGACTTGATGCCAGCGGCGGTAGGCACCGGTACGTTTTGGGCTGAAATGGTCAACTACATCAGCGGCACAGACGTTGATACGGTGCTATCGGCCATTGATGCGAGTTGGCCAGAAGAATAGTTTGTAGATGCCAAACGATAAAGCTGCAAGGTGCGATCGTAATAGTCATCGGTAAACCCTAAGGCTTCCATTCCGAGCCGAGTCATGACCCGCTGAGACCGAATATTGTCTGGGGTAGTAACTGCATAAATAGTGGGTAGCTGTTTTGTGTGAAACCCATACTGAAGAAGGGTACTGGCTGCTTCAGTAGCATAACCATAGCCCCAACTTGCAGGACGAAAATGCCAGCCAATTTCAATTTTGCCACTGTCAGTTTTGTCGTTCTTAGGTAAAGGAATCAGCAGAATGCTGCCGATGGCTCGATCAATGGCTTTTTCAACAACGGCCCAAATTCCTAGGCCGTCAACACAGCGTTCACAATAGCGCTGTAGTCGTTCTTGGGTCATCTGAATAGAACTGTCAGACTGACCCTGTAGCCAACGTGTCACCCTGGGATCGCCGTAAATATCAAATGCTTGCTGAGCGTCGTAAATCGGACGCCAATCGCGAATTGTTAATCGATCAGTTGTCAGTCGCATAAAGTAGAGCCAATGATTATAGACTCGATATTTTAGCGATGGTGTCACAAAATCAATGGATGATTTTGTAATTATTGAAGATTTCGCCGTAGGACCCTTCCATGGAAGAACCCTACGACGAAATCTTTATGGTCGACTGACCAACGACCACAATGGATGGGAGGGTCCCTGTCGACGAATTTTAGCTAATTGGCTCTCTAAACGTTGGCGCTCGATAGGAGAAATACCTAAGACTAAATGACGAATTTCACGGACTAGTAGAGTGCTAGCCAAACCGACGCACAAAAAGAACCCCACAGCTCCTAAGAAGTTATACTTCAATCCGTAGTAGACAGAGGTCCAGGTGAAATAATCCAACAGTAAGCTGATTTCTGAACGCAGCTGCCATAGAGTTAACGGCCCAATTGTTAGCCATATACCCACCGTCAACCGCCACCAGGTCGTTAAAGAATGCTGTCTCAGAGCTTCAATGGCCCGTTCGGTGGCGACTGTGGTGTAATTGCTGTCGATGTTTTTAGAACCGTTGGAAGAAGTCACCTCTCTGATTAATCAATCTCCTTTGCGACGTATTTAAGATAGACGGCTTATAAAGTTACTCCGTGGCTGATGTCGCCATATCTGTATTAGAGCTAGAGCTAGATCGCCACAAAGCCAGCAGCGTACTAGCAATAAAGATACTCGAATAGGCTCCGGCTAAAAAGCCAACAATCAGTGCTAAGGCAAAGAACTTAAGGGTATCTCCCCCAAAAATCACGATGGCTAATAGGGGAAGCGCCGTTGTCATGGTGGTGTTGATGGAGCGCCCTAATGTTTGATTAACAGCATCATTCACCGTTTGATCAATATCCTGATCGGGCATCAGTTTGAAATTTTCACGGATGCGATCGTAGATGACTACGGTGTCGTTGACGGAAAAGCCAACAATTGTCAGTAGTGCCACAATAAATAAACTGTCTGCCTCGTACCCAATGGTGAGCCCCAGAATTGAAAAAATACCTAGGGTGATGACTACGTCGTGCAGCAGGGCTAGGAGTGCTAGCAATGCATAGTCAAATTTAAACCGAAGACTTAAATAAACAGTGATCCCAACAAAAGCAACCAATAGAGAGAGCAGACCAGCCACTAAAAGTTGTTCACCAATGGTTGGGCCAACGACATCGATTTTTGAAGCTGTTGGATCAATCTCACCGAGATAGCTTTCTAAGGCTGAGCGCAGTTCTGTTTGTTCGTCTACGTCTAAGTTGCGGGTACGAATGGATAGGGCTTGGCCAGAATCGCCCACTAGCTGTAGGCTGCTGCCTTCCAACCCTTGCTCATCTAAAATAGTGCGAATTTCGACGATATCAATAGGATCGGTGCAGCTTACCCCATCGCTGCAGTTGCGTTCTAGCTGTAGTCGTGTCCCACCAATAAAGTCTAGTCCTGGTTTAACAGGGCCATTAAACTGTGACCATGACAGGGCCATGGCCGCAAGGCTGACGACGACCAAGACACCAGAAACGAGCCACCAGATACCGCGTTGTTTAACGACGTTCAATTTCATGATTGGGACGGTTGCGAAGTAGAGGGCAGATCGGTGGCTAGGCTCGGGGCAAAATAGCCCACCTTGCGAAATTGAGGAAAGCTAATCACAAAGAAAAGAAGATTTCGGGTGCAGGTGAAGGCTGTAAACAGACTCACTGCCACACCGACTGCCAGGGTAAGGGCAAAGCCTTTAACTAAACCAGCACCAAACCAGAACAAGGCAGCACAGGCAATGATGGTGGTGACATTGCTGTCGAGAATGCTGGAGAATGCTCTATAAAATCCTGACTCTACGGAACGGTAGAGGGTTTTACCGGCTCGCAATTCTTCGCGGGTGCGCTCGAAGATAAGGACGTTCGCGTCTACTGCCATACCGATACTGAGAATGAAACCGGCAATACCTGGCAGGGTCATGGTCACACCCAAAATGTTGTAGGCCGCCCAGGTGAGCAGGGCATAAACTACCAAGGCAACGTCCGCCAAGAGTCCGGGTAGACGATAATAAACGGCCATAAAGACCAGCACTAAGATCAGGCCTGCAAGGCCTGCGTATAGGCTACGTTGAATGCTATCGCGACCCAACGTAGCGCCGACCGTGCGATTTTCGACCACTTCTACGGGCACGGGCAAAGCACCGCCCCGTAATTGAATTTCTAAATCCCTGGCTGCTTCGGCATTGAAACTACCTGAGATAGTGGCACTATTGCCGGAAATACCTGTGGCAGCATACTGTACATCAACTGTGGGGGCACTAATTAGTCGATTATCCAGGAAAATGCCCAAAACTCGACCTGTGCCTGCGATATTACGGGTCATTTCGGTGAAAAGAGTACCGCCTTCGTTGTTGAAGTAAATGGAGACTTGCCATGATTGACCGGTGCCTAGGGGACTGGCTAAAGCATCTGTGAGTTTGTCCCCAGTCAAATCAGTATCTTCGAACAGTTCCAACAATGTTTCACGGCTGGTTTGCAGGTTCGCTGTAACCCGGTCAAGTTCAGCCAGCTGCTCATCGGTGATGTTCTCATTACCAACAGCTAGGATAGTTGCCTGCTCAAGTTCTTGCTGGTTGACAATATCTGAGATCGCCCTCAGTTGGCCTTCAGTCCCTGGTCTTTGGGAGCGAAACTCTAACTGGGCTGTACCCCCTAATACACGCTGAGCTTGGGCTGGGTCGCTGACACCTGGCAGCTGAATCAGCAGCTGATCTTGCCCAGAGCTTTGGACGATGGCTTCTGACACACCGAGGCCATTAACTCGGTTTTCGATGACCCGTTGGACGGCTTCTAACTCTCGTTCAGAGATTTGAGTGACCTGTTCATTGGTTAGTACTTGGAGGGTGAGTTGGGAACCACCTCGCAGGTCTAAGCCTAGCTGGGTGGGCAGTTGCACAATGGTAAACACTGCTGCGATCGCAAGTCCAACAATGACCACCAACATCGAGCGTTGTTTACCCATGGCCCTTCTCCGTATTATCCATACACCGGTCCTTGTACGTGTGACTAGCTATCCAACCAAACATCCTATTATAGGTTGCCGTTATTGGTTCCATTAATCCCTTGGTAGAAATAAAAAAGCACAGAAGATAAGGCTATCCTCTGTGCTCATGATGCCTATTTAGTAATGACCTACACCCGTGCAGTCATCATTTTTTCCACAGCCTCAACAATTTGTTTGGGCTGCACAATGGTCAGACTTTCCAAACGACCATTGTAGGGAGTTGGAATATCTTGGGAAGACAGACGCATCACCGGTGCATCTAGTTCATCAAAGAACCGATCGTTGATCGATGCAATAATTTCGGCGGCAATTCCCCCAGTGCGCATACACTCTTCGACAATGATCACCTTGTGGGTTTTGCGAATTGATGCCCCAATGGTGTCGTAGTCGATGGGCTTTAGGGAAATCAGGTCGATGACCTCTGGGTCAAATCCCTGGGCTTCAATGCCTTTGACTGCCTGCAGTACATGGTGACGCATACGAGAATAGGTGAGGATAGTGACATCCTTACCGGGGCGAACCATTTCAGCCTTATCCAATGGCACCAAGTACTCATCGCTAGGCAAGTCTTCCTTCAGATTGTAAAGCAGCACATGCTCAAAGAAGAGAACAGGGTTTTTATCGCGGATAGCTGACTTAAGCAGACCTTTAGCGTTGTAAGCCGTAGAGCAGGCCACAATTTTCAGACCGGGCACCGCTTGGAAGTAAGCCTCCAGACGCTGGGAGTGCTCTGCGCCTAACTGACGACCCACACCACCCGGTCCACGAATCACCATGGGGATATGGTAGTTACCACCAGAGGTGTAGGGCAGCATGCCTGCGTTATTGGCGATTTGGTTAAAAGCCAACAGTAAAAAGCCCATGTTCATGCCTTCGACAATGGGCTTTAGGCCAGTCATGGCGGCACCTACGGCCATACCGGTAAAGCTGTTTTCCGCAATGGGGGTGTCTAGCACCCGCAGGGGGCCATATTTTTCGTACAGCCCTTTGGTGACCTTATAAGAACCGCCATAGTGGCCCACATCTTCACCGATAACAAAGACGGTTTCATCCCTGCCCATTTCTTCGTCCACGGCTTCCCGCAGGGCGTTAAATAAAAGTGTTTCTGCCATTTAGATACCCTATTGATTTGCTAACTGCGATTAATTCAGGAGGCGGATTTCACATTACTCTTCCGCAAAGATATAGCGATGAAGCTCAGCGGGAGAGGGCTCAGGGCTTTCTTCGGCAAACTTGACGGCGTCTTCGACGTGGGCTTCGATCCGCTTTTTAATCGCCTTAAGCTCAGCTTCGTCAGCTAGGTTTTGTTCAATCAAATATGCTTCCATGCGGACGAGGGGATCGCGGGCCTGCCATTCGTCTTTCTCGGCCTGCGATCGCAATTCATCAGGATCCGCCAGTGAGTGACCCCGGAAACGATAGGTCAAACACTCGATTAAGGTGGGACCTTCACCCGCACGGGCGCGGGCAATGGCCGCCTGGGCGACCTCGCGTACTGCTAGCACATCCATACCATCAACCTCATAGCCAGGCATACCAAACACGCTGGCCTTGCGATAAATCTCGGTTTGAGAAGACGCCCGCTCGTGGGCCATTCCAATCGCCCACTTATTGTTCTCAACTACGAATAGAATGGGTAGATTCCATAGAGCCGCCATATTCAGGCACTCGAAAAACTGACCATTGTTCGTTGTACCATCACCAAAGAAGGCGGCAGTCACCTGGTCAGCAGAGGCATCGCCCAGGGCATCACGGCGATATCGCGACTGAAATGCCGCGCCCAGGGCTACGGGGATGCCTTCACCGATAAAGGCAAAGCCCCCCAGCAGATTGTGCTCTTTGGAAAACATATGCATGGAGCCACCCCGACCCTTGCTGCAACCAGTCTCTTTACCAAAGAGTTCGGCCATTACGGCATTGGCGGGTACTCCGGCACTTAGGGCATGAACATGGTCACGATAGGTGCTGCACACATAGTCATCAGGGCGCATCGATTTGATGACTCCGGTGGAGACAGCTTCTTGACCGTTATAAAGGTGTACAAATCCGAACATCTTGCCCCGATAGTACATTTCGGCGCATTTATCTTCGAAATAGCGGCCCAGGACCATATCTTCGTATATCCTCAGGCCCTCCTGCTTATCGAGCTTTGCCGAAGTTGCTTGAAATGTTGGTAATGTCCTTTCCTGAACCATTGGCTTGCCAATCGCCTCGCCGCAATACAAATTATGATTATTCCAAAAAAGTGATCAATTCATGATCACCGCGCGCTTACGCGGATATTTGTTGGCCCGATTAAGTTAAAATCGACCGAACATAATTTTAGACGACAATCTCGCTTTCCCGGTGACCGATGTTTTTAATCTGCTTGAATATCCACTTAAATTGAGTGGTCGTACCTGGCAGATCAATCCTTAGTATTTGCTTGGTATTGTAGATCTGAGGACTTTATTTTGAAGTTTCTTTCTGCCCTAGAACCAGCAAAGCAGGTAGATTTATGGGGACTGCTACATAGGAAAATGCCCACTAAAAACAGTGGCTTTATAACCTTAATTTCCTCAGCCAATTGTCTGAAAAGTTTGATTCATTGCTGTAGGCTTTCAAATATCAGCATTTCATCGCTATTATGTATGCGGTTTTAAGTAGGCAACTGTTTTACCCGGCTCAGGTAGTTTCTATCCATCCATATTATAGGGATGTTCATTAGTGCCTGTACTAGAGTTCTGCAAAGCCTCACACACAAGCTGAAGTTAACTTGAGTGCTAAGGAAGTCACTGTGCAAATTCCGCTAGATTATTACCGAATTCTGGGGCTGCCCATGCAAGCGACAGCGGAACAACTGGAGCAGGCTCATCGTGATCGTACTTTACAGTTACCTCGTCGGGAATATTCGGAGTTTGCAATTCAATCCCGTAAACAGCTGATTGATGCCGCCTATGTTGCTCTAAAAGACTCAGGCACCCGTCAGGTTTACGATGCTCAACTTTTGGCGGCAGGTGCTGAGCCCGCTTTAATTGAAATTTATGAGCAGCAGCTTATCGGAGCGTTGCTGGTGCTGTTGGAACTGGGTGAATATGAGCTGGTTATTCGCTTGGGACGACCTTACTTAACTAGCGGAGCTAGTGCCCTAGAAGGGGGGGATGAGCATGCCCTTGCCGATGTTGTCTTGACCATTGGTCTGGCTTGTCTGGAACTAGGGCGAGAGCAGTGGCAACAGCACCAATACGAAAATGCAGCAGAGTCTTTGGAAACGGGTCAGGAACTCATGCTTCGGGAAAACCTATTTCCCGAGATGCAGGCAGAAATTCATGCAGATCTCGATAGACTTAAGCCCTATCGGATCCTAGAGCTGGTGGCGCGTCCCCTGGCCGATAAAGCGGCCAGACAACAAGGTGTCGCTTTATTGAAGTCCATGTTAGAAGCGCGAGGGGGCATTGATGGTGCCAATGATGATGCCTCGGGGTTAAGCGTTGAGGACTTTTTGCGATTTGTGCAGCAGTTGCGGAGTTACCTGACATCGGCAGAGCAACAGGATATTTTTGAGGGTGAAGCTCAGCGACCGTCATCCGTTGGTGTTTATCTATCGGTGTATGCACTTTTGGCGAGGGGCTTTGCTAAGCATCAGCCTAAGCTTGTGCGTCAAGCTAAACAGCGGTTGTCCTTGCTAACAGAGCGCCAGGATGTCTATCTAGAACAGGCTGTGTGTGCAGTGCTGCTCGGGCAAACCGAAGAGGCCACCTACGCCCTGGAGCGCAGCCATGAGAATGAACCCATAGCGTTTATTAGGGAGCATTCTGCAGGCGCGCCGGATTTGTTGCCTGGGCTGTGTTTGTACACTGAACGCTGGTTACAACAGGACGTGTTTCCCTTCTTTCGGGATTTGGATCAAAGCAATGTCACCCTCAAAGACTACTTTGCCAATGCGCAGGTGCAAGCTTACTTAGAATCCATGCCCCCTGAGGATGCAGTGCCGCAGCCTCCCATTGGCCGCTTTGGCACATCAGATTATGGTGGGTCAGGCTATAGTCGTGTGCCTACAGATTATGAGCGTCCATCGTTTGGATCGGCACCCTCTGTTGGTGTCGGTACAGCGGCCACGGTGGGACTCGGTGCTGCTGGTGCCGCCGCTACTGCTGGCTCGCGTCCGACGGCCTACACAGCGGAGGAGGTTTCTAACCTATCTCCTGATGGCCAACTCGATGATGAATTAACTGCCAGTGTTGGGTTTGACGAGCCGGTTGTGAAAACTCGACGGCGTTCATCTCCTAAATGGGGGCGCTTAGCACTGGTGTTACTTTTGGCTCTGGGTGGCCTGATTGTGCTGGGATTCATGATGTCTCAGCTATTGAGCTTGTTTGGCGGACTGTTTGGTGGGCCTAAGATCAAGGGCGATCCTTTAGATATTGATGTGACGCGTCCTGCTATTGAGCTGCCGACTGCAGATATTCAACCGACGGCCACCGGTGATGTACAGGTCATTGCTGAAGAGACCATTGAAAAGTGGTATGAGATAAAATCTGAGGCCATGGGTCCCCAGTGGAATGTTGATGCCCTGGCCGATATTTTGTTGGAACCAACGCTTGCCCAGTGGGTTGCTAAGGTAGAGAGCAATCAGCGGGAAGGTGTCCATTTAGAATATGTTCAAAAGATGCAAAATCTGACTGCTGAAGAGCTTGGCGATGACCAGATTCAAGTGACGGCTGACGTCAGTGAAACGGGGAATGCTTATCAATTTGGTGAGTATAACGGTGCATTCTCCTATGAAGATCAGCTGACGGTGGAGTATAGCCTCAGAAAAGAAGACGATAAATGGATGATTGAGTCCTTTGCGGTGCAGTAGGGATTGCATATGGGGTGTTGGGCGCTTTATAGCGATGTTCTGTGGAACGTCTCTACGTTTTTAGGATGAATTTTTCTTAGGATAATTTGGTCAATGCTGCCCCATTACAAAGCGAAGCAGGTTTCGGTAAATCGTCGCCGGCATTACGAAATAGAAGGAACAGCAACTGCCTGGAGTGACCACAGTCTTGTCAGCGACCAAGCCTTGGGAAGATAGAGAGCGTCTGTGGCGCTGGCGGGAGCGGGTGGGCGCTGAAGAAGCCAATCGCATTACCGCCAAAGCGTCACGATCTGGGACAAAAATTCACAAGGTGATTAAGGCCTATCTGCGTCAAGAAGACTGGGTGCTACCGGAGGGAACTGAAGGCTTTTGGGCATCTATTGAGCCGGTGCTCAAAAATATTGACGAAGTGCTTTTGGTGGAAGGAGCGGTGTGGCATCCACTTAAATTTGCTGGGTATCCAGATGCGCTCATGGTCTATGGGGGCCAGCTATTGGTCTGTGATTGGAAAACTGCACGACGTCCCAAACAACCAGAGTGGATTGAAGATTATTTTCTGCAGGTGGCGGCCTACTGCTGGGCTGTGAATTGGGTATATCGGGATTATGGCATTAAGGTGGAGCGGGCGATGGTTGCGATCGCACTCGAAGATGCCTCGCCGCAACTTTTTACACTTACCCCAGACAAATTAGACCAACACTGGGGACAATTTCAGCAGCGACTACGCCAATATTACCGGCTGAAATAGCCGTAATTAAAGGCATTGCTCTTAACACTCCTTTAATTACGCATAGAGAAAAATTTGATATACTTCAGGCGAAACTGCTACGAGTAAACACGGATATTCCGTTATTATCGCCTCTAAGGAGCCCTGTCATGGACGTTCTCGTTCCCTTTATTGTTACCTGGTTGATTACCACCATTGCTCTGGTAATTATTACTTTTTTGCCCACTGGTGTAGAGTCTGATAGCTTCGGGAAAACAGCGATTACGGCCCTCGTTTTTGGTGTGCTGAATGGCGTTGTCAATATTGTTGCTGGCCTACCAGTTTTAGGGGGGGTGCTGTGGTTAGTAACCCTGGGGGGCCTGCTGCTAAACCTGATTCTATTCGGTCTGTCTGCCAAGCTAGTTGAGGGGTTTCGCCTACGCTGGGGCATCTGGAGTGCGATTATCGGTGCCTTTTTGCTATCGGTTATCACCTCTATCCTGAACGCTGTCATCTAAATATTTGCGCAGCCCCAACATATCTGCGCGGCCCCAACAATTGAGCCTTTTGCTGGTTTATTTTTTTGAAGTTGAGGTGAAATAAGGAAGGAGCCCCTAGAGGCTCCTTCTTTATTGTTTGTTGATTAACTAGAGTAGGACTCGTTATTCTCAGAGAAATCTAAATAAAAATGTAGTTATCTATACTATGATTAAGACATTTACTGTTGGATAGTGGGGCAGAATTTACCCAATATCCACATTGCTTAGGGCGAAGGCTGATGATACTCGTACCACCCAGGTGTCACTGTGCCTTCTTGACTGAGCGTTTGGCTTAGGAGATGAGACTGTATGGCTGAGCTTGAAAAGATGCGGCGGTACAATGCGGTTGCGATCGCAAACCACTATCGCTTTCGTCTTTGGACAGTGCTGTGGCGGGCACTTTCGGTGGTATTAATGCTTGGCAGTTTTCTCTTAGGACTGCTGTTTGATAAAGGTTTAGGGCGTCAAGACATCAATGAGCCCAAACGAGCATCTCAATTGCGACAGATATTAACGGATCTTGGTCCCACCTTTATCAAGGTTGGTCAGGCCCTCTCTACGCGCCCTGATTTAATCAACCCAAAATTTCTAGATGAGCTGATCAAGCTTCAAGATCAGCTCCCCCCTTTTGATAGCTATGTAGCGAGCCTAATTATTGAAAAAGAGTTAGGTCGCACCCCTGACGAAGTTTATAGCTACATATCGCCTGAGCCGGTGGCCGCTGCTAGTCTGGGTCAAGTATATAAAGCTCGCCTCTACTCTGGAGAAGAGGTTGCGGTAAAAGTTCAGCGCCCTGGATTAGTGCCGATCATTTGCCGCGATCTATATTTGATGCGTTGGGCTGCCGGTTGGATTGCCCCCTGGTTGCCCCTCAATCTGGGCCACGACCTCACCTTGATCGTGGATGAGTTCGGCTCCAAGCTCTTTGAGGAAATCGACTACTTAAATGAAGGTCGTAATGCGGAGGCCTTCGCGGCTAACTTTGCCGATGACCCCAGGGTCAAGGTGCCAGCAATTTACTGGCGCTATACCAGTACCAGGGTGCTGACGCTGGAGTGGATTGATGGCATTAAGCTAACCGACATCGAGCGGGTGCAAGCGGCTGGTTTAGACTCTGATGACCTGGTTGGCATTGGTGTTTCGTCAGGCCTTCGACAGCTGTTAGAGTTTGGCTTTTTCCACGCCGATCCCCATCCCGGCAACCTGTTTGCCATGCCCAATGGGGCCATGGCCTACATTGACTTTGGCATGATGGATCAGCTGAACCAGGATATGAAGGAAACTCTGGTGGACTCAGTTGTGCATCTAATCAACCAGGAATATGACAAGCTGGCCGATGATTTTGTCAAACTCGGTTTTCTCACCCCTGATGTCGATGTGCGGCCCATTGTGCCTGCTCTGCAAGCGGTTTTTGATGGTGCCATTGGTGCCAGTGTGAGTAACTTCAACTTTAAGAGCATCACCGATAGGTTTTCAGAGCTGGTATATGAATATCCCTTCCGAGTACCCGCCAAGTTTGCACTGATTATTCGTTCGTTGGTTACTCAAGAAGGTCTGGCCCTCACCCTCAATCCGGAATTTAAGATTGTGGAGATTGCCTATCCCTATGTGGCCAGGCGATTGCTAATGGGTGAAACCGAATCTCTGCGGCGGCGACTGATTGACGTTTTGTTCAAGGATGGCCGCTTCCAATGGCAGCGTCTGGAGAATATGATTCGCATTGCCCAAGGCGATCAGGGCTTTAACCTGATTCCCACCGCCGGGTTGGGGATGCAATTTTTAATGTCTGACGAAGGTCAGTATCTACGGCAGCAAATTTTGGCTGCCCTTACTGAGGACAATCGTTTGCACACCGAAGAGGTCGGGCGTTTGTGGGATTTGGTAAAGGACGATTTGCAGCCTGATCAGCTCTTTGATGCAGCCTGGAGTGCGTTAGCAGATTTCTCTCGCAGTCAGGCAGCGGCGCTAGTCCCAGCTGAGCTAACAGCTGTACTATCAGGCAATAATTAGCGCCACCATTGACTGAGAGAGCGAATATCTAAGGGTATTCCGAGCAGAGCTTGAGTCTGTCTCGCTGGTAATTGTTGTGTCAGCAGACATTAAAAATGGACAATCCTATAGGGGCATTCCCTTGTGGAGGTCGGCTGAGCGCACCGTCGAAGCCTGTCCTTCGACATCAGGCGCTATCAGTCAGGATTTTGTATAGGTTTTTAGAACGGTTAACAGAACGTTCTGTTATCTGACGTTCTGTTATCTATCGAACCCCTCTTATGCAACAGTAATAATTTAAAGCTCAAGCACGGGAAAATCTGTCGACCCTTGTTGTGAGCTTAAAATATTCTCCTCCATAGTTGTTTTTGGTGATGCCTATTGACCCTGATGATTCAATAAATTCGTTAAGCTACATAGGGGCATCAATACTGGCTTGTGCTCTAGTAATCTCGGTTATTACCACGGAGTTATCAGCGAGTGAAATGGTTTTTTAAGCAGCGCCCTTTGCCATGGATTGTTGGCGGTGTTGCGATCGCAATTATTGGTATTGGCGCAGTCACCTTCCGGCGCTATCGTGCCAATACCTACGATGTTGATACGTTGACTGTGGCAGTAGAGGCCGCAGAAGTCACGATTCGCATCAATGCCAGTGGTGAGGTAGAAGCCTATCGCACAGTGAACCTGAGCCCTAAGAACTCGGGCATTGTGGATGAGCTGTTGGTTGAACAAGGAGACATCGTTGAGCAGGGGCAAGTTGTAGCCCGGATGGATATCGATGATTTGAATGCTCAACTGCGCCAAAACCAGGCCAATCTGGCAGAGGTAGAGGCTCAACTACAAGATTTATTACAGGGGACAGATCGCCCAGAGCTGGCCCAGGCTGAGTCAAATCTGGAGGCGGTGAGAGCCCAGCTGGTGGATGCTGAGGCGCGATTGAGCCTGGTGGAGGGAGACTTGGATCGCGATCGGGACCTTTACAGCCAGGGGGCAATTTCTGCTCGCGAACTCGACAATAGTGAGAATGCCGTCGAGAGTGCCCTGGCCAATGTGCGCCAGCTTGAGGCCAGGGTGGTCGAAGCGCAACAACGGTTTGTAGATCTAGAAGATGATCCGGACCCGGAGGATGTTGACCAGGCCACTGCCCGTGTCGAGCGCGCTAAAGGCCAAGTCTCAGCCGCTCAAACTCGCATCGACAACACCATTATCCGAGCCCCCTTTGCCGGGGTCGTGACCCAAAAATTTGCCACTGAGGGAGCCTTTGTCACGCCAACCACGTCAGCATCTGAAGCGGCTTCAGCCACATCTAGTGCTATTTTTGCGATCGCCGATGGTTTAGAAGTTGTTGCCGAAGTGCCTGAAGCCGATTTAGGTCAAATTCAAGTGGGTCAGGCGGTAGAGATTATATCGACAGCTTATCCAGAAAATCTGTTTAAGGGGACAGTGCGGCTGATTGCCCCAGAGGCCATTGAACGCCAAAATGTCACCATTTTTCAGGTGCGAATTCGCTTAGAGAATGGTCTAGAGCAGCTGCGCTCAAATATGAATGTCGATGTCGCCTTTCTCGGCAATCGCCTCACAGATGCTTTAGTCGTACCAGCGGTTGCTGTGGTTACCCAGGGTGGGGAAACCGGTGTGCTGGTACCTGGTGCAAACAATCAAAATATTCGTTTCCGTCCCGTCACCTTAGGGCCTCAGATCGGCAATCAAATCCAAATTTTAGATGGTGTCACGGCTGAGGACCGTGTGTTTGTGGATTTACCCCCTGGCCAAACCCTAGATAATCTCCGCTTTAACCGAGATGAGCAAGACTAGTTGTCGGTTCCACCCTCTTTTTCTCTACTCCTCACCCTTCGACAGGCTCAGGGCAAGCTCCCCACTACCCCAATAAGAAAAAGGAGCAAAGACCACTAACGCTTGGCCTTCACTCCTTACTGTCACAGCAAAACTTGAAAAAATTGTCGCGGGTTATTTACTGAGCGCTTACATCTATCGACTAACGCAGGATATTAGCAGCAATCAGCTTCACAGCCTTGCTCGGGTCTAAGCTTGTGCCATAGGGTCAACACCAGGCTTGCCAATAGCTCTGTACGCCGTGTTCTCATTGCTTTCATGGAAGATAGAACGATCATGGTGTTGTCCTCTGAACTCAAGATGGGGGGGGGGTTAGTGCTTATTCCAATGATTGCCCAGTTACTCAGCACTGCCTTCAGCGCTTGTTAACTCAATTAACAATTATGTAGGTACGTCTTTTGTTTCCTTTTTCTTAGGCTTAGGAGTTAAGACCTCAGAAAAGAGAAAGAAAGCGAGACAAACGGTAAAAAGTGGTAGAAAGGGCATTGCACAAGCTCTACGATAAGGAAGTGACTTTCAGAAGGCAGTGATATGAATCATCTAAAGTTGCAATAGCGATACAGGCGTAAATCAACTAGTCAAGCAAAAAAGTAAGCTGAATCAGTGATGTTTTATCGAACAATCACAGAATAACGAAGGCTTCCTGGCAATACAATTTGCTTTTATGCAGACTTTTGTGAGCTTTTCCTCAGGCTGCTCAGATCTTCCGTGTAAAATCGCTTACACTTTTCTGAAAAGCAACTGCACTCACTTTGCTAGGGAACAAAATGAATTCTATGCGACATCATATGTCTCTGTGATAAAAATCATTTCCTATTAGCTAACTTTATCGGGTAGAACTGACAGAGCGTTGACCATCCTGTACAACAACAGGTGGCGGGAAATAGTCAGCTCTGGTTGATTGGTTTACTATAGAAACGGTTGATAATGAAATCAACGTGGCTCCTAGAATATGTAACCGTAATTTTTCCAATGTCAGTGTTCATTCGTTAGACATAATTGGCCTCACAATTTAGTTTGTGTCGAAGCTTTTTAAGGAAATAGCTAGCTTGACAAATAACTCTATACGTTGCCTTTTTATTGTTTCTATAGACGATAAATCACCATGATAAGGCTTACCAAAATAGGATAGTTAGTGACTAGGGCAATTGTTTGCTCAGTCAATGCTATGGTCTTTGACCAAGTAACCTATGTGGCCAAGTCTAAGTTTTATACATAAGTTACCTACTGTTTAGATCAAGTCATCAACCCTACTTTCCGCAATTTGAAGTGTCACACTCGGATCCTACCTAAAAAAATCAGATAGCAGTAGTTTTGTAGACGTAGTTATGGTCGGTTGAAAGCCCCGATAAATTAGCTCAAATTCTCTGCAGGCATCTAAATTTCTTTACATATGGATAAAAAAATAGAGATATACCGTGTGAGCCTTCAGATCTCATTGCTTTTTCTGGTGATGTTAGCTGTATTTTTTGTAGTATGGCTAGTCCCTGTTTGGCAGATAAAGTACATACAGCCTGTAGGGGATAAAAATAAGTTTGATTATGAGAATGCAGCTAGAACAACATTAGTACAGACTTTAGGAGGTATATTCTTTTGTGTAACATCTTTCTTTACGTGGCGTAATCTTCGGAACTCTGAGAAAATCTATCAACTGACAGACGATAAGCAAGTTACAGAACGCTTTACGAAAGCTATTGAAATGCTTGCAAGCGAGCATGTAGAAATTCGTTTGGGTGGTATTTACACGTTAGAGCGTATTGCAAAGGATTCGAAGGAAGATTGTGAATCCGTCATGGATATTTTAACTGCGTTTATTCGTACACACTCGCCTAATGAATCCATAAGAGGCATATCTAATATATCCAATGAAGAAATTACAATAGAGTTATCCAAAGGCGTATCTTCGGAGGGGCAACAGTTTAAGGTTTCCCACGATATTCAAGCGGTTTTATCTGTTTTGAGTAGACGGGACTCAGACTTGAATAATTTTGAATTAAACCTCAGTGAAACTAAGTTATGCAACGCTTACATGAGTGGGCTTGTTCTTGAAAACGCTGACTTAAGATACGTGGATTTGAGCCATGCTGACCTGCGTGGAGCTAGACTTGGCTTTGCAAATCTAGAAGGAGCCAAACTGAATGGAGCAAATTTGGACTTTGCGTCCCTTGAAAGTGCAAACTTAAGAGGCATTAGCTGGGATGGTCATACAAAATGGCCCAGTAAAGAAAAGCTAGCTAATGTTAGAGCAATACCAGAAACATTGCGACAACAACTTAAGCTTGGGTGACGTTAGCTCATGGACATAAATTAACGTTAGTCAACGTACAGCAAAGCGATAGTTATAGTCGCATTTGCGGGCTCCTGATACCAGACAATGTGGAAGTCTTTTGCTCCTTGATTTGATAGCGTAGAAACAAATGTGTGCGCGCCTGAGACAGACATACTAGGAAATCTTCTAGTTATTAGTCCGACATTTCGTAAATTTCCAGATTCTAGGCATCTTAACACCTTCCTAATTAGAGGAAGGCGTGGATCATTCTCCTCTTCAAGAAGATCTAAAGTCGCTCCTGAGTCTGAAGTGAACATTAGCCTCCTTGGAACAGGCTCTTTGGCCATAAATAGTAAGCTAAGTGGAAAGCGATATAGGTTTTGGTGAAATGCAGGCAAACTGCATCCCTTCACTAGAGGAACACTCATGGCAAAAGCTGGTTGAAAACTGATTCTTGCGCATCATTGTAATCAAAAATTCAAAGCTTGTCACTATTTTATATAATGAACATTATATTTTTTTGCAAATCTAGTTGCC
The DNA here is from genome assembly GCF_032906605.1 of Leptothoe sp. LEGE 181152. Classification (NCBI taxonomy): domain Bacteria; kingdom Bacillati; phylum Cyanobacteriota; class Cyanophyceae; order Nodosilineales; family Cymatolegaceae; genus Leptothoe; species Leptothoe sp. LEGE 181152. The sequence goes on from NZ_JASATU010000065.1 coordinate 123,520, forward strand.
CTTTTGGGCAACTAGATTTGCAAAAAAATATAAGCTCATCACTATATAAATGAGCTTACTTCAATAAGTTACTCTTGCTAAGAGTGCTTTTGTTCCACGAAGCGCTATATAGTGACTAGCGTATTCACTAAAGGCTCAATCACATTTAACGCTTTCCTAATCACACTACTAAGTGCTGCAAATTTAGATTTTTTAACTAAAACAATAGAGCTGTTGCCTTAGAAGCCTGCAAAACCTCTAAACTAACCCTACTGGTAGCTATAGCATTTTAGGAAGCAATCAAGGACTTCCAAATTTCTGGTCAAAAATTAGAATCAGTTTTTCAACCAGTTATGACTGCTGAATGTAGGTACTTTCTAAGCCAACTCTACAACCATTGTGATTTTTACCTTCTATAAGCATATGAATGCAGTCAGTTAAGGTCAATTCACTTTTCTGCATTCCAAGATTGATTTTTATTTAAGGTGAATTAAATTTTTTTATGAAGTAAATTGCTCAAAAGAGAAATTCAGCAATTGGTTTATGACTTTAGTCCCATATATAGTGAACTTAGCTAGCAGCTCAAGAATACTTAAAAGATGAGTCGAAAAGTAGTTCGTATGTATTGCTTGGTTTGCGTTTGAAAGGTTCTGTAGTGGTTATTGTTATTGTTTGTCAAAACGCCTTGAGGTATGTTTGAGTAAACTTGTCAAAATAACTGCGGTGCAGCACCAGTAGAGCTTTTTTAATTAAATTATTCCACGCGTTTGTGATTAGAATCTGCTATTGGCAATAGTTCTATTTGGTATATGTCTCCAACTTTTCTAATTATTGATAGTTACCTATTAAGTTTGTGGGGGACTGAAAAATTATTGAATGCCCAGTATCCTGATTCTCAAGTGCTAGCTGCTACTGATGCTCAAGCTGCTAAAGAGATGGTTATTACTGAAGAGCCTCATTTGGTTATTTGTAACTTATCCATTTCACTGCAGGAAGGCCAAAGCCCTGAAATTGAAGTTGGCCTTTTACTGTTAAAGGATTTGATGCAACTGAACTCGCAACTTAATATAGTTGTTCAGGGTACAAATATTAAAGCTTTAATTCGTATGAAAACCTACATAGATGCGCACCAGGGTGGATTTACTGTTGTTGATAAGTGTTTTTCAGAGGTAGATATCTTTACACAAATAGATGGAGCACTTAAAGGTTTACGATACGTTCCTGCTAAGCTACGTGTTTATCCAGAAATACAGTCAGAACTGTTACAAGTTCTTGAGCTTGCATTCAATAAAGGTCTTCAAGATAAAGAAATTGCCGAATACTTAAAGGTTTCACGCCGTACAGTCCGAAACTATTGGTTACGCATACAAGATATTTTTAATATTTCCCCTCAAGATGGATATAATATGCGCATCAAAACCGAGATTTCAGTGCGTAAAGCAGGATTTTTAGGTTAAAAGGTTATTGATGCGCTGATCTTAATTTTCTAAAAAATAATATATTTACTAATCCGAATATAGACGTATTTATCTTCATGCTAAAAGTATGGATTACTTATATGCAATCAAACGGATGTGGGGAAAACTAGCTGACATAGAAAGCCTCTAGGTTTATTGGGCTTATTAATAAACCTGCCACGAGTTAACTTGGATACTTCCATTCCTATACGAGTACCTTCACCAGATTCAAGCCTCTCATGGTTTGAGCCTGGACCATTATCAGCTACGGTAAGTTCATAGTTATTATTTCTCTGCTTTCCAGTTACGACTAAACGTGTAGCGCCAACTGCATGTTTGCCAACGTTTCCTAAAGCTTCTTCTAAAAATCTACATAGCTTTCGTTTGGCTTCAATACTCAGTTTTTTCGTTTCAACAGGTGCAAACGATATTATTGTAAATTTCAGGTTTGCGAAGCCTAATAATGGTCTTGATAACATAGCGTCATAAACTTCTTGGAATAATTCGTGAAGCGGGATGTCTAAGTCAAATTTGGTTCCAGCATAGCTAACGTCAAGATTGTGTTTGCGATCGCTAGCATCCTGTTTAATGGAGTCACCTATATAACGAATCTCTCGGTTAAGGTCTTCTAAGGTCAAGCAAATCTCATGCAAGTCAATTGTTTCATCACGAGTTCGCCTGAGAAGATTAGCCAACGTCTGTAAAGGGCCATTATGAATAGAGTCAAATACATTCTCAATTGTTTTCTGTCGTTGAGAATCTAACTGTTCAGATAATTGACGTTCCTTTTCAAGGGCTAGATTCCGTTGACTTATTAGTTTTTCCCAGCGACGCTTATTCTGAGCGTAGTTAATGTAAATTAGACCATTTATTGTCGTAGATATGAGTGTTGCAACTAGAGGTAGCCAAAGTCCTACCTGCAATAGTAATAAATAACTTGTTAAGACACTTAAAATAAGTACTGTTGATAAGCAAACGAAGTTAGTTAGTACCTCTTTTGAGAATCTGCTACAGCTAATGCCGAGCATTGAGAATAGTATGATAAATACGTATTGTGTAATTTGATTAGTCAAAATAAGAGGTCTTTGTGATTCAACTGCTTGAACTAATTGACTAATAATATGAGCTTGAATTTCGATGCCGGTCACTATTTGATCATTATCATTCAAACTACTTCTAAATACTCTGGTGAGAGGAACTGCAAATCCCGGTGATAGGCCCTCTAAATTGATGATGATGATTTTATCTTTGATGAGCTCATCCTTGTTTGTTGATTCCAGTAACTCCCTAGCACTGATCACTTCAAAGGGGGCGATCTGACCTCTATAGTTAATCAGGGTTTCAACGCCCTCTATTTCTCGCTCGGTATATCCATAAATAGGTCGGATACGCGGTATCTCAACAGAACCAAAGCGCATAGTGCCTGTATCTTCGAGGCCATTTGCCAACTCAATGGCTTCGCTTTCAGTATTTTGAACTCTGTTTTTGAAATACTCTCGAACTACTTGAACTGGAAAGGAAAATTTGAAGTCATTAGACTCTCCTTGAAACGAAGAGCCTAGTAAAGCTCGACGGACAGTGCCATCTCTATCAAAAATCAGATCGTTGAACCCTACCTGAGTAGATAATTGTTGGCTAGTGAGTCCTGGAATGGGTTCAGCAATGTTGGGGTCGCTATTTTCAACTGTGATCAAGTTGGAATGTTGATTGATAACAGATAGCAGTTCCTGGTGATCGCCTGTGATTCTATACGAAACAATATCGGTGCCCACAACAGTAGGGGCACTGTTAAAGATAGTTTCTAGAACGTTTGCCAGGGAGTCGGCAGTGATCGTATAGCCTTTATCTACAGAGCCTTCCACAAATGGCTGACCAACTTCCACAATGGCAATTTTTTTATCTGGAGCTTCAATGGAAAGCCGGGTATTGAGTATGAAAAATTGATCTAGCACCATCAGCTCCAGGGCGTGGAAAGCTCCTAAAGAACGAGCACTTAGAACAGACAAAATAATTCCAATTCCCCATAGGTTGGTCTTGAGTGTTTCTAAGATTTTTTCCCGATGGATTAGTTTTTTCATCAATCTATTAATCCTTCTGCACGGGCCCGTATTTCAACTAGACTTCGCAAGTTCTTACCACTCTTTTTGTTGAGTTCAGGATCAATTTCTAGAACATCGTAGAGCTTGTTCCAGTAATGACGAATTGTACTGGGTTGTACATTGAGTTCTTGGGCAATAGCTTTATCTTGCAGCCCTTCGTGAAACGCTAACGTGAGTACGTCTAACCATTCAGGTTTCAGTTCGATACCAGCCTGTAAGGTTTTGAGTCCTCTTGTGTAGCTAAAGCCCTTGATGGCACCATCAATGCGCTGAAAGATGTCCTGGCTAGACATGCTTTTATCAACAATGGTAAATCCGCCCTGGTGACTGTCGATTTCTGACCTAACTCTCACTAGAGCTTTAATATAGGTGCTTTGTATAGCAATATTTTGCTCAGGGTAGTTTTTCATAACCTGCCTAAGCAACTCTATGCCGGTTTCAACTTTTGCGTCTTGAGAATAAGCTTTAGGAATAGATAAATCTAAAATAACTAGGATAAAATGATGTTCGGCTAACTTTTCTATAGCTTCCTGGACTGTTTTTGCTGTTAAAAGCTCATAATTTGGATATTGCTGACGCAGGATATCGATAGTGCCGCTGAGTACTACTTGATGATCATCAACAATTAAGATTTTGTCGTTAGGTGTTTCGTTCAATGTTAGGTCCATGATTTATGCTGATTATCTATAGCTGCTGTAGATGCTAAGACAATAATGGTCAGTCGCTTACCATACTCTATTTATTAATGCTGTTTAACACGCATGAAAAGTACAAATCTAGAAATTTTGTTTGTACCGGTTACAGAATACTGAAGAAAAGTCGAGAGGCTTGTTGATTGTGCTTCTGATACGATTTTTGGAGTGTTATCTTGATGATACGCAATTGATGTATAAAAATAGCTAGAGCCCTTTAAAAGGATAAGACTCTAGCTATCAAATGGTTTAAAACTTTCAACGATTCGGATAGATAAATATTTAAGGACTTAAAATGCAGTCGTTAATCTTGGATGCTAACAAACTTCGTGTAGTTTTACATCTAAGAATAGAGGCAGACTAAAATAGCAGTCTTTCTGCTATTTCTAGTGAAAAGAAAAGAGCATTTAACTATCAATTTCCCCTTCAAACAATGTGTTCAGCGGCTGAGCGTTAATGCCTAGCTGCTCCGTTAGATAGCGCGATAACACGTCATTGTGACCATGGGTGACGTAGCCTGTCTTTGCTTGAGTTTGTTTAACCGTTTTGGCCAGACTGGGTCAATCAGCATGATCAGATAAAACCAAGCTTCGTTCGTAGCCACGATGATGGCGGGCTCCCCGCACTGCCATCCATCCAGAGGAAAAGGTTGCTTGGGGAACGCTATAAACCCTCCGGGCGAATGCTGATTAGACCCATGGTTGTCAGCGTTGTTAGCTATTTGCCCAATTTTCTAGTCTATGTCCGGCCAGCAAATAGATCAAATGATCTACTTCACGGGTTGCATAAAAGGTATAGATGAATTTAATCGATTTTATTGAGCACCCTAAGGCAATATTTAATATAGGCCGTATTCATACCTATAGTTTTAGATGACTTTAGGAGCTTTAACTTGGATGCGGTTTTAAGCATCGTCCAATTATTAGGTGCTCCATGGCCGAGAGCAATCCCAATCGACTCAAACTTTCCCAACTCAGGGCACTGGTGGCTATTGCTAAGACCGGTACTTTTAGTGATGCAGCGTTACAGTTAGAGCTATCGCAGTCGGCGGTGAGTCATGCGATCGCAACCCTAGAAACCGAGCTTGGTGTGATCCTTCTTAACCGAGGCCGCCAGGGGGCCGTCCTCACCCCCGTCGGCGAAGCCATCACAGCAGAAGCAGAGCAAGTGATGGACCGACTAGAAAAAATTTGTCAGCAGGCCCAGCTAGCGAAGGGGTTGCAATCAGGTCAGGTGCGCTTGGGGGGCTTCCGCAGTGTGGCCACCCACATTTTGCCAGCGGTGATCGAACGCTTTCGTCAGCAGTATCCCGGCATCAGTGTGACCATTGATGAGTTTAGTCATTACCACCTTGTCGAAGACTATCTACGCCAGGGACGTATTGATATTGGCTTTACTTATTTACCCACCAGTGCCGACTTTGAAGCATGGGAACTGCTGCGGGATGAATATGTGGTGTTATTGCCCCCTGCCGCTAAACCCATGGATGCTCAACTAACCTGGGAGCAATTATTTAAATATCCCTTAATTCAAACACCCCCTGGCGATGGCTGTCGCTACAACATTGAGCAATATTTAACCCGCCATGCTCAATCGATCAACTTTGCCTATGACGTGAGGGAAGATTCCACCATTGTCAGTATGGTAAGGCGGGGGTTGGGGGCAACCATTATGGCGAAGTTAGCCGCTGAACCTATCCCTGACGACATTACCGTTGCGCAGCTACCAGAACCCTTTGAACGGGTAATTGGGGTGGTAACCCTGGTGGATGCGCTACAGCCGCCTTCAGTGTTTGCCTTTTTGGACACCATTAAGGCTGTCTGGGGCGGCAAACCCATTGAACCTAAGGCTGCATAGAGGGATTGCATCTAGGTATGTCACCCCACAAAATGCCAAGAATTCAAAACTTAAAACTCAACATTCAAAACTCATCATTCATCACCGACAATGGGTAGGTAGCCAGCCTATCTAGCGTTTTTGTGGTTCCTTTAAACGACAATAATCCGACTCGCACAACGCCCTATGTGGTGTTTGTGATCATTGCCCTTAATGTTGCGATTTTTTTGTATGAGCTATCTCTTCAAGGCTCAGGAGAAGAGGCGCTTAATCAGTTTTTTACGGTATGGGCGATTGTCCCCGCTGAACTGACAGATAGCTTTGCTGGACGGGCTGCTAATCCCATAGGTGAATGGTTTACCCTGATTAGCTCTCAGTTTCTCCATGGGGGGCCTGCCCATCTGGGGGGTAACATGCTCTATCTATGGATTTTTGGCAATAACATCGAAGACCAAATGGGTCACCGACGCTTCATTCTGTTTTATCTGGCCTGTGGAGCGTTGGCAGGGTTGTCTCAGTGGATTTTCTCGCCAGGCTCGATGATTCCGACATTGGGGGCAAGCGGTGCGATCGCAGGAGTGATGGGAGCCTATATCATTCGCTTTCCTAAGGCCCAAATTCTCACACTGTTGCCTTTATTCTTTATCTTTACAACTGTTCGTATACCTGCGGTCTTTTTCCTAGGCTTTTGGTTTGTCATGCAAGCGTTTAACAGCATTGCTAGCCTGGGTGTCAGCGCAGATATGGGAACAGGCGGTGTTGCCTACTGGGCCCATGCCGGTGGATTTATTTTTGGTGTGGTTTTGGGACCGCTATTGGGTTTGTTTCCAGGGGGACCAGGGGGACGAGGTCCTTCAAACCAAAGCCGTCGTCGTTAGCCATTAGCTAGACCGTGCTTGTCTACAATTCTGGTAGGCCAAAATTAGGCAGCTCTAAATCATCCTTAGGTGCTTCATCGGTTCCTAGATCCGTTTCGTTGGAGCCTGTAACCGGCCCTACCTGAAACGGGTAGTCTACACCCAATCCTTCAGGTTTGCTCATGCCTTCATAGGTTGTTGTCACCCCATCATTCAAAATCGTCAGAGTGTAGGGGACTGCCAGGTTTTCATAGGCGATATTTGCCGCATTGATATCGTTACTGGCCAGATCTTCTAAACTACAGGGGATAGCCAGGGTAACGTAAGCCAAATACTCGCCATCGGGAGCACTGCCTGTGGGCCAGAAGATATTTTCAATCGGAGAGAAATTTTGAGTTTGGCAAAAGCCATTGGCATCTACATCCAGTTGACCGCCTGAAGGCGATGTGGGAGAGCCAAAATCAACAATGCTTCCGGCTGGGTCAACGACGATTAGATCTAGATCATCGCTGGTATTCCAGCGCAACGTCACTTGCACATCACCGGTCTGTAAAACCGGTGCAACATTGCCGTCATTAGGGATGGTACAGAGTACACTCAGGTCATAAAATTCACCATTGCGATCTTGGATATAACAGCCGCTGTGGTCAATTTGGGCTAGAACGCTTGTGGTTGCTGCTTCCCAGAGACTAAGACCTAAAAAGAGTGGGATTGTTTTAAGCGCAGTGGCACCGATCTGTTTCATGATGTGTTGCACTATTAATTTTTCTGACATAAAGACTGTCTTGAGTAGTGCCTTTTCAAGAATTGATGTTACGTGGAGAGCAGGGTATCTCAATTTCCCTACTGTACGCTAGACAGAAACTCAAAAGATGTGTTATCCATGAGCACATTCATCAATCGCCATTGCGTTTCGGTTCCCCATGGGCTCTTCTATTCTCGCTATCCTTTCATTGATCATTATTGGCTACTCGGTTGGTTCTGTGAGGGTTGTCAAAGAAGGCAACGCAGCTTTAATAGAACGTTTGGGTCGTTATCGCTCCACCCTGGAACCGGGGGTTAATTTCATCGTGCCATTGTTGGATGCTCTTGTGATTGAGGATACACTGCGCGAGCAAATTCTAGATATTGAGCCTAGAAGTGCAACGACTCGAGATAACGTCAATGTTGAGATAGATGCTGTCATTTACTGGCGAATTCTTGATCTTGAAAAAACCTACTACGCCATTGAAGATGTAGAAACCGCTATCCAAGAGTTGGTGGTGACAACGCTGCGATCTGAAATTGGTAAGATGGACCTTCAAGAAACCTTTTCTTCCCGAGAAGCCATTAATAAGGCCCTGCTTGATGTATTGGATGAAGCAACTGAGCCCTGGGGTGTAAAAGTCAATCGTGTAGAAGTTCAAGAGATTAAGATTCCATCTGAAGTGGAAGAATCCATGCGGCTTGAGCAGGCTGCTGAGATTGCTAAGCGGGCTGCGATTACTAAAGCCGAAGGTCAAAAAGAAGCCGCTATTCTCGAAGCAGAGGGCAATGTACAGTCGATGCGTTTGATTGCTCAAGCCTTTGATGGGCAGCTAAGTCAGGGCGATATATTAAAATTCTTGATTGCGCAACGCTATGTAGATGCCAATCAGAAGCTGGGTGAGAGCGATAACTCAAAAGTGGTCTTTATGGATCCTCGAGCATTGACTGAAGGCTTGGTGGATCTGATTCAAGAAAATCCTGAGGCAAATAATTAATTAATGACGTTGTCTCAAGGTTGAAAAATTGAGGGTCGACCTAAATCTTCTAAGATATAGTTCCAGAGCATGGGTCTGGACTATTTTTTATTGTGTTTAATCATGGTTTCTACCCTTGATGGTTCACTAACCAATGCGTCAGCTCAGCGTCCTCTTCTGGGGATGAATCAAGCTGAATTGACTGAGTGGGTACAATCCCAGGGGCAGGCGGCCTATCGAGGTAAGCAGTTGCACCAGTGGCTATACGCTAAAGGTGTGCGTTCTTTAACAGACATTACGGTTTTTCCAAAGGCCTGGCGTCAGGGTATGGAAAATGTATGTATTGGGCGTTCTGACATTCACCATCGTTCTATTGCTGCTGATCAAACGGTTAAGTTTCTGTTGCGCTTAGACGATGGGCAGATCATTGAAACCGTTGGTATGCCAACGGACAAGCGTTTGACCGTATGTGTGTCATCCCAGGTGGGCTGCCCCATGGCCTGCGATTTTTGCGCAACGGGTAAAGGCGGGTTTGTTCGTAATTTGGCAACCCATGAAATTGTTGATCAAGTCCTAACCGTACAAGAAGCGTTTGATCAACGGGTCAGTAACATTGTGTTTATGGGGATGGGGGAACCCCTAATCAATGTTCAGAATGTTGTGGGTGCAGTTAAATGCCTTAATCAAGATATTGGTATTGGTCAGCGCAGCATTACTATTTCGACTGTGGGTATTCCGGGGCAAATTCGCCGGTTAGCTCAGTATCGTTTGCAGACAACGTTGGCCGTCAGTTTGCATGGGTCTAACCAGGCGTTGCGCACTCAGTTGATTCCCAGTGCGCAACATTACCCCCTCACCGATTTACTCGATGAATGTCGTGAGTATATTGCTATGACGGGACGTCGCGTCACGTTTGAATATATTTTGCTAGCGGGTTTGAATGACTGTAACGAACATGCGGCTGAGTTGTCACAGCTGTTGCGAGGCTTTCAAAGCCATGTCAACCTAATTCCCTATAATCCTATCGATGAGGTAGATTACCAGCGTCCCTCACGTAAACGTGTTAACCAATTTACCGATAGTTTGAAAGCGGCCGGGATTGCCGTCAGTGTTCGTTACTCGCGGGGGCTGGAAAAGGATGCTGCCTGTGGTCAATTGCGAGCATCCAAAGTGAACGCTTAGCCCAAAGTTATACGGAAAGAGTTTTGCATTTTTTGTGAGTATTTCAAGACATTTAAAGCTCTTTTAATGTGCGATCGCAGCTGTAATCCCTGGTGCATAGGCTTCAATGACTTTGCCAGTTTTTTGGCAAACAATCATCAAGTAGTCACAGCCTGAACATTGAGTCCGAGTTAACTCCTGATCATTCAAATAGTGACGCTCGGCTGACCTTCCACAGTTTGGGCAGTGAATCGTTTGAATCACAGTACTCATAAAGATTGCTAAGTAGGTAGACAGGTCCTAATTATGACAAGTCTCCATGATCGCGACAATGTGTCAAAAGTTACAAGAAGCGCGGGGATCGCTTGATTGAAGGGCGATCCCCGCTGCCGCTAGAGCCTTTGTTCTGACCTATTTTTAGGCGCTTACTACGACCTAAAAAAATAGATAAAACTTAGAGAATTTAAAAAATAAAAGTTATTAAACTTATGAAGAATGTGTTTAGAAGGGATTGTATTGGTGGAATTAATCTAAAGGTTTAATTTATATAATTAGCAGCAAACTATACTGTTTGCCGTATTTACTTGTGAATGGGTATTTTATCTCCTTGTGAATTTACATTTTCATAAGTGAATTTTTATTTTATGCGAAGAATTAATATTTCTGTGTAAATCAGTAAAAGTGACTAGCTAAGTCTAAAAAAGTAAACTTAAGCCCCTCTGCCGGGTAAAAGGCTACCACTGATACGTTTAATGACTCGATTGGCTAGATCTGCGTACCGAATTTCACCAGCTAGTAGTTGACCCAATCGTTTAGTTGCTGTCGGTCGTTTAATGCCAACGCGATAACCAATTTTTTGCATGCGGAAAAATATATTGGCGATCCGGTGACTCCATTGAATGTCGTTGCCCCACTCTTCATGGATAACTTGGCTGTAGTTGGCCAATGCTTTGTTATCGCCATCCAAAGCCTTATTAATGGCTTTAGCGGCCTGAATTCCGCTAAAAATAGCTGGACGAATACCTTCAGCTGTCATGGGATCGACTAAAGCTGCAGCTTCGCCCACTAACAGGGCCTGTTTTGTGTGGAGAGGAGTGTTGCCATTCCAAAGCTTAAGACCATGGGAATAAAGTTGCCCTGCCTCAGCATCGTCACCCAGACCCCTGGCAAAGGTTGCTAAAGACTGTTCGGGATCTTTAAGGTTGTCTCCTAAAAAGCGGGTAATGCCCAAGGAGTGACCCTGATGTTTAGGAAAATTCCAGAGACAACCCTGTTTAACTAACCCAAATTCAAACGCCATGGTTGGATGGGGCTCTGGGGTCGGTAAATCGATTTCCAGCACATAACCCTGACGGACCTTTTCCGATTTGAATCCGAGCCACTTAGCCATGGGGCCATCGGCTCCGTCTGCGGCTATCAAGTACTGGCCTTCATAGGAGCCGTGGTCAGTGTTAACTGTCCACGTTTGATCTTTAAAGCTAATAGACGTAACAGGCGTGCCATCTTTAACGACGACGCCAACCTTAAGGGCCTGGTCAATCAAATATTGGTCAAAGATATCCCGACGTACAATCCACATGGGTTCGTCGGTTTCGAGTTCTGCTTCGATGGGATCATCCAGCTGCCAGGTGTAGCGGATACGACGCAGCTTCTGATCAATCGCAGGGGTGATATCAAAGTCCAACCAGGTGGCAATACTGGGAGCTACAGCACCAGTGCAAGGCTTGTAGCGGGGCAGCGTATGCTTTTCCAGCAGTAACACCGACCGACCCCGCTTAGCCAATTGATAAGCGGTTGTGCTCCCTCCAGGTCCAGCACCCACGACGATACAGTCAAACATCATGCACACCCCATATGCTCCGCTTTATCTGTACTACTAATTGATTGTGGTAATCAGCCTGAAATCAGCCCAACTGATGAGCTGACTGTTTCAGGTGAAAGGCCTCAAATAGTAATGACGCAACTTATTCTAAGCGGCTGTGGTCACCAAATTTTGCATAGGTGACGATCAGGATTGAGATGATTAGGTGCTAAGGATGAACCAATATGGTGCGATTACACCTTCATAATTTCCTTTTCTTTATCGTCTAATGTCTTATCGATGTTCTTAATGTATTGATCTGTTAGTTTTTGTACCTGATCTTGTAAATCGCGGGCTTCGTCTTCAGACAGGTCACCGCTCTTTTCTTGCTTCTTCGCAAAGTCCATGCCATCTCGTCTGACATTACGGATGGCGACGCGACCTTCTTCAGCGTACTTACCAGCTTGTTTAACAAACTCCTTACGACGCTCGGTCGTTAGTGGAGGAATGTTTAACCGAATCACCGATCCATCATTGTTGGGAACTAACCCAACGTCAGACAAGGAAATCGCTTTTTCGATTTGACTGAGAATGCTGGCATCATAGGGCTGAATCATCAGCGTGCTCGGGTCAGGGGTGCTAATGTTAGCCATTGACTTCAGGGGGGTAGGGGCACCGTAGTAGTCAACAGAAATACGGTCTAGCAGGGATGCATTAGCGCGCCCGGTGCGGATGGTGTTAAAAGAGCGTTTCGTGGCTTCAACCGCCTTTTGCATCGCCTGTTCTACGTCGTTAATATCAGCTAACTTCACAAGATCCTCCCACAATTGTGCCAATTGGTTCCCCAGTCATGGCCCGTTGAATATTGCCAGCAACAGCTAGATTAAACACCATGATGGGGATGTTGTTATCTTTACACAGTGCAATGGCAGTACCATCCATCACTTTGAGATCTTTAGCCAGAACATGGCTATAGGTCAAACTGGAGTAGCGTTTTGCGTTGGGGTTAGTATTGGGATCAGAATCATAAACGCCGTCTACTTTAGTCGCTTTAAGTAGCACTTCGGCATTAATCTCAGCCGCACGCAGGGCAGCTGTAGTATCGGTTGTAAAGAAAGGATTACCGGAACCAGCGCCAAAAATGACCACTCGATTTTTTTCAAGGTGGCGAATGGCCCGTCGCCGAATATAAGGTTCGGCCATTTCCTGCATAGAAATGGCAGTTTGTACCCGTGTAGGGACATCAATCCGTTCTAGGGCATCTTGCAATGTCATGGCATTCATGACGGTGGCAAGCATGCCAATGTAGTCTGCCGTTGCCCGATCCATCCCGGATGCAGCGCCTTTAACTCCCCGAAAGATGTTGCCACCTCCGACAACAACAGCAATTTGAACTCCTTGAGCAGCAGTGGCTGCAATTTCTTGAGCGATAGCATCTACTATAGTTGGATCAATGCCATAGGCTAGATTGCCCATTAAGGCTTCGCCGCTAAGTTTTAGTAATACTCGCTTGTAGGTATTCCCCATGCGATAGCTTGTGACTGAATTTCCCCATCAAGATAGCAGTCTGAGGTTGATTGGGGAACCGCATTTAGGGAGGATCTAGTGTAGGCTTTACAATCGCGTTGAATGATTATGCGGATGGTAGTGCATGGGGCAATTGGAGGTGGGATTTACAGTCTATAGCTGGCAGGTTGGTTTGGTTTTGGCCTGGTTGTTGCTGATTGGTTCTGTTTCTGAAGGGGCACGGCGCTCGGGATTTGGTCCAGAGATTACCCGTAAGATTGTGCACATTGGAGCAGGCCATGTGATTTTGTTGGCTTGGTGGTTCATGTTGCCTGCTTGGATGGGGGTAGCGGCCTCCGTCGTGTTTGCAGGTGTGGCGTTAGTGTCCTATCGGGTGCCTATTTTGCCAGGAATTAACAGTGTGGGTCGCCGCAGCTGGGGGACTTTTTTTTATGCGGTCAGTATTGGAGGGGTGATGGCCTGGTGTTGGCCTCAAGGGTATCCCTATTTTGGTGTCATTGGCATTTTAATTATGTGTTGGGGCGATGGCCTGGCTGCTTTGGTGGGGCAGCGATGGGGGCGGCATCCCTATGAACTGTGGGGGGAGAAAAAAAGCTATGAAGGTAGCTTAACGATGGCGATCGTAAGTACGCTGATTGTGCTCATTGTCCTCGGCTCGCTTCAAGGGCTGAGCGGGTCGCTGCTGTTGGTGGCCTTAGGCGTTGCGATCGCAGCCACTGCCCTGGAAGCTGTGTCTAAATACGGTATCGATAATCTTACGGTTCCTATCGGTACAACTACTGTATCTCTGATATTAAGCAGCCTGTTAGGCTAATCCCACACAAGTGTTCTAGATAGATTGTTTCAAAAAAAGTCATGGAATGCTTACCTGGGAATTTATGTAGGCCATAGGCCATGCTTTTCGTTCGCGGTGATTGTCTGTGCCTATAGACGAATCTTGCACCCCCCTGTATAAAAAACCAAGTAAACAAATAGCTTGAGCGACAGTCTGAATCAAAAACTGATGCTAGAGTTTAGGCAAGGAAAGGCTTAACTTTTCAGAAGCAGCAGTCTGCTTAGTCGTTGTCCAGCCAGTAGATGGTTAGAGTTTAGAGTTTTGATTGTATGGTTCAATAGCCAAAATTTAGCTTAAGTGTGCATCTGGGGGCCTTACCCCGTGGTAGAGCTTTCATTTTTTACTGCTGTCCAACCGTACGGGTACTGATTACTGTGTTTATGTTCAAGCGAAAGCCAGCGACTAGTTTTACCTATCTCAGCAGAACATGTGAATTAGAGGGCAACGTTCATGCCGAAGGCAAGTTAGTTGTTGATGGCATTGTTCACGGAATTGTTGATATACAGGGAGACCTGGAAATTTCTAAAACTGGCCTGGTAGAAGGCCAGGAGGTGCGTGCTCACGACATTGTGGTTCAGGGTGTACTGAAAGCGCGAGTATTTGCTGAAGGTAAGCTGATGTTAAGCGGTACAGCCCGTTTAGAAGGTGATGTAGTGGCAGGTTCCTTGGAGATAGAACCGGGGGCTTACTACACAGGATACATTGAGACTCGGGAATCACGGACACTACCACCATCACGTGATCTACCAGAACTTTACGGCACCACCGAACCTACTGAGAGTCGTACATCTGCCTAGGTGCAGTCAACGCAGCGTTATTAATAGCCTGAATGCCCAACTGTAGTCCCTGTGACTACAGTTGGGCATTTCAGTGTTAGATAAAATAAATAGTAAATATGATACTCTAACGCGCTAACCGCTTTACTTCTTGGTGTAGCGCTTGTAACTGTCTTATGTGATTGGCCGCATTTTTCAGGTTGCCTTGCTTAGCCAGCATCTCAAGCTTGGCAGCAGTTTTAGACATCCCAGTGGCACCAACGTTTGCGCTGGCCCCTTTGATATAGTGTGCTAGCTCTTGTACAGCGACTGGATTGTCCGTAGAGAGTGCTGTTGTCAGCTGAGTCAGACTATTTTCAGTATCCCCTACAAACATCCTCAAAAGTTCTTTTTCAAAGGCTTTATCTCCTCCAGCAAGCTGTTCTAATTGCTCTAAATCGAAGTTCTTGGCCATGGCTTGTGATGACGTGTTTATACACAGCTTTGTATAGAGAGTAGCTTACTTGCTCGGTTTAGGATTAGTTGCTTTGTTAGGGATTAAGCAAATGCTGTTACTGCTTCAGGAAATGAAGCGATCTAGAAAGCTTGCTCTACATTATTGTTTCCGATTAAATCCTCCTGAGGATCCGCAATGGCAAGTAAATTATCCTGTCTCAAGTATTTCTGCCATTAGCTATCCTTCATTAACCAACTCAATAGAATTGAGCCAACGATCAGCCACAGCCATAGTGGCATTGTTGACAGAGTAGGCGTCAAATGCGCTAGACCATCAATGGCAAAGCATAATGGCAGGCTGATCAGCAGAATGATTAGGCCGACAATGAATGGCATGGATGTGTGGCATGGAGGTTGATAGAACTACTTTCTAAGTCTATAAAATCGTGTGGAATTGTTGTGATTTTCTATTTCCCCAGCCATCTCTGTTAAATTCTTGTCATATTCGTACATTTAAATTTGTAAGTTTTGAGTAAGCTGGCCGAACTTACTGAATTTTCTGAGGTTGATAAGGGAGATTGACTGTGGCAATAACAATGATCCATGGAAACTCTGAGCAGTTTTACTATTTTGCCTATGGGTCATGTATGTGTCCTGTCGATCTCAAGCGCTCTTTGCGGGAAAACACCCATCCCTATGTGATTGGACCAGCCCAGCTAAAGGGCTATCGGCTTGGCTTTTTTCGATACTCGCGCCGTCGTCAGTGCGGTGTTTTAGACATTATGCACACCCCCGGTGCAACGGTGCACGGAGTATTGTACTCATTGCCCTGGCATTTAAGTGCGCTGCTTGATCACCGTGAAGAAGGCTATGTGCACCACCCAGTCACTATCGAATGTCGAGGTAAGACGTTCTCTAACACACGTACCTACACTGTGTTAGAGAAGTTGGGGCATGAGCATGCTCCCAGTGATTGGTATTTTGATGTGGTCATGAGAGGAGCTCTTACCTGTGGTTTACCAGAGTCTTACTGCTGGCAGTTGTTTGCCCATATGCATGGTCTGCAATTGCAGCAGCAGCAAGCAGCTTAGAATTTTAGCGTTAAGCATTACGCCATAGGGGAACGTCCTTCGCTACTATTAAACATGCTGCGGAGAAGTCGTGCATGTCTACTGAAGTATCTGGTGTTAGCTATCGGTCTGAAGTGAGGCAGGTCTTGCTAATCACCCTGCTTCTTAATGTATTGGTTCTGCTTCTCAAGGTACTGGTCGGTTTTTGGACAGGGTCCTTGAGTTTGTTGGCTGATGCGCTGCACAGTGTTACCGATAGTGCCAACAACATTTTGGGATTGGTGACCAATCAGTTAGCCTCTCCAGAGCCTGATCGAGAGCATCCCTATGGCCATCAGAAATATGAAGCTGTCGGTGCCTTAGGGATTGCGGCTTTTTTGGGAATTGCCTGTTTTGAAATTTTGAGAGGTGCGTTTGAACGTTTGTTGATGGGATCTGACCCCGTGATCCTTACCCCTATAGCTCTTTGGCTCATGTTGTTGGTATTGGGCATCAATATCATTGTGGCTGTTTATGAGCGCAGGGTGGGCATGCGTTTGGGTAGCAAACTGCTAATCGCTGATGCGCACCACACGATGAGTGACATCTGGATCACCATTGTTGTCATTGCGGGTCTGATCGGGGTGTGGCGAGGGCTGGGTTGGTTAGATATTGTGATGGCATTGCCGGTGGCAGTGTTGGTGTTGCATAGTGGCTGGGTGGTGTTGTCGGCAAATTTACCCTGGCTAGTGGATGAAATGGCCATTGCGCCAGAGGCAATTCATCGAGAAGTAATGCGAGTACCTGGGGTGTTGAACTGTCATAGCATTGCTTCACGAGGCCTCTTGGGTCGCCAGGTATTTATTGATATGCATTTGATTGTGGAACCCAAAGATGTGGTCAGTGCCCACGATATTACTGAAGTGGTTGAACAGAAACTAGAGAAGGTGTTTGGGCCAATTCGGGTCACCATTCATGTCGAGCCGCCGAACTATCGGGAAGATTATATTAGCTATCGGTGAGCCCCATGAATTTACCTACATGGATTACTGTTTCTCGACTGATGGCGATTCCCTTAGTGTTTGGCTTGCTGGCAAGTCCCTCGCCCTCGACTAGCAATCGTTGGTGGGCAGTGGTTGTGTTTCTGCTAGCGGCTTGTACTGACTGGCTGGACGGTTATTTAGCACGACGTCTTAATCAGGTGACTGACCTGGGAAAGTTTTTAGATCCGCTGGTGGATAAATTATTGGTGCTGGCTCCGTTAATGGTCTTGGTGCAACTAGGAACGGTACCTGCTTGGGGCGTATTTTTGATTTTGGCCCGGGAGTTAACCATTGCCGGTTGGCGTGTAGGGCAGGCGACGATTACAGGAGCCAATATGTGGGGTAAGGTGAAAACAGTGGTGCAGATTGTTGCGATCGCACTCCTGATTTCACCCATATCCCAGCAATATCCTCTACCAGCCCTGAGTATATTCTGGCTAGCTGTAGGATTGACCTGGTGGTCCGGCCTAATCTATCTCACGGCTAGAAAAGTTACGGGTAAGTCATGAACTGATGTCTGTTCAGAAAACTATGGCTGCTGAAACACCTGAAGACACTCAAAATACCCAGGAATCCGATTCCTGGCACGTGATAAAGCAAACTGACGGACACTGTGAAATTTTTAGTCAGGCTGAACTTGCTCAACTAGGTGAGTCTCCACAAATGTGGGGACCATTTGCGAGCCGAGCTGAAGCAATAGCTAAACGTGTGGGGCTAATTCGAGCTGGTAAATGTTTGCCTAAATAGAGAGTGACAGCAGCTTTTAATTAACCGAAACTACTCCAGCATTCGCTGCTTCTCGCTGGCCACGAATGATATCGTTTAAGACTTCAATTGCTTTAGCGTATTGAGGGTCTTCTTCTGTCCCAATCCGTTCACGGTCTTCACTCAGATATTCCCTCTCATCATCACTCAGTTCAACGGTAAAGTCAGGTTCAATGCCCAGGGTATTGATATCGCGACCGCTGGGTGTGAGGTACTTAGCAATGGTCACTGCAATCCCTGACCCATCTCCAAGTCCCCGTACCGATTGCACTAAACCTTTGCCGAAGGTTTTCGTACCCACCAATACCGCTCGATTATTATCCTGTAGTGCTCCGGACAGAATCTCACTAGCACTGGCAGAGCCACCGTCAACCAATACAACCAGGGGCTTATCGGTTAGTGCGCGGTCACTGGCCACATTCTCATCAACGGTACCTTCACGGTTCACGGTTGAAACGATGGTGCCGTCGCTGAGCCACATGCGAGAAATATCAATACTGGAGTAAAGTAATCCACCCGGATTAGAACGTAAATCCATTACGTAGCCAGTCACATCCCGTAGCTCTAGTTCCTGAATCGCCTCACGCATCTCAGAAGCCGCATTTGCACTAAACTGCGTCAGACGAATATAGCCAACACCACCTTCCTGTTCAGGATGATATGCAAAGCGTACAGGATGAATCTCGATGCGGGCACGCACAAGATCAAAGTTTATCTGCTCACCATCACGGATGACCGTTAATGTCACCTCAGAATTCACTGGACCTCGGATCAAATTAACCGCATCGCTTAGATCCATGCCTTCGGTCGATTCTCCGTCAATACCGGTAATAATATCTCCAGAGCGGACTCCTGCCTCAAATGCCGGCGTATCTTCAATGGGAGAAACGACGATGATTTCTTCTGTTTCTTCCTCCTGGGAAATTTGGATGCCCACACCCGTTAGCTCACCCGAAGTGTCAATTTGCATATTGCGGAATTCTTGGGGATCCATGAAGCGAGTATAGGGGTCATCCAAAGAATCCAGCATCTCGCGGATGGCATCATAAGCCGCGGTGCTATCTGTGTAGTCACGGTTGAGATAGTCGTTGCGAATCGCTAGCCAGTCTTGATCGTTGAATGTTTCGTCGACGTATTCGTGATCGATCAGTTGCCAAACTTCATCAATAACCTCTTTCGGGCTCTCTTTAAAGAACGCCTGACTTTGAGACCAGTGAATGCTTGTTCCTGCAACGACAACAGCCATGCTTGCTAGCGCTGCTGCACCCAAAATCAGGCCATGCTTCTTGGTTGCCATAAAAAAGAGATCCAGAACAATAGGACGATACGAAACTAGTCAAACGGCCAAAATAACTAACTCACACCCCTTATCAAATATATAGGCTTTGCTCAACTGCCGCAGGGGGTATAGAAATATTTAGTTATTTTATGCAGCTTAGCAACTCCTCTCGGGAATCGGTAAGTAGATTTAGCAAGGAATCTTAGCTTTTGGCTGGTTAAATGTGCATTGGACTCATGCTCTATGCTCCAAGTTAACAAATGGATATGAGTTGGAGATGAAGTTTTCCTTGAACAGTACTTAAAACATATCCGGGGCTGTCATTTTTTCCTCAGGAAAAAAATGACAGCCCCGAATGCTGTACTCGGTAATTTGTTCTACAGATATGTCACTTATTTGTCCGGCTCTACCCAGCGACCATCACTCTTGATCAGGTTAATTAATTCTTCTACGCCGCTTTCTTCAGGCACACGTTTGATTTCTTCACGCCCTCTATACAGGGAAATATATCCAGGCGTTTTACCCACATAGCCGTAATCAGCATCTGCCATTTCCCCTGGACCGTTAACGATACAGCCCATCACAGCAATATCTAATCCTGTGAGATGGTCAGTTGCAGCGCGTACTTTGTGTAGAACTTCTTCCAGATTAAATAAGGTACGCCCGCAGGATGGGCAGGCAACGTACTCCACCATGGTTTTACGTAAGCCCAAGGCCTGCAAAATGCTATAGCACACTGGGATTTCTTTTTCAGGGGCTTCGGTTAGAGAGACACGGATGGTATCGCCAATGCCTTCGGCTAGGAGAGTGCCAATACCGGCTGTCGATTTAATTCGACCATATTCTCCATCCCCAGCTTCAGTCACCCCCAAGTGCAGCGGGTAGTCCATGTCTAGCTGATCCATGCGTTGAGCCATGAGACGATAGGCGGCCAGCATGACAGGTACCCGTGAGGCTTTGAGGGAAATCACTAAATTATGGAAGTTTAGGGATTCGCAAATACGAATAAATTCCAGGGCCGATTCCACCATGCCTTCAGGGGTGTCGCCATAGGTGAACAACATGCGTTCTGCTAAGGATCCGTGGTTGACTCCAATGCGCATGGATTTGTTTTGGTCCCGTAGGGCAATGACCAAAGGCTCTAGGGTTTCTCTGATTTTTTCACCGATTGCATCAAATTCTGCCTGGGTGTACTCAGTACGGTCATCGCTAGGCTTTTCAAACACGTAAAGGCCGGGGTTGATGCGTACGTTGTCAACGTGTTTGGCAACTTCCAAGGCAATTTTCATGCCGTTGTGATGTACGTCAGCCACCAGAGGCACTGTTTGATAGGTTGCTGCCAGTTTCTCCTTGATGGTTTCCAAGGCTTTAGCGTGGGCTATGCTAGGAACCGTAACGCGCACAATTTCACAGCCAATTTCATGCAGACGGCGAATGGCGGCGACGGACCCTTCAATATCTAGGGTGTCCTCATTGATCATTGATTGCACAACGACGGGAGCTCCGCCGCCAATGATGACGTTGCCAACCGGCACTGGACGCGTTTTGCGACGAATAATTTTGGTATCGAGCAGTTCGTTTAAACCAGTATTTGAAGAAGGGGGCGTCAGGGTTTGCATACGTCGTGAAGCGAATTTTAAAGTTATTGCCTATTGTATTTTGTCAGGGTCTCACAAAATGCAAGTGGTTACTCGCAGTCTGGGCGACATTTCAAAAACACGGTTCACTAGACAGCAACTTTAGATCCACCAGCGCATCAGGTTAATTTGGCCGTACATTCCAAAATTAGCCGTTGATTGATTAAGGAGAACGGCTGAATATCTAGGGTGCGACGAAAGCATTGAATAGCATCTAGATAGTTACCGATGGATGCATGACATAGCCCTAGACCATGGAGTGCGCCAAAGTGGTAAGGGACGAGCTCAAGGGTTTTTTCACAGTCGTTAATAGCCGCTGGGTATTTGCCGAGCATGTAATTCAAAACGGCACGGCGGTTCCATGCTTCGGCAAAGTCAGGTTCAGTCACAATGAGTTCATCGAGAATGGCTTTGGCTTCATCATTCCGCTCTGCTTCTACTAGGGTCTGACTTTCAATCAAACGCTTGGCCCCTTGCATCCCTTTTTGGTGAAACCACATATGCCAGAACTCACCTGTTGCTTGATTGCGAACAGTTTCATCTGAATCTTTTAATGCCTGTAATAGGCGCTCAATGTAGGCAGAATCCATCAGTTAGACAAATCGAGCGGGGGCGAGTGGTCCTGTAAAACAGTGGGTCCTGTAAAGCAGTGGGCCTGGCAAAATAGTGGGATCTCTGAATCAGTAAGTCTGGGAAAACAGACGGTAGCTCCTTAAGTAGTCGAAAGATAACGCTAAGCCTGAATAGTGCGGAAAGCACCTATTGGGTTATGAATAGGCCTAGGGAGGGGACAATAGAGAGTGATATACCCCACTGGGGAATGTTAAGGCAAATGCCGTTGCTCATCTTTGAGATGTTTTTGTAGGTCTTCTCAGTTATCTATCGGCACTTCCTACGTAGAAACATTTTCATAGGGATATCTTTAACAGCAGCATTAGCTAATCTTTATGGGCAGTGTACACGTTATAGCCCATACTCCACTTACAAGGGATCGGTGTCTTTGGTGTCCACGGTAATTCAGGTGCGCCCTCAGCAGTTTGTAAAGACTGCTGCACTTGGCCAGATTATGAAGCGGGCGCTGCGATATTTGCGGTCTGGCTATTCCATTCACTTGGAAGGTCCAACGGGAATTGGTAAAACTACGTTAGCTATGCATTTAGCGGACTGTCGAAAGCGTCCGATGTTGCTAGTTGTCGGTGGTCATGAATTAACTGTTTCTGGTCAGCAAGACTCTTGGCTCAGGCTAGCTTGCGCCGAAGGTTGGACGCTGATCTATGACGAATTTAATCGTTCTCGCCCTGAGCTCAATACGGCTTTGTTATCTGCTTTAGAGGAGCGGATTCTAGTGCTGACTGGTGACCATGGCTCAGAGTATGTTTCCATTCATCCTGAATTTCGAGTGATTTTTACTTCGAATTCGGAAGAATACTATGGTACCTATGGCACCCAAACTGCATTACTGGATCGTTTGATCACCATACATTTGTCGGAACCAGATGTTTTGACTCAGCAGCAGCTGTTAATAGAATTAGCGGGCATTTCTAATGATGCTGCCACTTTGGTGATTAGGATTGTGCAGCAGTTTTTTAGACACGTGGCTCCTGAAGGGCAATTTAGCTTACGTCCTAAGTTGATGATTGCCCAGGTTTGTCAGCGTGAGAGGATCCACATTTCAGCGGATGATGCTGAGTTTCGGCAGGTGTGTCGCGATATTTTGCTTTCCCGGTCCTCTCAACCCACAACGGATGCTAATGAGGTGCTTTGGGAGTTATTTAATCAATTGTCCAAACCCATATCGGTGATTAAACCAGTGGCACCTCATTTGTCGCTGGAGCAAGTGGAGCGTTGATAGAGAAGTTTTTCCTGGGCAAGTGCCACTCCCCATTACTCTCTATCCATTAGGCGGGTACTTTAATTTCTTGACTACCTGCTAGGCCAAAGGCGGTGTGCACAGCCTTTAGGGCATCAATACCGCTATCTTCAGCGACGACGCAGCTAATTTTGATTTCTGAGGTGGCAATCATCTGGATATTGATATCGCTATCGGCCAATGCTTGAAACATTTTTGCAGCGGTGCCGGGTTCGGTCATCATGCCGATGCCGACGGCGCTGACTTTAGCAATGGCCTTATCCAGAACAATTTCACTACTGCCAAACTCGGTCGCGAGAGACTGGAGGACGCCCCTAGCCATGTCCGCATCAGCCTGGGCTACTGTGAAGGCAATATCACGGGTTTGAATGCCGTTGAGTTCGCGACAGCGCTGGGCCTGGATGATCATGTCGACACTGATGCCTCGATCGGCCAGGACTTGGAAGAGTTTGGCTGCCATGCCGGGTTGGTCGGGTACATAGCGTAGAGCCAAGCGAGCTTGGTTACGGTCTAAGGCAACTCCACGAACAGCAGGGCCAGGGACGGTCGCAGTGGCATCTAAGCGGGCGGGTGACTGATTGAGGTCAAAGGCATTACAGAGGGCTGCGATGGTGCGATCGCAATCCTCAGCAGCAATGGTACAACTCACCTTGACCTCAGACGTCGCAATCATTTGGATATTAACCTCTGCGGCTGCCAAGGTGGAGAACATCTTAGCGGCAACACCGGGGCGACCAATCATACCGGCACCAGCAATGCTCACTTTGGCAATTTGGGTATCAGTGACCAAAGCAACCGTATCGCCATCCTCAGAGGTACCTCGCAATGAAGGAATCAGTGATGATGCCAGGTTTTTGGCGTCTTCCAAGACATTCTTTTCAACGGTAAAGGCAATGTCATTGAAGTTCCCTTCGTTGATGGACTGAATAATCAGGTCAACGTTGAGATTTTGCTGAGCCACTTTACCAAATAGCTGGGCCGCTATGCCAGGTCGATCTGGCACCCTGAGCAAGGCTACCTTGGCCTGGTTCGTATCGAACTCGATAGCGTCCACCGGGTGAGCTAGCTCTAACCCTTCTAAGGGGCGTGGCAGTCTGTTCGGGGCGGTAACCTTGGTCCCAGGATCTTCAGTCCAGCTAGAACGCACCACCAGGGTAACTCCGTAGTTACGGGCAATTTCCACGGCCCTTGGATGTAAAACCTTGGCCCCCAGGCTGGCCAGTTCTAACATTTCATCGCAAGTGATATCAGTCATCAGCTGGGCTGATGGCACCAAACGCGGGTCCGTGGTTAAAATCCCTGGAACATCTGTGCAGATTTCACATGCATCCGCTTGTAGGGAAGCAGCTAACGCTACGGCAGAGGTATCTGAGCCACCACGACCAAGGGTGGTAATTTCTAAATCAGGGGCATCACTAATGCCTTGAAAACCAGCAACTACAACGACTTGACCCTGTTCTAAGTGGCGCTTGACTCGCTCCGTTTCAATACGCAGAATACGAGCATGGCTATGACGAGCCTCTGTCACAATGCCAACTTGGGCACCGGTCATAGAAACCGCTGCCTGGCCTCGTTCTTGGAGAGCCATTGTCAATAACGCAATGGATACTTGCTCTCCAGTGGAGAGCAACATATCCATTTCTCGACGACTCGGTTGGCTAGAAATTTCGCTAGCGAGTTTGACCAGGCTATCAGTGGTTTTGCCCATGGCTGATACGACCACGACAACGGAATTGCCTGCCTGTACCGCTGCCTGTACCCGTTCAGCAACGGTTTGGATCCGCTCAACGCTGCCCACCGATGTGCCGCCGTACTTTTGGACGATTAAAGCCATAGTCTATCCCCCTCTCAAACCCACAAACTCAATTTGCCCTCTGAAATATCTGAATAGTTTGTCTCGTCTAAACCATCAGAAAAACATGCGCCTAGCACTGTTTTATAAACCTGGTTAATCAGATTACCAAGTCAAGCCCCGTCTTGGTGCTTCAGACTCATGAATCTGAATGATATGTATTCTTCCGGACGCAACAATATAGAAGCATGTATGTAAATCCCATGACACATTAAAAAACATACTGAGAAGTAAATACGTCATCTGATTTTGGGACTGATTGTGGTAGCTTTCTCAGGCTTTTTTCTTAAAAAGGGAATCTTCAAAATAGGAAAAACCCCTATGTCAGGCCTACTTCATGAGCTGATATATAAATAAACTTTGAAGAAGACCCTGGTTTAGGCGTTCAACTCAGAGATAGACGATATAAGATTGTTAATCATACGTAATAGTTTTTAATGCTATGACAGCAGCCCTTTCTGGTCAGGCTCCTATAGCCCAAAAAACCACAGCTCAGCAAAAATCTCTACATCATGTGGTGATCGTTGGTGGAGGCTTTGCCGGCCTTTACGCCGCCAAGTCTTTGGGCAAGGCCCCAGTGAGGGTGACGCTCATTGATAAACGGAACTTTCACCTGTTTCAACCATTGCTTTATCAGGTAGCTACAGGTGGACTGTCAGCTGGTGATATTTCTTCGCCTCTACGTTCTATACTCAGTCGTCAAAAGAACGTCAAAGTGCTGATGGGTGAGGTTGTGGATGTTGATCCCGATGCTCAAAAGGTTAGCCTCAAGCGTAATGAAGTCATTGATTATGACAGTCTGATTTTAGCGACTGGCTCTAGCCATCATTACTTTGGTAATGATCATTGGTCTGATGTTGCCCCTGGAATGAAAACTATCGAAGATGCCCTGGAGGTGCGTCGTCGTATTTTCTTGGCATTTGAGGCTGCTGAGAAGGAGACCGATCCCGAACGTCGTAAGGCACTTCTAACCTTCCTCGTGGTGGGTGCTGGTCCCACTGGTGTTGAGCTAGCTGGAGCTCTGGCTGAGCTGGCCTACGAGACCATCAAGGATGACTTCACCGATATCGACCCCCAGGAAACCAAAATTATTTTGCTAGAGGGTATGGACCGGGTGTTGCCCCCTTACCCTGCTGATTTGTCAGTTGCAGCTAAAGCTTCTTTGGAAAAGCTAGGGGTTGAGGTGCGTACACAGTCCTTGGTTACCAATATCGACGGTGACACAGTTTCCATCAAACACGATGGAAACGTGACTGATATGCAGGCTTGCACCGTACTTTGGGCGGCTGGCATCAAGGCTTCTCCCCTGGGTAAAACCATTGCAGAAAAGACTGGCGCTGAAACCGACCGCATTGGTCGAGTCATTGTTGACTCTGACTTGAGTGTGCCGAACTATCCCAATCTTTATATTGGTGGCGATTTGGCTCACTTTGCCTACCAGGGCAATGAAGGCAAGCCTTTGCCGGGTACTGCAGCTGTTGCCATGGATATGGGTAGCTATTTGGCTAATGCCATCAAGACTAAGTTGGCTAAGAAACCAGTTCCGGCGTTTAATTATAAGAATAAGGGCAGCCTGGCCGTGATTGGCCGTAATGAGGCCGTGGCCGACCTGAACTTTATGAAGTTATCTGGCTTCCCTGCCTGGTTTATCTGGATTTTTGTTCATATCTACTTCCTGATCGAATTTGATAACAAGCTGCTAGTGCTGTTGCAGTGGGGCTGGAATTATTTCACCTATCAGCGTGGTGCTCGTCTGATTACCGGAGATGATTCGATTCCAGCATTGTCAGAAACGGTGATGAATGAAATGGAAACCGAAATCGTTACCGTTGGTGACGGCGAGAAGAAAATGGTTAAGGCTTAATCATAATTACGTAGGAATTTCCGCTGTAGGGGCGTTCCATGGAACGCCCCTACAGCGGTTGTCGATAATGATTTGGAAATGACAAGAGGCCAGGGCCATCGGCTCTGGCCTCTATTTTTGCTTGAATACCGAACGGTAAGGCCGCATTGACGCCATCATGGCCAAAGGGCAGATTAGCGACGATGGGAATACCCAGGTCCCCCAGACGTTCTTGTAAAACTTCCTTAGCGCTGAAGCTAGGAATATTAGCTGGCGGTTCGCATTGGCTAAAGCGACCGAGGGCAATACCTGCTACCTGGTCAAATTTGCCTAACATCCGCCAGTGGGTGAGCATGCGGTCGAGGCGATAGGGTGCTTCGGTTACATCTTCAAAGGCCAGAATTGCTCCGGCAAAATTGGGTTCATGGGTGGTGTTCAGCAGGCAGGTGGCCACGGTCAGGTTGGCAGGCAGCAGTTTGCCTGTGGCGATGCCGCTGACCCAGCTATGACCTTTGAGTGGTTCTAGGGTTTGGTTTTCTAACCAGTTAAATAGCCGTTGCAGTGACCAGTGGGCTTCTTGGCTGATGGTGGTGAGTAGGGGGCCATGGACGCCGCCACTCATCTGACTGCTCCACAGCAGGCTGGTAATATCGGAAAAGCCAATGAGCCATTTATTAATGCCCGTTGGCCATTGAAAGTTTTCTAACAGACGGGTGCCACCATAACCGCCTCGAACACATAGTACGCCACGATAGCTAGGGTCTTTCAGGGCGTTAAGTAACTGCTGGCGACGCTGCTCGTCACTACCTGCTAAATAGCCCCAACGTGTGTCGTAGGTGGGGCTGAGTTCTACCCTATAACCACGTTTTCGCCACACTGCCACACCTGCCTCGAATTTTTCGGTTGCTCGTAAAGCGCCACTGGGAGCAATAGCGTAAAGCAAATCACCAGGAGCGAGAGGGGAAGGTAAGGGATGGACCATAGCTGTGGCAACTGACAGAGGAGATTCACAAGTTGCCTCTGATCATGTCACGGATCATGTCACGGAGTGGTTGCTCCGTTGCCATACGGTGACGGTTTCGTCCTGGCTGCTGCTGACAAGGGTGTTGCCGTCGAAAGCGATCGCAACCACTCCCCATCCCTGCGCTAATTCAGAAACACACTGCCCGTTAGTGCCCTGATAGATGCGTAAAGCATTGCCATCGGTACCAACTGCCAGCAATCGAGCATCGGGGCTCAGGGCTAGGGCCGTAATCCCATCGTCGGCACTGCATAGTCGATCGGGTTTAGCGAGGTTAGCTACATGCCAGACATTTACCTGCCCTTGGTCATTGCCAACAATCACATGCTGCCCGCTGGGGTGAAGGGCGAGGGCTCGGCTTGGGCCCATGGGTATGGTTTCCAGCAGACGCTGTTCGGGTAAAGACCATAGCCGCAGGGTGCGATCGCGACTAATGCTGGCTAATTGTTTGCCATTGGTTGCGATCACGCTAACCCAATCCTGATGTTGATTAAACCGATGGCAGGGTGAGAGCTTCGCCAAATCCCACAGATCGATATAACCTGTGCCATCGCTGATGATGAGATACGGTGGTGCGACGGCCAGGTCTGTTGGTTGCCAACCGGGTTGTTGCAATGTTTGCACAAGCTCACCACGGTTCAAATCCCACAGTTTGACGGTGCCATCACTACTGGCGCTGAACAGGATGCGCTGCTGAGGATGGAAGGTTAAGGCAGTGATGCGATCTCGATGGCGTCGACCCTTTAAGGTATAAACCTCCTCACCGCTAGGTAAATCACAAATGAGCAGACTGCCAGAGCTAGTGCCCATAGCCAGGATATTGCCTTGAATTGCTAAGGCCGTGGTGATGCCGGTTGAAAATTGGTATAGAAATTGCCACTGGAGTTGTGGAGAGGACAGGGCCGTTAGAGATTTAGAGGATGCGGGGGCTTTGCTTGCTTGTGGAGGCTGGGACCAGGTATCTATTGGCAATAGTAGAGAACGGGCTTTATCCAATAGGGAGACGGCAGAAGATTTTTTTAGGTCGCTAATCGCTTGACTGGCAGTGGCATAGCGAGTTTCAAGGGACCGTGCCAACAATTTATGGAGAACGGTGCTGAGATTCTTGGGTATCGGTGTTGCGACTAAATCGGGCCAAATCCAGCGATTGTCAGCGACTGAATAAAGATCAAACGGGTTTAATCCGGTCAGTAAATGAGTGGCTACCAATCCCAGGCTGTACAAATCGCTAGCGCAGACTAGCTGACCAAGGGCCTGTTCGGGGGCCGCATAGGCCGCGTCGCCACCAGTGGCGTTGAGGGGCGTTTGCTGTCTGTTCAGACGTTTGGTGATACGCAGGTCAATGAGCATCGGCTGCTGACCTTGACGAATGTTGTCTGGGCGGATGTCACCGTGGATAAGGCGAAAACTGTGCAGATATTCTAAGACTGCCAAAAGGGATAACAACCAAACTTCCACCTTTTTTGCTGGCCAAGGCGGAGGCTCTGCTTGGGTGATGGCTGGGGCATCAATGTACTCAAAAGCTAGAAACTGCCCTGCCGATGTCTGCCAACTATCGACGAGTGCCGGTAGCTGAGGATGTTGGCCCACAGCTTGCATCCGCTTCGTTAAGGTATCGAGCGGTTCCTGGGGGCGATAAATTTGTTTGATGACAACGAGGAGCCGTTGAGCGGTCGGATTGGATTCAGGTGCTACAACATGGGCGAGATCGGTTTGGCCACTTTGCCCTCTGCCAAAGCTTTGGATGATTTCATAACGGTGTTTTCCGTTAACTGTCCTTTGACTCACCATGGTGTCTGGGCGGTGCCCACTTCGTTACCCATGGGCATATTATGTGGGGATAGCTTCACCGGGACGCAATCTTGCCCATTTGCCCATATCCTGTTGAAAACTGTCGCAGCCGACCACATCGTATTCAAAGCCAAAGTCGCCAGACTGCACAATCCGATCGCCTTCTACGCTGACAATGGGCGGGCTAATGTTGGCGTTAATTGTCGGATTTTGGGGGTCAAAATCTGGAGAATCTGTTAAGTGGGGCTGCCGATGGTTCGTTTCAACCGCATGGTAAGTGATACAGCGGTCAACATAGTGGCAGTTGATGCAAATACACATGGAATGGAAAAGGTGTGCTTAAGGGGCTGAATGGTTGAGAGTGAAAGCAGGGTAGGGAATAAATAATAAAAGTTGCTGCTGCTGGCACTTGGCAGATGATGGGGCGTACCCAGTGAGGGCATTCCTGCAGAATATATGCACTTTGCCACCACTTTAACGCAGCTAAAATATAGCCAGGGGAATTTGTTTCAAAATGTGCGGTTGCCCCTAAGTTTTAGCGAAAACCTAGCAGAAGCCTAAAATTAGGTTGCGAAATACGTGTTTACGGGCGACGCAATATAGGAAAATTGTAAGCCGCACTACGTTTGGAGCTGCATCGTTGAAGTTTGTGTCGTCTATGGCGTCTGCCTTAATTCCTAAAACTTGGCCCTTTGATAGCCGCCTGCTGCCGGAAACGGCCTGTGTTGTTGGGGGAAGTGTTCGGGATGCTTTGCTAGAGCGCCAGGCAGAATATTTAGACTTAGATTTTGTCTTGCCGGATGGAGCAGTTGCGATCGCGAGTGCCATTGCTAGACGCTATCGGGCTGGCTTTGTGGTGCTCGATGCCGATAATCAAATTGCCCGTGCTGTCTTCGACCAGGCGACCATCGACTTTGCCCAACAGGTAGGCCCCACCCTAGAAACGGATCTGCAGCGACGCGACTTTACTATTAATGCGATCGCGTATCATCCTCCCAGTGATCGACTCATCGATCCCCTCAATGGCATTGCTGATCTGCGACAGCAAACATTGCGGATGGTCAGTCGTGAAAACTTGGCTGAAGATCCATTGCGACTGTTACGAGCGTATCGTCAAGCAGCTCAGTTAGGATTTACCATTGACAGTGATACTCGCGCCTCTATTCGTGAGCTGGCACCACTGCTACAAAAAATTGCCCCCGAGCGTATTCGCCATGAGCTAGATGCCCTATTAAGTCAGCCTAACGGGTCAGCTTGTTTCAAAATGGCTTGGCAAGATGGCCTATTTGATGCCTGGCTACCCCACCTCAATGCTGGCCATGCCCAGCAACTGGCTAATTTAGATAGTGCGTTAGTCAACTTGCCCAACCTACCAGGTTACCTACAGCTGCTCCATGGCTGGAAAGATACAGTTCCCGCAGGGCACTATCGTAGCTGGATTAAGGCCGCTCGCCTATCTCGGTTACTGCCGCTGGATGAAGAGGCAGCTCACCGTTGGTTGATGCGTTTAAAGTACAGCCGCAGTGAGGGGCAGGCCATCTTTAGAGTGCTCCAGGTGCAGCCCTATTTGGACCGTATGGCTGAGCAAAATGGTTGTTTATCCAAAGCAGACCAATTCTTTTTATTTAAGTTCGCTGGCACCAGCTTGCCCGCTGTCTCGTTAGTCGCCCTTTCCATGGGTATACCGGCCACCGCTGTTGGGGTGATGGTAGAACGCTATCAGACACCTGATGATCCGGTTGCCCACCCTACACCACTACTCAGCGGTAAGGATCTGATGCGTGGGTTAAATCTAAAATCAGGCCCTCAGATCGGACAATTGCTCAGTGCCATTGAACAGGCCCAAGCCAGTGGAGAATTGACCAATGCGGATGAAGCGTTGATTTGGGCAAAAGATTGGTTGGCTGAGTAGGGCAGTATAGCAAACTGCTGAATGCACATCTCCAAAGGAGAGGCTGCCTCAACAGTCGTTTGTTATAGGTATTATTCCTAGGCCAAAAATTGAATACCACCACCAAACATACGTAGGCCAATGACCACCAGCAACCAGCCAAAGATTCGCCGTAGCTGCTGCGGCGAAATAATGTGGGATAGCTGAGTGCCAATGGGGGCTCCGAGCATGGTGAACGGGGCCACTAAGGCTACGGCTGGCCAGTATATGTAACCCGTTGCCCAGGAGATATCTGTATATCCTTGGGAGAATAGTAGAAATGACAGGGTACCGACGATGGCAATTGGCAAGGTAAATGAGGCGGAGGTACCGCTAGCCTTGCTCATGGGAAGACCACAATAGAGGAGAAAAGGTACACTGATTGCGCCTCCGCCAATGCCTAGGATGCCTGATTTAAAGCCAATTAAAGTTCCAATTGTGGCGATCAGTACAAGGGGTGGGGAGCTGGTTTCTTCAAAGGCAGGTTTCCAGTTAAGCAAGATTTTGACGGACACCAATAAGAGAAATGACCCAAAAATAATTTCTAGCCAATGGGTGTCTAAATGATTAGAGAGTAGATTACCAATTAAGACACCCACACCAATGGCAGCGATGATCCGACCAAAAATATCCCAATGGACGTCCCCGCGCATATGATGGGAAAACGTTGATGCTGCTGAGGTAAAAATCATGATGCACATGGCACTGCCTGCAGCGAGATGCATCAGGCTGTAGCTAGGCAAGTCCATCAGTGAAAACAAATAGAACAGGCCAGGCACAATGACCATGCCACCACCAATGCCCAACATGCCAGCGAGGGTCCCAGCGCCAAGACCTAACAGGGCAAACAGGGCAAAATCAGCGAGGCTTACCATAGGAGAATGCAACATCAAGGGAATAGATTACTATTCTATACGTTCTCCTAGGGCCAAATTGTTTGAAATCGCTATAAATCCAACAAATTCAGGCTTTCGATAGGGCGCTCCTGGGTAATGTGTACGGTTTGCAAGCCAATCTGCTGTGCTCCGACTAAATTGTGGGCTGTATCGTCGAGGAAAAGTGTTTTTGCGGGGTCAAGGTTGTTTTCATCGATGACCCGTTGAAAAATGCTGGTATTTGGTTTGCGATCGCCCACCAGATGCGAATAGTAGGCCCGCTCAAACTGATCGGCTAGGGTGCCAATGTCGTTGCCCATGGCTTCGGTGAATTTGCGATCGCTCGTCGCTAAATGTAGTTCATTAATATTGGACAATAAAAATATCCGCTTCTGCTGGCCGAGCTGACGTATTAACTCCACCCGCTTTGGCGGAAAATCAAGAATCAGTGCACTCCACGCCTGATTAATTGCCTCATCGTCAGCTTTAAACTGTAGCAACTGCATTAGACTGCGTCTAAACTCAGCTGGTGTAATACTGCCAACCTCAAACTTGGAAAAAATGTCTGCTTGGCTCTGTTGACTATACTGCTGAGTGACGTCATAACCAGCCAACTCACTAAATGCTTGAATAGTGAGACCATAATCCAAATTGACAATTACCCCACCCAGATCAAAAACTATGCTTTCAATCTGAGCATGAGAGTATGGAGCCATTAATCTCCCTCCAAGCAAGCAAACACAATTACTCTACTTAATAACAATACCGTTTAATAACAATATCGTCCTCTGGCGTTAGGTTTTGGTTGCTCATGGGATTGGCGGATAGCACCCAATAGGGTGGACATTACTATACAGCTTTTTATGGATGGTGCCCTGCTGCTGGTGAACGTAAGCGTCCGCGTCTGTGAAGCTAACCGTCCCTTATAGTCAAAGCGTATATAGTACGCTCCATCGCGCTTATGCAAGGTGGTATCTGCCAGGTCAAGATCCAGAGCTTTATCACCCAAAGATGTCCAGTCAACAGGTACACCTGACAGCGGGTGCATGGCCCATTCCACCTCGCCCGCGAGTGATTCACGAATACTAAATTGCCAGGTTACGTGCTGATGCATTGCCATCGCTTGAGTTTTGCGAATTGCACTATAGGCGTTACTTTGAGCTTCAGAAACCCGCCATCGTTCTTGCGATCCATTCCATGTTGGTAATACTAGAGCACTTAAAATACCAACAACGACGAGAACTATAATTGTTTCTAAAAGTGTAAAGCCAGAGTCCCTAGCAACAGAATATTGAAGTCTGTGGAATTTACTCATAGTCTAGCTAAGCGGAAACTTGCAACACTTTTAAAATTCCCAGAAATAGCCCTAAATTGGCTGTCAACAAGCTCGACTAATATCAAATGCTCAAGCCTTAAACTCTCATATTTTGTGAGAGTTGTCCTTAGTAAAGAGAAGCATCACAATCGTTACCATTCGCTTGCACAATGCCGCCAAGTATAGTCGGCACAATGATACATTTCGGTGTCTCACTCAGTTCCGAGGTGACAGACACAATATAGGGTAAATCTGTTGGATTAACGGGTTCAACTTCCCCTTTATAATTAAAAACAAACTCTTGAACATTCGCCGTTAACCGAATACTGCCATTTTGTTCTCCACCAACAGACTGTTCTCTACCAGTTGTTTCACCAGTTGTAGAGTTTACTTGTACTGTAGGAGCAGCTGATACACCCGCAGCCCCAGAGAATCTGATGACTCTAGTGGAGTTTTTTTGTTGTGCATCAGATTGAGCAGTTTGAATGATTTGAGCTAAATCGCTACGGGCACGACTCACACGTTGACGATTCATATAACCCAGCCAGCCAGGCGCAACAATGGCGGCCAAAATGCCTACCATAATGATAACCACCAATAGCTCAAGCATTGAGAAACCAGCTGTTGAAGAGATAGATTTTTGTGGCTTAAATCGCTTCATGATTAGTGTCCTTATCGCTAATTATCCATCTTTATTGATGACACCGCGCAGCTTGACCTGAGTTTGTAGTACAGGGAAACGGCTGCCGTCACTTGCTGGCCCTAAAAAGCGATTTTCCGATTCAACATCACCCCTGAGAAAAAGATAGACATCCTGGGTTGTCCTAAAATCTCCGTCAGCCAGGTTAGGTTGTCGTATACAAGCAAAAAAACCAGCTGCATCGGTCGCATTTTCAGGAGTCACGACATAGTCATATACATCATTAGTGTTATCGTTTTCTCCAGTTAAACGGCTATTGAGACCAAAGACTAAATTACGACAGTCAACAGCAGTCCCCCCTGGATCCGCTTGTTCCACAAAATCTACTAACGCGACACTATTGCCGCCAACAGCATCAGGCGTTGTACTCGGCTCCCAGTTTTCAAAATCAGTAGCCTGGTCCGTAATAGGGTCCGCGTAACCAGGGGTTTCAGTGAAAGTGGCTAAGTTGGCATACTGGGGCAGCTCGTAACGTCTGAGGACGCTGGGACCCTTCCAAACATAGTCTGCATCAGTATCATCCCGATGCTGTTGATAGTAAACAATCAGGGAATAACTCGCTCGACGTGTTCTCGCAACTCGACAGATTTCCATCTCATCGTCATTGCCTGTACAAGTATCAGGCAACACATCATCATCTAGAGGCACTGTGCGCCAAAAGGCAAGTAAGGGAACTGCATCACCACTACCCTCAACACCAGTGCCCATCTGGTCACTTAAAATCTGGATATCGTCAACAATCTCCTGCATGCGAACATCGTTATAGACGTAGACAGCTTCTTCTAAATCATCAGCGATATAGTCTATGGCACGCTGCATATCCCGTTGAACCCGTTCCAGTGCAATTTCTCGACGGTCTATTTGTAACAGTTCAACCACTAAAAACAACAAGCCAGATATAATGATGCCAGCAATGATCATTGAGATAAGAACTTCCATTAAGGTGAACCCAGAAGTTCGATGTTTTCGTTGCTGCAACAGCCATCGATACAACCAACTTTTAGAATGGTAATTAGCCATGGAGCTTTCAAAGAATAGTGCAGTTAACATTCAGAAGGCGTAGAAACAGTTGTTCCTTGAACACTGTTGATGAATTCGTAGTAGTCACACAGTGATTCTTCATCATCACTTCTGATGAGGCTAGTGTAGATAGTGGAGAGGGGGGCATTACCTGATTGCCCTTCACCGCTGGTCATAATCAGGCTGGCCTGTTCCACATCTGTGGGATCTAAACTTCCTATGATGTCAGCGCGATAAACCCTAACCCCTAGATCAAACGCGACGGGGATTGTCCCGCTTGTAATTCCGTCAGTTTTGAAAACCTGAACAGCGTAATCGGCGTTGCCATCGTTATCCACATCAATGGCCCGAGCCGCGTCAGTCGTTGTTGAGTGTGTGTTGTCGTTAATAACATTTGGCGCAGGGACCGGAACAACATCAAAGTCAGCTACGCTATTTACACCCGTTGGTGTTGGCGCAATATTTAAGGTGTAGTTCCCACCCTGACTAACAATCAGCTTTATCCGGTCTACTTCTGCCTGGGCTATTTGAAAGGCTTGCTCTGCCCGTTGACTCTGAACTCTGGTCCCAACAGCCAGGATAACCATTGGCGTCATGACTGCAGTAGCGATCGCGATAATTACAATTGCCACCAAACCCTCAATCAGCGTCAGACCACTGTCATCGGCCTTGGCAGGTACTTGCGACTTAGTACTCATTAGCTTTTTTAGTTGCCTATTTTTCAAAAACATTTTCGATTACTCCCTATTGGCAACCAACATCAGCACCGAGTACAAGGGCACCGGTCGAATCTTCTGCTGTACAGAGGTTAGCGATATACTCATCCTGCAGTGGCAGCTCCCGATAAAACTCACTTCGTGGTCGACCTAAGGCGACGAAACGGCGGGCAATGGGAGCAACACTGGTGTACTGGAAACCGACATCGTAACCCCAAATACGGGTGGCGGCACCGTAGAAGCCGTTGTACACATTGTTACCACCAGTAGAAATAGGTGTAGTACCTGGTTCCCAAGAGTCCTGGTCAAATGGAGCAGTGGCCTGGGTACTAAAGTTCAACTGGAAAAAGCCGCCTGAAATAAACAAGTTTTTACCGGGCCAATACTCAAGCAGCCGTGGGAAGTTGTGTAACCCACCGTAGTTTTGGCCTGCTCGCAGCGGTACAATACCCGAAACTAACAGTGCATTAACGCGGGTATTATCAGCTGCTGGAATCAAATTCTCCTGACGTTCAGCCTCATCTGAAAACTGGATATGGTTTGCACGGCCACCATTAAACGTAGTGGGGAATTCGGTGTATGCAGAACTTAAGTCCCCTTCAGTCTGTGCTTTAGCTGCAATGCCGTTCCGATTAAATCGGATTGGCAGCGAAACATCGCTATCACCCTGTTCGTCTGCCAAATCTTCACGCTGCCAGTGGCTGGGCTCCCATGTAGCATCATCCTCCCTCAGAGGTCGATCCGAATTTAGATATGAGGACTGAGCACTTTCATCTCCTATGGTATTTGTACTACCGTCAGTTTCATAAATATAGGCATCTTCAACGTAACCATCGCGGAACTCACTGGAGAGAATGCTGACTGCATCGGCAAAAATTTCGGCAGGTCTCCATAGGTCTTGGCCGCCCTGTGCAAAGTCCTGATCCAGGGTGCTACGTCCATAGAAATCGTTAAAGGGGTCGCCTGCTCCGGTGGCAAAGTCTGTGCCTAGCTGTTCTTCAAATTCTTCAAGAATATTGCCAGAAGTGTCTTGGTGGAGGTTGAAATTACCATAGATATAAGCTGGATTATCGGTGACAAAGGTAACCCCTGCAGCCTTGTCGTCCCCTGAACGATGGATAATCGCACCATTAATTAACCGGAACCCGTAGGGGCGTCGATCAGGATCAGCATACATATCAACCGGCTTTGGACTAATTAAGTTGTCTGCCAACGGTGGATCGTAGGTTCCTTTTTGATTTGGACTATTCGCCTCTGGGACAACGTCCATTGGACAGTTTTGTCCGTTATCCTGCAGATTGGCAAAATCTTGACAGGTAGCCCAATCCGCCTGGCGAGGACGAACGATACTGTCTTCTCTCACAGCATCTTCCCTGGCGGCATAGAAAATACCATCTTCTTCTGGAATCCAGGAAATCTGATCGGTGCCAACGGTAAAGTATGAACGAGTGTCCGCAGTAATATCTGTCAGCTTATCGATATCTAAGTCAAGCACGCGAACACTTAACAACTCACGTCCATCCATCATAGCCTTATCTAGGAAAGCAAGTTCAGTGATGGTGCCATTGGCATCAATAATATTTTCCTGGAGATCATCACGAGATGCGAGTGTACCACCTGCAACAGTTGCTGTCGGTTGATTAAAATCACTAGCCGCAGTTTTTGGCGTCAGTGCAATGCTGGTAGGATCAACAGTTAAATAGGTATAACCATCATTGGCTTTAGTGGTACCTGTGTCTGCATCGGCAATGTAAATGTCACCTCCACCTTCATTGATATATTCTTCCGTGGCAGGCTGAGTGTGATCTATGCCAATACTTGCAGTGAGAGAATCATCTGCACCTAAGTGGTCATGGTCAAAGGTCGGAAATAAATAATATAGGGATGGGTATTTGGGACCATTTCCATAAGCACACATCACTACAGCAAGACCCAACTGCGCCCGTTTTGAACCTGAACTGGCTGTACCATCCCTGAAAATGTCAGGGTCACAACCCAATTGCAACGTATCTCCAGTTTCCAATTCACCAGCACTAACCTCATCACTGCCGCTTGGATTGGTCCAGATGCCTGTTGTAATGTTGTAGTTCCCAGCGGGTAATACATCCCCCTGAAAGGCAGATGTAGTGTTAAACCCAAGCACTCTATCTCGTAAGATCTGTGAACCAGTAATCAACAAATCAAGTGCCTTTGCTTCGTCCGCAGACAAGCTACCATCACTCACTAACGCAGCAATCCATTCATCCGTGGAGAATCTACTGAAATAGTTTTGCGGATGTTCAGGATCAGAAACATCTGTAATATCATTGGGATTTTGTGAAGGACAGCCGGT
Organism: Leptothoe sp. LEGE 181152; assembly: GCF_032906605.1. Classification (NCBI taxonomy): domain Bacteria; kingdom Bacillati; phylum Cyanobacteriota; class Cyanophyceae; order Nodosilineales; family Cymatolegaceae; genus Leptothoe; species Leptothoe sp. LEGE 181152. The sequence continues at coordinate 161,734 of NZ_JASATU010000065.1, forward strand.
CCAGTCTGGATCAGTGTAGTCTGGTGCGCTAGCCTGAGTACCTTTACACAACCCTTCAGCTTTGTAATTAGAATCACCAGGTAAAGGACGTCCAATGATCGGTGAACCATTGGTGATGTTGTTCATATCAAACAACTGAGTCAGCTTTACTCCTAAATTCGACCAGTTGATACTCGTATCATCTAAAACAGCATCAAATATGTTTTGTTCAGCCTTGAGGTTATAGGCCAACATGCCAAGGGTGCAGGCAGCACTGTGCAATGTTGATTTATCAGCAGGGCTCAAGTTGTCATATGCCGTACCAGCATCAAGATACTCATCAAAAATACGTCGAAGGATTGAAAAGTCTCCCCACATAGATAGGTACGGATAGGGATGCATAACCTCATCATCATCGGCCAGTACTGCACCTATTGTGTTATTCTTCACCCCTTGCTTAGGCGAAAAGGATGGAGCGCCCCCTCTAGGATCGCCGGCAAAGTGAGCCAGATTTCGTAGAGCTTTGCCCATGGGCCTTGTTACTACAAATTCATCGGTGATATCGCCATCACTATCACTATCAAAGCTACTAAAGTCAAACTCCCATCCGTTTGTTCCTTTACCCGTCAAGAAGTTAGTTTCTAAAGGGCTTGGGGTAGTGCCATCAGGCAGAGTTGTACCACCATCAGGCATTTCATAGCGATTAAAGGTACGACTATTGGTTAAGGTCTGCTGCGTACCCGGATGGACAGTAGATGCCGCGCAAATATAAGGAATCGTACCGTTGTTACCCTGTGTGTAATGGTAAACAACCATACCCTGCACAGCCGACAAGTTATCCCGTAGAGACTTTTGCTGCTTAGCTTGAGCAGGTGTCTTTTCTATGTCACCTCCACTACGAGTTAGATTCTGAACTGTTGTGGGTGGATAAAGCGGATCATCAGCTTCCCATCCAAACTGATTACCTAGCTCTAACCGTTGACCAACAACAACACGTAAACCCTGAGAAATAGAGCGTCTTTCCCAATACCCATCTAGACCGTACTCTTGCTCAGCCGCATTATCACTAGCTAACACTGAGTTGTCATTAATTTCATCACCAATTTGGTGAGGTGTAGAGAGATATACACCATTAGCTTGACTTAAGCTATTTTCAGAGTCGTAACGGGGCTTTGGCCCATAGCGATTGTCTGCTCGAAACCCATCATCTACAAATGGACGAGCCGCATCGGGAAATACGCGCACCCGACTGCTATCACTCAACAGTTGAACTTGATCATTGGGCTCTAAAGGATTTGGAGATAACGCATCCTTGGCAGCCTCAGGATCCCACGATGTATCATCCAAATTAACAGTAATGTCTTCTGTAAGAATCAAAACTGGGTCTACAGCAACATCTGTGACATCAGTTCCACCAGTTTCATCAACTGAATCGGTATCATCTTTCAGATTATTTTTGCCAGGGTTAGTGGGGGTAGCATTATTCTCTTTGTGAAATTCTGTATTTCCCCCAAAATCGTCATCCCTTGATGCACCTGAAATCAAATGCCCTTGGAAAAATTGATCATCAGTGCCATCGCCATCGGTATCGTAGCCACTCACACTGAGGCTAATTTCCGATGCATCGGTACTGAAAACACAGGACTCTGGAGAGCTTACTAGATAGGCCTCTAGATTCTCAAATGCAATGATGTTTGACTCTGAGTGCATGGCTCCATTCCAGCGGAAATCTCCACCTGGGAATATTTCCATGTCGTAACGGAACCAGGCACCATATACATTCCCCTTTGGAATAGTGCGTACTTGCTGATACTCTGCGGAGCTAACCGTTCGATTAATATTGTTAGGGTTAGCAATGTTTAGAACGTCAATTTGAAAAACTTTTTGTAGCGTACCGCCAGCATCTTGCCAGCCATCACCGGCCAGGGTACTTACAGGGCAACCATCAACCGACTGTTGCGTATTAATAGGACCGTTGCGCGTAACCAGGTTATCTGCTTTTTCATCTACCTGATTAGAGGTTAGAGTCAGTTCATTACCATCTGAGTCTTGAATAATGTCACCATCTGAATCTCTTGCTTCGTGAGAGGTGAGGATTGAATAAACAATGGTATTGCCATCACGGGATTCAAAGCTCCACGCAGGGTCAGGATTACCATCGTCGTTGATGTCTAACTGGGTTTCATCTGGCAATGTGTATGGATCGTCATTGGCTTGATTTGCAGCCCCCCAGGTTTGGCCGTAACCTCCGTCTGCCAATGGCCTTGAATACTTTAAAAGTGAATTGATTAAGTCACTGCTAGAGGGTGGTCTCTTGTTAATGACTTCTGGATCTTTTGTAAATAAGTATTCAATTTTAGCCTTAGCCCTGTCAACGGCGGGCGCAGCAAAGTTGTCAATCTGTTGTTGCTCACGATATGCGATTGTCTGAGCAGCCCGATTGAATGAGCGGAAACTTAATCCTCCAACAGTTAAGGTGAGTACCAGAAGCAGCATTACCGTTGTTGGTAATACAAAGCCAGCCTGTCGAGTGCGACTGAAGCGAGCACCCATAAAAGCTAGCCTTAGCACCCAAGCCATAAACCGCTTAGGTATTCGACCAATATAATAATTTAGTGAATGACGATTAGGGACAGGAACCCGAAAGCGTTTCATATGTATCCTTCTATGAGGCAGGATACTTTAGACTAACGACCTTGAGTTCAAAGATGGTTCCCAGGATACACTGATCTGTTTAGACAACTACAACATTTCAGGGCTAGGGGTTCCCAGGATATACTGAGCTGTTTAGAGGGGATAGGAGAGCATCGGTGCAGTGTTTAGATCCTTAAATGCACTGCTGCTTAACTTTTCTCAGTCCACCAATCAGGGTTGCAAAGTCTATGGCTCTCAAGGTTGGATCAGCGTCACCAACAGAATCACCTATGGCACTAGCAAAATAAAGAGCACCCGTCCCACCAGGGTTTCCTTTAAAATCAAATTCAATAATATCAGTGCCGGGAGCTATTGGATTTAGAGCCCCAGCACAATCAGTGTCAATTTCAATGTTGGCTGACGCCGCTGTTGTCCAATTAGAAGGTGTTGCGGTCCTGGGATGGACTGCCCACTGTAAAAATCCATCAGGTGTTTCTTGAAATGAAACCTGGTATGTAGTGCTGCGCTGTTGTGCTGTAGTCTGGGCCTGAAGAATAGCTTGATAAACGTCATCACGGGTGGTGGTAACCCGCCTTCTGCTGATATAGCCTAGCCAACCAGGGGCTGCGATCGCAGCTAAAATCCCAACCATGACGACAATGACCAGAAGTTCTAAGAGAGTAAAGCCACTCTCCGCATCCTGAGAACGACGAGATATTAACTTAAACCAACTACCGGACAAAGAGCGTTTCATAATATTCCTTAATCGGGTAAATCCTTATTAACCACACCGCGAGTTAAAACTCGTGTTTGCAAAGTTGGCAACTCGCTATTGCCGCTAACCCCACCTAGCACCAGTGAAGAATTTGTCGGTGTCGGATCAGCATCGCCGCGTAGATAGATGCTTACATCCTGGTTTAACAAATTATTGCTAGCATCAATAGGACGAATACAAGCATAAAAACTATTGCTAGCCGTTACTCCTGCCGTTGCTGCTGGAATCTGTGTATAACCCGCTTCGCAAGCTGGAGGAACAGCAGGGATCGCAGCTAAATTAGCAACAAAATCCACAAGCACATCACCACGGAAGGTACCTGCTCCACTATCGTTAGGTACCCAGGCCCAGTCAGACCTGGGCAAACCACCCTGGATAGGAGTCGCGCCTGGATCCAGCACATATATCGAGTTCTCCTCTAAGGTTATTGCTGGATTGGTCAATGCATCTTGCGAATATTCCGGTACGCTGTAACGATATACACGGGCTTCTCCTTCCCATTCTGGATCAGCATCGTCAGTGCTGTAGTAAATCACAAGTTCATAATAGCCATGGCGCACAAGCAAAGCCTGACACCTTTTAAATGGATCGACGCCTAACCCACTACAAGCCGCCGTACCAGGTGTGCTTAATTTGGAATAATCCCCTGCCTCAACATTTAGCTGCTTGATTTTCCAAAAAGCCAGGACAGGCCTGGCATCAGCCGGTAGGGCATAGTCTGTATTTGCCAGATTTGTGACTAATGGTGTGGGATCATCGTAGACGTAGATGGCCTCTCGTACATCATCAGCAATATAGTCTAGGGCTCGTTTCATATCTTGCTGAGTTTGTTCCAGGGTCAACTCCCGCTGATCGGTACGTAGCAGGTCAACCACCAAAAACATCAGGCCAGAAATAATCAGCCCAGCCATCACCATGGATACCAATAATTCTATCAATGTGAATCCCTGGTTAGGGTATCTCACAAGATGCTTTTTTAAGACTTGCCTCAGCATTATAAAAGTCACCTCAGCCGCTATGTGAATATGCTAAAAACATTGAATTTTGTTGTTTTGTTCCAACAGACTCAACCCAAACTATGAACAATCAAGGGCAGCCGGTGGAGTTCCCTGATAAGTAAAATAGTCACATAAGGATTGACGCTCATCACTTTTGACAATCTCTGTGTATAGAACCGCCAAAGGTTTTTCATCACGTTCCCCAAAGCCAGCGGCGGTGCCTAAACGGGCAGGCGTGGTCTCTGAAGCTCCACCATCTGCCACTGCGTCATGAGCATAAACACGTACCCCCATTGGAAATGCAATGGGCCGACCACCATTGGCAAGTTCTCTTGCACCTAGACGATAAGCTTGTACTGCGAAATCTGGTTCGCCGTTACCATCGACATCAATCTCACGTGCTATTCGATAGTTACCTGGATCAAAGTCTGGATTAACATTGGTGGGTGCTGCTGCATCAAATGCTGTTGCAATCGCCATTGGTGTGGACGCAATGCTTAAATCCGCCGCATTATATTCGCGGGAACCGCCAGGACCATCATCTACAAACCCTTGCTCAACAATTTGCCGAACCCGATCAATTTCACTCTGGGCAACTTGTAAAGCTTGCTCAGCCTGCTGGCTTTGAATGCGCGTCGCCGCTGAAATCAAGATTACTGGCCCAATACTTGCTGCGGTAATACCAATCACAGAAATAGCCACTAGCGATTCGATCAGAGTTAAACCAACATCAGAAGCCTGCTGCTCAAGTTTTCGTTTGTTACCAAACTGATAATTCCAAATCATGATTAATTTCTCTGTGGGTGGCATCGACCTATGGAAGAGGACAAGTTACCGTTGGCTTGTCGACAACTCGACCGCCAGCATCTCGGGCACATTGCAAATTGGTTATATAGGGATCATCAGCAGGGAGATCTTTGTAATATTCGCTCCGCACACTTTCGTTACCTGTAAAGCGCTGAGATAAAGGACCAGGACTGGTGTATTGGAAAGCGACATCATAACCCCATTTACGACCCGGTGCACCGTAATAGTACTGAGTACCTGATCCTGCGACCGGATCTACTCCAGGCTCCCAAGCACCGCGACCAGCGTTGATATCCTGTTCAAACAGACCGGTGGATGCAGTACTAAAGTTGAGTTGATAAAAAGCTCCTGAAATCGACAAATCATGGCCTGGCCAATGCTCATTCAAGCGGGGGAAATTATGCAACCCGCCATAGCTGAGATTTTGTCGTGATGGGATAATACCGCCAACTAACAACGCATTCACCCTTGTGCCAGTGGCTGCAATTCGATCTTCATCCCGAACGCCACCATCTACATAAATATCGGTATCATCACCTCCATCAACATTGCCATTTCGACGAATCCAGAAAGGCCATATCGGATCTGGATCAGCAACAGCATCTGTCGTTGTCGCTGCATATTTTGACTGAAAGACCTTATCTATATTTGCACCTTGATAGGCAAAGTCCCTGCCTCCTCTACCAGTCCATGCTGTAACACCAGGTTGTCTGACACGGAAGACATTTTGGTACGAAGAGATTGCTGTACCTGCACCTGCACCTCTAGGCTCCAAGAAATAGTCTCTAATGACCCCATCATTGAAATTCTCGGACAGAATACTTGTCGCATCGGCGACTAACTCAACCACGCGCCAGTCATCACCATCGGGTTTGGCAAATAGTTCTGTGTCAAAATCTGCGGCAACATTACCACGGTTGGCATAAAACTCATCTTCAGTAATTTCATCAAGACCGACAACGCCTGCAACCGGGGTAAAGAACTCTTCTAGAGGATCGCCAACCGCTACTCCACCAAAAGCTCTACGGGCAATGTGTAAGTTGAAATCACCTTGGACATAGAGTGCATTGTCAGTAATAAACGTCAAGCCGGTGGAGACATCATCAGCACGGTTTAGCGTTCTACCATTGGATAGTCTGAACCCATAAGGGCGACGTTCAGGATCAGGATAAAAATCAACCGGTTTAGTACTGATGTAGTTGTCTTGCTGAGCATCTGCCGAGCGTCTAATGGGTGGATCTTGATCAGCACCTACATTAAAGTCCATACGACAAGCTTCTGTCAGAATCTCTGCTGTTGCATCGCAGTTACCCCACTCTGGGATAGGGTTAGGGCTAGCAATGGGTCTAAACAGTTCATCTTCGCGCCGTGCATCTTCCCTAAAGGCATAGAAGATGCCACCCTGTACGGTTGCCCCTTCACCTTCGGTAAACCAAGACTGACCACCAACCTGTTTGTTGTCCACATCTGCATTGGCAGCATCTGTGGCCATGGCCACATCTAGCTCAACCGTTCGCACGCTAATCATTTCGCGACCATCCATAAAGGACTTGTCTTGAAATAAGGTTGCAATGTTGTTGGTGCCGCCAGCGTAATTAATCAGGTTTGGCCTTCCAGCTAAATCAGCGTCTGTATAGGGCAGAGTCCAATCCGCAATTAATTCGCGGGGCTCAGCTCGAATGGCATCTAAGTCAGCAGGAATAAATGGCTCATAAAAGTATGGCGTCGCCGCCGCTGGATTCAGCCTATTGCTGATAGCGGTGTAGCTATTTGTTGCCGGATCCCCATCTAAGTCTGGATCAATGTAGGGCTCATTGGTTGGTTGAACCTGACTTAGGGCAGCATTAACTGGATGATTCCCCAGGTAATCGTGCTGTTCTAATGGGAACAGATAGTAAAGAGAAGGAAACTTGGGTAAACCGTTTGGCACACCAAATGCTGGTACAGCACTAGCATCTAGTATGCCACCAGCAACAGCAGCAAGACGCAAAAACCGTAGCTCTTCTGCAGCGTTCGCAGGCGCAGCACCAGCACCAAAATAATTATTGTCAGCACTGACTGGGTCGATTCCTAGCGTCACAGTCGTAGCGTCAGGAATAGTCTGAACACCAGCGGCAGCAATATCTTGATTGCCAAAGCTGACGGTATAGTTGCGATTCGGAACACTAAGAGGTGTTTCTAAAAAGCCATAGGTGCGATCTCGTCTAATTTGCTCTTTGAGATGCAACAACCTTGCTAAAGCCAAAGCAGCGCCATCATCATCATTACCAGTAGCTTCGTATTGACGAACTAATGCAGAAATGTATTCATCAGGAGAGTAGTCAGCAGTTGTCAGTTCAGGGGCCGCAAGAGCACCAATTTTGGTTGCCAGCTGACCGAGCGCTGTCTGAACCAAGGGGTTATTATAGTCCAAACTTTCCGCCACTTGGATATTCGTTGCCAACATACCCAGCGTGCAGGCAGCCGTCTGAACAGTAGTCTTATCTGCAATACTCAAGTCGTCATAATTAGGATTGCCCAAGCCACCATTCGCTACAGGTTCTAAAATCCGTCGTAACGACGAGTAGTCTCCCCACATTGATAAATAGGGATAGGGATGAATGAACGGATCCGGACCTCCCTGTTGACCTTGAACAGGTGTAAATGAAGGAGAACCGCCTTCTGGATCGCCAGCAAAATACGCCAGATTTGTCAGAGCTTTTTTCAAAGGACTTGGGGCAAGTGCAGGTGTGTCATATGCGGCCCTAAAGGCAGCCTCTGTACCTAGCGGTGGACTATATTCCCAAGCATTCGTGCCATACCCAAAGAAAAAGTCAGCATCTATCTGCACATCGTTACCAGGCAAACCATCAAAGTCCACATTGACTAAATCTGTATCACCTGGGGTTAGTGATAGACCACCCGCAGCATTAATTTTTGGCAAAAAGTTAAATGTGCGAGCATTATCTCTGGTGGTGTTGGTGCCCGGATGTGAAACCAATGACATACAAGCCCTAGGAAAGGTTTTTGATGCCGACTTGTAGTGATATAACGCCATGGACTGAACTGCAGCCAGGTTGTCGTTTAATGAGCGGGCATGCAGTCTCAATGACTGGTCGTCAAGGTCATTAATTGTGTCTCCAATGGCAACATTGTAGGCAGGGTAAAGCGAATCAGAATTCCTTGGCCTATTAGCGGCATCTGAAGCACCTGAATTTGGATCAACTTGGCTAGCATAGGCCCCTTTCCAGCCGAAGGAGTTGCCTAGCTGTAAACGCTCACCCACAATCACCTTAGCCCCTTTATCGGTGGCCTGCTTTTCCCAGTACCCATCTAAGCCCTCGAAGGGAGCACCAACCGAATCTAATTCATTTCTTTGAGCGGCAGTGAAATCAGCCGTAAGGGCAATGCTTGAAATCAGGTCACCTAGTTTTGCTCTCGCATTGCTCAAAGATAGACCTTTAGCGCTGTCATACACAGCTTTAGGCCCAAATCGTCCATCCGCTCGATAAATATCATCTAAAAATGGAGGATCATCTTCATCTGTTCGGGCTATACGATTTCTCGCATAATTTCTATTCCAAAACCCTGCATCATCTTCTGGTGTCCAGCCAGCAGGGTTTCTATAATCAAGCTCGTTAGCTGTAAAAAGCTTAATGGGATCTAACGCTAAGTCCTCAATATCCGTGGGTTCAGTATTAATGGAATCTTCAGCGGGACCAATACGATCTGAACCCACAGCTGCAAGACCGTTATACCAATCTAGTCTGGTCTGCCTACCGTCAAATCCAGGGGCGTTTCCCGTCAGGTTGCCAGCAATAACCTGGCCGTTGTAGTTGTTGGGGGCACGATTTTGGACCAACTCAATTTCAGAAGCTGCCTCAGAATAGATGCAGGAGTTGTAGCTGCTAATCATTCTGAGATTGAAAGCACTGTTAGTCGGTCCAAGGAAAAGGCTGCCTTCGGTGTGCATGGCACCGTTCCAAGTAAAGGCTGCCGCACGAGCACCTGGGAAAATTTCTAAATCATTCTGAAACCATGCTCCCCATTTGCTCCCTTTACGAGCTTCCCTCACCTGCTGCACTTCAAGCGCACTGACTGTGCGGTTGACATCGTTAGAGTTGACCGTAAAAGCATTAATCTGAAAGTTCTTTTTAATGACTGGAGAACCTGTCGCAATCTCCTGCCAGCCTTCTTCATTAGTTCCTAAGCTAACTGGACAGGCATTATTTGTAGTGGCGACATCAATTGGACCATTACGAGTGACTAACGCATCAGCCTTGCCTTGCCTGACTATGTCTTCTAACAAGAAGTCAGTAGTAACCTCACCAGGATTAGGCGTTGGATCCGAGCCTTCATGACCTACCAAAATGGAATAGACAATACGCTCATTATCCGTATCTACGGTACCATCGCCATTGACATCTGCTGCAAACCACCAAGCATTGTCTAAAGTGCCATCGCCATTGATATCAATTCGTGTTTCACCACCATCTGCTACAGCACCAGGAATAGTAAAAAGATTGTCCTCCCGCAAAAAACCTTCAAGATCAGCACTCTTAGGTGTGCTGTTGGATGGAACCCTCTTGTCAAAAAGGTATTCAAGCTTAGCCTTAGCTCGATCAATGGCAGGGGTAGCAGCCCCATAGACCACCTTTTGTTCACGCTCTGCAATCACACTCGCAGAACGGCTGAATGCCCGAAAACTGAGTGAACCAACTGTCAAAGTAACGACTAACAGTAGCAATACCGTTGTCGGCAGGACAAACCCAGCTTGTCTGGTGCGACTAAAACGAGCACTGATAAAAACGAGCCTTAGCAACCCAGCCATCAGCTGGTTCGGCAATCGTACAAAACGTTTTAGTAACCGACGATTAGAAACTCGAGAGCGTTTTGGGGTAGACATCGCTGACTTCTAAAAAATAAGCGTTAGATCAGGTGTGGCATATGCCAACATGACCATCGATTTGCAGTCTATTTAAGACTTAAAGCAATTGAACTCTCAGGGAACGAAAACTTGCGTGGTATCTACATGTCCCATAGTAGATTTACCCAGCCTAAACCTTTAATTACCAAACTGGTAATCAGTATAAAGCCTGAATAGTTTACTTGAACTTTACCCATTCCTTATGACGAATCGATCAGATCGTGATCAAAACAATCCATAGATATCTATCTCTACATCACGATCAGTTCGACATAACTAAGGTTCTGCAAGATCCTGCATTTGAATATCATCGACTATACATACAGTAAATCCCCTGACTTTGCAGCCAGGGGATCTATCCGTGAACATACCAAAACTTTAAGCTTTTGATAAAGCTAAGTAAGCAGCATTAAGTTGTATCAACTCAGGCAATTGAAAACTCAATAAATTAATGCCTGAACCAGTGCCACAGTCTCTAATACTTACTCAAATCAATGCCTGCCTCACGGGCCATTGCTTCAATCCCTTTCTTTTCAAGGGTTTTAATCGCTTTAGTGGATAAACGTAGCTTTACCCAACGTTTGCCTGTGGGCCACCAAACCCGTTTGTCTTGAAGATTTGCCTGTTGTAGACGCTTGGTACGTCGGTGAGAGTGAGAAACAGCAAAGGCATTATTGGCCTTTTTATTCGTCAGATCACATCTGCGGCTCATGGTACAGTCCTTGGAATACAGTCCTTAATCCTTACATGGCTGCACTCTTAAATGCAACCCCCCTCATATTTTAGGGCTGATTCTCTAATCAAAAGATATTTCCATAATTGAGTAACAGGCCAAGGGGTTTCAAGGAGGGCAGGCCCCCTAACCCCCAATACTGGGGGCTTTGAGTCTTGTTTCCCCAGAATTGGGAAACCCCAGTATTCCTAATTTGGAAAAGGTGGACTATTCCATTAAAAGGGCTACGGTGTACACACATCTCGAAAGGGAGTTCACAATCCTGCAGTCCCCCCTTAATCCCCCCTTACCAAGAGGGGAAACTCCGATCCTCCCCCTTACCAACTACGGTGTATACACATCTAGAAGATAATGTCCCAAAAAGTAGACCTGACCTTGAATTGGCCCTCATCCTAAATCCTTCTCCCTGGGGGCGAAGGACTTTGAGGCCAGGCCCCCCTTCTCCCTTAGGGAGTAAGGGGTTGGGGGATGTAGAGCTTTGCTCTTCTCGCAGAGTGGGCTCGAGATTTGGAGCGACTCTCCGACTTATGTATACACGGTAGCCCTTACCAAGGGGGAGTTAGAGGGGGTTAGACAAGCGCAAACGCTAGTTTCCAGGACTTGTGTGTACACGATAGATCAACAGGGGGAGCCTGCAACCGGTATAGCCTTTTCTAAGAAACACCTATGAGGTCTTCAAGAAAACGGCCATTGCCTACGATTTGGTTAAACCTGTTAGCAGGCTATTGGAGCGTTCCACAAACGACTTCATGCCATCGGCATCAAATCCTTTTTGCGCCATTAGAGCCAGATCATAGACATGTTGACAAATCATATTGGCCATGGCCGCAGTGGGAGACTCGCCACCGTCAGCTTGTACAATTGCGCCCTGACTCATGTCTAGCAGATTCTGGATCAGTGGATGAGCCGTATTCACCAGCAAGGTATGTTCCTCAGGAAATTGAGCCGTCTGCTGCTGCATCATCGCCATCATTTCCTGCATGCGGCGCATTTCTTCGGGAAGTAGCACAATGGCAGGCGGTGCACCCTGGACATCGTCAGACTTGAGGGCATCGGTTCGAATCGTAACCTTGGGCTGAGCGAGGGCTTTTTCAAATAGCTCCTTCACCCGCTCACCCTTAGTTTTATTAGTGGTTGGGTCGACAATGTCACTACCCGCTGATTCGTCGATGAGGGTGTCATCCAGGTCAGAGTCTACACGGGAGAACTTGACATCAGAATATTCACGCTCTAGAAACGGTACAAAGTGAGTGTCGATAAAGGAGTCTAGATAAAGGACCTCCAGTCCCTGACGCTTGTGCAGATCGATATAGGTGGCTTGGGACACTTCGTCCGTTGTATAGAAGACTCGGTTTTCATGCTTCTCCTTATTCCGCTCTAAATATTCTTTGAGAGTGGTGTAGGGATTACCCTTGGCATCAATGGCTGCACTTTCCTCATCTGTCGACTGCCAGGCATCGTCTTCTGCCGTTTGCACTTCAACTTTTGGCTGATCGCTGGCGAGGTTTGCCGTGGTGCGGAAAATTATAAAATCGGCAATCTGCTGCTTGAACTTGTCGTTATTGAGGGAACCAAACTTAACAAAGGTGCCCAAATCTTGCCAGCACTCAATGTATTTTGCTTTATCAGTGCGGTATAGCTCTTTGAGACGATCACCTACTTTTTTGGCAATGTAGTCAGCGATGCGACGGACGGTGCGATCATTCTGTAAAAAGCTGCGGGAGACGTTTAGGGGAATGTCGGTACTATCGACGACACCGCGCAGGGGTAGTAGAAACTGTGGAATGATTTCCTCGCAGTTATCGCTGACAAAAACTTGATTGCAGAAAAGCTTAATTTGCCCTTTGGTAACGTCGACGTCGGGGCGGAGCTTTGGAAAGTACAGAATACCGTTAACGACAAAGGGATAGTCCGTATTTAGGTGGACCCAAAGCAGCGGCTCCTCTTGGAACGGATAGAGATAGCGATAGAGTTCTAGATAATCCTCATCGGTGAGGTTACCGGGGGATTGCTTCCAGGGAGCATTTTGTTTATTGGCAGATTCCCCATCTAATTTGATGGGAACAGGCATAAAGTCGCAGTAGGTTTTGATCAGCTGCTGGATGCGAGTCGTCTCCAGGTATTCAGCCTCTTCCTCCATCAAATGTAGGGTGATGGTGGTGCCTCGGTCAGTTCGTTCTGAATCAGTCAGCTCAAAGGAGGTAGTGCCATCACAGGACCAATGGACAGCAGTGGCTTCTGCTTGATAGGACAAGGTGTCGATTTCGACTCGGTCGGACACCATAAATGATGAATAGAACCCTAGGCCAAAGTGACCAATAATTTGCTGGTCAGTATTGTCCTTATACTTAGATACAAATTCTTCGGCACTGGAGAAGGCTACCTGGTTAATGTATTTCTTAACCTCATCAGCGGTCATGCCGATGCCATTATCACTAACACTTAAAGTTTTAGCGTCCTTATCGATAGCGATGGTAATTTCCGGCTCGCCGACTTCGCCAGTGAAGTCGGAGCTTCGGGACACCATATTCAGCTTACTGATGGCATCTACCGCGTTGGAAATTAACTCCCGCAGAAAGATTTCATGGTCGGAATAGAGCCACTTTTTGATGATGGGAAAAATATTTTCAGTATGGATACTGATGTTTCCCGTTTCTTGAACAACTGCCATGACTTAGATTTACTCTGACTCATTAAGACTTGCTAACGGTGTTGGCTCTATGCACTAATTTATACAAAATCCTGACTGATGGTGCCCGTTATTGAAGGGCATCCCCAAGGGAGTGCCCCTACAGGATTGTCCATTTTTATCGGATTTGTATTAAACGTGCATAAAGCATGCCGCACCATATATTGATACATCGTAAGTTAGAACCCAATTGTAGATTTCCGCTAATGTAGTTCGGTTTCCCCTACACCTTTTCTGGATTTTGGACTGGTTGTTCAGAATTTAGTATTAATACATTTTTCCTAGAAAAGTACTCTAAAAGTCTCTTCAGCTGTTCTGCGTAGCGACCATGGCTCCTTGTGCTTTTATTGCTAGCCTTAGGCCAATGTTTGTGTTGGTAAAACTGGCAAATTGACTTGTTGCACCAGGTTCTTAACGTAATTTTGCTGTTCCCTGGTAAACACTGATAAAAATTTCTGAGAATTTGTATTCTGTATATTTTTTTGAGTTGAGGCTTTCCACGTTTCGCGAGATCGGATTAATTGGCTCGATGTATTCCGATAGTTTTCGAGCATGTGATCATCAAAGGGGACACCAATAAACTGACAGAGGCGTTTGACTTCATCTGTTGGATGGCTAACCATCTGTTCATAGTGAATCAAGGTATGGTTAGGCTTATCCAGGTACTGATGCGTGATGGCAATGTCCTCAGTCCAACGTTGAATACAATTATCCAGGGTTTTAAAGGTGCGTCCCCAATGGTTGGGATGACGCTGAGCTAAGTCATATATAGAAGCAATGACATCCATGCCGCTTCTAACAATATGGATCACTTTCGCCTCTGGCATGTAGTGCTCGATATATTTCAGTCGGTGTAAATGTTCAGGGGTTTTTTCTAGCCAGATAGATTTTTTCTGTAGATGGGTCAATTCGCCCATTATTTCTTTAAAGCTACGAACGTAGGCCTGAATGAGGGGTAAACGCGGAAGTTTATGGGTGAGTTCTGGATGCCCAACTTCATGCAAAAACGATTCCATTGTGTTGCGCATTTCCTTAGAAACTAGACCTAAGGCATAGCGACGTGAGCATTCTTCTGGCATCCAAACAAGATCTACAAAAAATTTGGACTCTGGGAATGAAGCAATATCGGGATGACTGGCTAGCAGGCTTTGCAGAAGAGTGGTGCCCGAGCGAGCACAGCCAACAATAAAGATAGGAGATGCTGTATATGGGTGCTTGTGCTTTTGAGTCATCATATGAGGAACACAGATAAAAATTAATAGGTGGTTTTATTAACTAGGTGACTTTATTAATAGTGGTTAATTAGTGCAAAGGTGATTTCTCAAATTTATTGCAATAGTTCTTGGTAAAGTTGCTTATAGGATGCTGATTGGACTTCAAATGAAAACTTTGTAATTACAGTTTGTCGAGATTGTTGAGAGAGTTGTTGTAGACGCTCGGTATTTTCAAGAGTCCATTCAATACCTTTAGCTAAGTCTTCAGCACTAAAGCATGCGGCACGATAACCATTCTTTTGATGTTCAACAATATCGCGTAAGCCAGTGGCATCAAAGGATACCACTGGTGTGCCGCAGGCCATGGCTTCAATGGCGGTTTTACCAAAGGCTTCTTGAACAGAAGGGACTACCATCACATCAGCGGCTGAATAGGCGAGTGCCAGTGTGACATTGTCGTTTAGGCGTCCCAGCATAGTGTGAGGGATATTGAGTTTCATTGATGGTGATATTTTGTTCGCACCAAAGATGACAGCTCGCAGAGGCAAGGTATTGTTACTTTTTAGTGTATTTAGAGCAGCTCTTAAATGGTCAAAGCCTTTGCGCTTATCAGTGGTTGCACTTAACGCACCAAAAAGGATGAGTTTATCCTGTTGAGGCAGTTTCAGAATGTCACGGGCGATATTTTTGTCAATAGGACGAAAAATATCAGTATCTACGGCATTGGGGATGACTTGGGCAGGATATTGGTTTAATAGAGTGCTTTTGCTGGCGCAGTCAGCTACCCATTGGCTAATGGGTACTAAGGTTAGATTCAGGTTTTGCCAGGCATGATATTTGCGTTGCCAAACTTTTCTAGATAAGTCTTTTTCTTGAGTGGAGCCCAGCATAGGACAGCGGCCACATTGCTGTTGATATCGAGTACAGCCTTGGGTGTAGCAGCAACCTCCGGTAAAGCTCCACATATCCCGTAATGTCCAGACGATGGGCTGGGTAAATGTTTTGAGTTGTTCTGGCCTGAGCAGCCCTAACCCAACCCAGTGTAAATTAATGATGTCTGGCTTAATTTGTTGGATTTGTTTGATAACTGGATTGGGGTAAATAGCCGGGGAAAAGAGCCCTGGTAATTTGTGGGGATAACGTTTTAAGGGCCAGTATTCGACGGTTTGACGAATACCGTTAAGAATTTTTTGTCCTCCTGTAATGCCACTGGGGCCAATTACTGTTGAGTCATCAGTATATTTTTCGGCCACGAGCATGTGGGAATCAACGCCAGCTCGTTTGAGGGCCGTATGCATCCAATAGGCACCCCGAGCCGCTCCGCCATTCGCATCTGATGTGCTGAGATGTAATATTTTCATCGAAACTCAGCTATTGCAAGACAGATTGCACAACGTCGGAGGGCACGTTATGTTTTTGGAAATAAGCTTGAACATGTTTGTGGCGTAACGATGCGGGAATGAGGGCGCTACTAACGAGTTTTATGAGTTTTTTGAGATGAAAAATAAGGTAGATCCAGCGGGGTACATGGTTAGACTGCCGATGGATGCTGTTAACCATGTGCTCGACGTTATGGGGCGATTTTCGATTAGTTAAGCTTTGGAGAACCTTGAGCTTATCCGTAAAGGTTTGGCTGATATACCATTGAATCCACAGGGGCATGTAGCGAATGACGTCACTGGTTTGCCAATCAGTGCTTGCGTTTAGTTGATTGGACAGTTGCACTTTGTACCCTGCTTCCTTCGCTCTGCAGATATATTCGTAATCACCGCCGTAGTGGCGAAATCGTTTGGCATTGGGGAGGTCAATGTCTGCTATCAATGCAGTGGGTATGACGGCAATGTTGCCGTTTAAGGTATCTACTGGAATTATTGGACTATCGCTAAATTGCTCCAGGTTATTAATGGGTTGGCTGGCAATCACCCCGCCAAATACAATCCAGTCTGGGTGAGATTGAGCACATACGATGCCGCCGGTGATTACTTTTTTATTTAAATTTTTCTGACATACCTGGATTAGTTGGGATATAAAGTCGTCTGCTAACGTGATGTCGTCGTTAAGCCAAACGACATAGTCTGTTTGCAGTTGCTGCTGGGCAAAGTTCATGCCGGTTGCGATCGCACCCGTCCACCAAAGCTCGCCATCCCCTTGTAGTAAGTGAACCGCTGTAAAGGTTTGGCGAATCAACTCAGGTGTCCCATCGGTAGACCCATCATCCACCACTATCACTTCGATGGTATGTGCACCTGAGGACGCAGAAATTTGAGCCCTCAGCTGATGCAAAATGGCTGATGTATAGGCTTGACGATTTCGAACGGGCAGGATGAGTGCAGCACTGACACAGGTCATAGGTATCAAATAAACATAGCCTTGGAGGGCTGACATCAGGAGGCGCAGAATTATGCAGTCCCTACGGTTCTATATTCCCAAAGTAGTTGAGATAATTGATATCTCAAGATTTATTTTTTAGAAACCTAAGCAATAGTAAACGCCAGATATAAAGTGGGCTGACCAAGCTGCAAAGATAGAATTCTAGCTCACATGCCGGGACAACCTTGGTTTGGAGTAGTGTGCGGTAAGTCACCACATGGTGTAGGGCTTTAAGCAAATCGCTGGCTATAAACACCCAAAACATAAAGGGACGCTGCCAGGAGGGCATGTTGAGCATGCGAGTCACGTGGCGGCTGAGGCCAATGCCTCGGAAAAATGGCAGCAGATAACTGCGCTGCAAACGACGGGCTGGGATCTGATGCCAAACCTTCATGTCGGGGTTGTGCCAAATTTCCCAGTTACCTCTGCGGATGTGGGCGATGGCTTCTAAATCTTCGCCCGTGAGCATTTGTTCGTCATGACGCCCGGTCAAAATGAGTTGACGGGGGACGTTTTTCAACCAAGCCTGCCGCCGCACCACTAGACCTGCAGAGGGTGGCAAGACTCGCTGGCGAGGCTGATAAACATGGGCTTCATCACCTCGCTGAGTTAGGGCGAAGAATGACTGGATCCGATGAAAGTCATCGGGGAGCGTGCCTTCAAACTGGCCATAGATTTGACTGCCGTAGGCCCCAACATGTGGGTGCTGCTGGCCAAACTTATAGGCCGTTGCTACCCAGTTATCAGCCGGTAAATTATCGTCATCTAAAAAACCGACAAGCTCGCTCTTAGCCGTTTCCATGGCTAGCTGGCGAGCGTAAGCGGCCCCTTGACGACCCTCAAATAAATACCGCAACGGAATGTCAGACGACCACTTCTGCTGGTATTCCTGGACGACTGCAGCTGTAGAATCGCTGCTGTTGTTGTCGATTACAAAAACTTCCCAGCGCAGTATTTGAGTATTAAGCTGCTGCTGTAGTCGATCGAGAACAGCCGGAATACGCTGGGCACCGTTATAGGTGCAAATAGCAATCGTGAAGTCACATGGCCGCTGCACTGTCTCTGTTAATGGAGAGGACAACACTACTGAATGGCTCATGGTCAATGGGTTGATTCACAGCATTGGATACAGGGAAGTAGAACTAACTTCGGAAAAACCCGTAAAAGGAATTGAGTTAATCGTTAAGACAGGAAATCTTTACCAAACACCACGAGAATGCTATATGGAGCATTATGTAAGCCCAGTGCCAATTAGAGTATCTATAACCATATATTCTTTAGGTCCTCTATATATGGCTACCCTCATATTGCAGCTTACCGGTCAACCTATTAGTAACTTTAGTAATTTGACCACTTTTTAAATCGCACCTGGCTCACAACCCTAAAACTGAGCTTTAAAAAATAGCCTTGATCCAATGGAATCAGGCCTTGAACGTTTCTTGGATGTGGATGTAAATACCCCTGGGTCTTGCAATTAATATAGCCTGACAACGGTATATCGTCTCCCCTTACGTCATCTTGCTAAATCGTCGATTAGTTCGTTAGTTAGGATTGACGGCTGTTTAGGGGTTTTAGTTCACGTAATGGATAAAAAATTTACTGATCGCTACATCTAGCGTTCGCCCTAAAGGCAAGACGCTAGATTTTTTTTGATGGTGGTGTTAGGCTTTATTTCCATGTGCCATAGCACATTTAGAGTGTTAACAAGTATTGGGGACATCATTGGCGCTACATGTGCTGTTTCCCAAGGTTTGATGTATATCCCCATCGTTAACGACCCTATTTCACTCACACCCTTAGATTCGTAAGGAAGTCCAGACGAATGGTTCAAGAGTTAGAACGACTACGTACAAAAACGCCTTTCCCTGGAACTGCGCCAGCGGCCTATCCAGTTTTTTATCGTACCTATAGCCGTCGTTTGGACGATGGACAGCGGGAATCTTGGTATGACGTTTGCGATCGCACCCTAGGCGGTCTGGTGGAACTGGGTAAGCTGACGGCGGACGAAAAGGCCCTGGTGCAGCGAATGCAGCGGGAATTAAAGGCGCTGCCGTCGGGTCGTTGGCTCTGGGTCGGGGGGACTGAGTGGAGTAGGCAGCAGAAAAATTTCTCTGGGGCCTATAACTGTACCAGCACCAATGTGGTGGACTGGCGTGCCTTTGGTCTGATGATGGATTTAGCGATGATGGGCTGTGGCACCGGTGCGATGCTAGAGCCTAAATACATCGATCAGCTGCCAGTGATTCGTAATCGGTTAACGGTGACCATGGCTGGCGATGTGGGGGCTACGCCTGTGGCTCAGCGTCGTGAAGAAACGGATGTCGTGGTGGATGGCAACCGTGTTGAGATCCGTGTTGGTGATAGTCGTAATGGCTGGGTGATGTCGTATCAGACGATTTTAGAGCTTTCCAGCCGTGAAGACTTCACGGGTGATGTAGATGTGGTCGTTAATCTGAGTGATGTGCGTCCTGCGGGGGAAAAGTTGAAGGGATTTGGCGGCATGGCCAATCCGGTGAAGCTGCCGGGGCTATACAATCGCTGCGCCACAATTTTAAATAAAGCCATTGGCCGTAAGCTCAACTCTGTGGAGTGCTGTCTGTTAATTGATGAAGCTGCGGCCTGTGTGGTGGCTGGTAATATCCGGCGGTCGGCGGGGATGCGTCAGTTTGACAGCCATGATGAGCAAGCGGCGGCGGCTAAAGATAATCTGTGGCAACAGGATGCTGACGGCAACTGGCGAATTGACCCTGAGCGTGATGCGCTGCGTATGGCTAACCACACGCGGGTGTTCCACACCAAGCCATCCTTGGAGGAAATGACCAATGCGGTGCGTAAGCAGTTTTACTCCGGTGAAGGGGCGATTCAGTGGGCGGGTGAAGCAGAACGCCGTGCCCAGGGCGAAGGGCGCTATGGCCTAAACCCCTGCGGTGAAATTTTGGGCCAGAACTTCCACTGCAATCTGGCGGAAATTCACTTGAACCAAATTGATCCAGAGAACCTGCAAGAACAGGAAGATGCCTTCCGTGCCGGTGCGATCGCAGTTGCTGCTTTGCTCAATCACCAGTTTATTGAACCCCGCTATCAGCAATCACGGTTGGATGATCCCATTGTCGGCGTGTCCTTTACCGGACTATTTGACTTCTTTGTGCAGGCCTTTGGAGTGGACTGGCTGAAATGGTGGGAAGCCGGTCGCCCAGATACCATGCAGGGAATACAGTTTAAGGCCAAGGAGCAAGAGTATCTAAGCCGTTGGAAGGCCATTGTCCATGGGACGGTTTGGGACTATTGCGATCGCCATAACATCAAGCGTCCCAACCGCTGCACAACTGTGCAACCTGCTGGTACGAAGAGTCTCCTCAGCGGTGCGTCTTCTGGTTGGCATCCACCTAAGTCCCAACGCTTTATCCGTCGCATTACCTTCCGCAAGGATGATCCGGTGGCCCTGGCTTGTATTGACTATGGTTATGCGGTGGTGCCATCCCAGTCTGATAAAGATGAGAACGGCAACCTGCTAAACGATCCTTTTGATCCCCGCTGTACTGAGTGGCTAGTGGAAATGCCTGTGGAGGTGCCCTGGGCTAATTTGCCAGGGGCAGATCAGATTGCCATTGAGCAGTTCTCTGCCCTGACTCAGTTTGATTTCTACATGCAGGTACAGCGGCACTATACGGCGCATAATACCTCGGCTACTATCGAATTTCGTGAAAATGAAATTGAGGTTCTAGCAGAACGCATTCACCGGGCGATTCAAAATGACGAAGGCTATATTTCTTCGGCCCTACTGGCACGCTTTGATGATCTGCAAACATTCCCACGTTTGCCGTTTGAACCCATTGATAAAGCACGCTACGAGGAATTGTGTAACGAGGTTCTAGCCCGTCGTTCCACCGAGAATTTCCATGCAGCGTTAGAGCGTTATGATGCGGGTGAACTGATTGAAGCTGGTCCGGCAGGCTGTGATTCTGATAAGTGCCTGTTGCCGGAGAAGACGCCTGGCTAGGGGCAATGGGGAATAGACAGTGGAGAGTGGGGTGATTTCTTAAATAGTCACTCACCTTACTAGGGTTTGTTCTATAAACCAGGGTTCTCTTGCGCTGGTTTTAGATAATTACATCTGAGGGGGGATTCACAATTTTGCGAATCCCCCCTCAGGTGTTTAATTTAATTTTGAATTGTTGTCTTATACAACATCCTGGTTATCTGCACCCAATATCGAAGGGCAACCACAAGGGATTGCCCTTACGGGATTGCTCATTTCTAATCGGGCTTACTGAATTCGGATTTGGTCTTATATAACATCCTGGTTATCTGCACCCAATATCGAAGGGCAACCACAAGGGATTGCCCCTACGGGATTGTCCCTGATTAATCGGAGTGACTGAATTCCGATTGGTATTAGAACGGGTTAAGGATGACGGATAATCATTGCATGGGGTTGACAAACAAACGTGAGCCCATGGACCTTAGTCTCTAAAGTCTCAGGATTTTTTCTTAGGGCTGATGGAGACGCCGCCGTCGCCGCCAACGCTGACTATAAACTCAGATGAGTTACCGGATCGTGTTTTGGACTCTTTTCCCTGATGTTTGTTGCCATTGAGCAGCATAATTAAACCGGCAAGAGTCAAACCTAGAATCATTGACATATCCATATGACGATTCTCCTTGGTAAATGCTACGGATAAATACAATTTTGAACCTATCGATTCCAGAGCAAAGCTGCATGGGTTCTCGGATAGTTGATTTAATTGTCACCAAATCTCCATAAACGGCCTCGGTGATTCTACGTAGTTGATAAAAAATGTAGGAGACTTAACGTTCCTTTAATCAGGAACTAGGGTAGATAACTGAGCTTGGTATAGTTAGCTACTGTTGTTGTTGCGGTCTTCACGCAACCCGTTTTTATGTTTTCTGTGTATGGTGCGTATACCCACGCTGCGGTTTGATCGCGGCACATTAATTTTGCACCCGCCGCCGCGAGGTAAGGGGTGGATTGATCATGCCGTGTGGGATGACCGCATTGAACGGTTTCGGATCCCGGCCCACTGCTATCGCCCATTGTTAGAGACGCTGCGTCGTGAGCAGGTGGAGGTGAATGATCAGGCGTCTGACTTTACCGCTTTGGAACTAACGCCTCGTCTGACGTTTAAACCTTATCCCCATCAAAGCGAAGCTCTCCAGGCTTGGCAGCAAAACAGGTGGCAAGGGGTGGTGGTTTTGCCGACAGCGGCGGGTAAGACTTACCTGGCTCAATTAGCGCTACAGGCTATTCCCCGCAGTGCTTTGATTACGGTGCCCACATTAGATTTGATGCATCAGTGGTATGCCCATTTAGAGACGGCATTTCCCGATGCGGATATTGGTTTGTTGGGTGGGGGCAGTCGCGATCGCACCGATATTTTAGTGGCGACCTACGATAGTGCGGCGATCCATGCAGAGAGTTTGGGCAATCGCTATGGCCTATTGGTGTGCGATGAATGCCACCATTTGCCCAGTGACTTTAATCGGGTGATTGCTGAATATGCGATCGCACCCTACCGATTGGGGCTCACCGCTACCCCTGATCGGGCTGATGGACGCCATAGCGATCTCGATCAGCTACTGGGGCCAGTTGTCTATCACAAAACGGCGGCTGAATTGTCTGGTCAGGCGTTAGCCCCCTATCAAATTGTGCAGCTAAAAGTCTCTTTGTCAGAAATTGAGCGGCGGCGGTATGCAGAGCTGATTCAACGACGCAACGACTTTTTGCAGCAGTCTCGGATTTGGCTTGGCAGCCCTGAGGGATGGAAGCGATTTGTCACCGCCAGTGCACGTTCGCAAACGGGGCGTCGGGCAATGCTGGCTCATCGTGAGGCTAAAAATATTGCCCTGGGCACCGCTGGCAAACTGAGGGTATTAGAAGATCTGTTGGCTCAGCATTACCCTGAACGCACCATCATTTTCACCAATGACAATGCCACAGTGTATAAAATCTCCCAAGATTTTTTGATCCCTGCCATTACCCATCAAACTCCGGTAAAAGAGCGGCGTGAGGTTTTGCAAAGCTTTCGCACAGGAGACTATAAGACCATTGTTGTTTCCCATGTGCTCAACGAAGGGGTGGATGTTCCTGACGCGAGAATTGCAATTTTGTTATCAGGCAGTGGCTCTACTCGGGAATATATTCAGCGTTTAGGTCGTGTGCTCCGTAAGGGAGATGGGAATAAATTAGCGATCTTGTATGAAGTGATTGCAGAAGAGACTACGGAGGAGAATATTGCCCGTCGACGCAAACAGTCCCCACGTAAACGAGAACCAGATCAGCGGGATAAGGGGTATCGTACAGATGTCGGGCAGCTGCCCTTGGTGGCGGAGTCCAGTCCGGATTGGCAGTCTGAAGATCTACCCTATTAACTTGCGACTCTGGCGGATTTGGCGATGGCTGGATCAGCGGGTAATACGTCGATGGGTAAGGTGATAAGAAACTCAGTCCCTTTACCTACCTTAGAGCGTACTCGGATTTTGCCGTGGTGCTGTTGAATAATCCTAAAACAAATGCCTAAGCCTAGACCTGTCCCTTTACCCACTGGTTTTGTTGTGAAAAAGGGGTCGAAAATCTTTCTGCGGATCTCGCGGGGAATGCCGGGACCTCGGTCACAGATAATAATTTGAACATGCTTGTTATCAACCCTGCGGGTGATGATTTTTAGCTTTTTGCGATCGCAATTAGCCTCAAACATGGCATCTAAGGCATTGACAATTACGTTAGTAAATACTTGATTAAGCTGAGCGGGATAACAGCGCACTAGGGGTAGCTCACCATATTTTTTTACAACGGTGACTTCGTGTTTGATGCGGTGATTGAGGATCAGTAATGTGCTATCAATGCCCTCGTGGATATTAACATCTTTGACCGTGGCCTCATCCAGACGGGAGAAATTGCGTAACGACTGAACAATTTCATGGACTCGTTCTGTTCCCACATTCATTGAACCCAAGAGCTTATCCAAATCTTCTAATAAAAAGTCAAAATCAATTTCTTCTAACTTTTGAAGAATTGCTAAGGACGGTTCTGGATACTCTGTTTGGTAAGTTTTGATCAGCTCTAGTAAATCCTCAAAATATTCCTTTAGAGGCTCGATGTTACCTTGCACAAAACTAATCGGATTATTGATTTCATGGGCAATGCCAGCGATCATCTGGCCAAGGCTAGACATTTTTTCAGTTTGAATCAGCTGGGTTTGGGTCGCTTTTAGCTCCTTTAAGGTGTTGGATAGTTTTGTTGTTCGCTGTTGTACTCTGCTTTCCAATGTTTGGGCCGCTACTTCTAGTTCATAGGTATAATGGCCAACCCATTCAATCAGCTGATTGACAGACAGGGCTAAAATACTAATATCGTCTTGCGTACTGGCAGGTGCCCGTAAATCAAAGCGACTTTCTCCGGCTACTTGTTGTGCTATCAGAGTAATATCTTGAATGGGTCTGGCTATTCTTTTTGCAATCCAATAGCCAAGGATAGAGGTAATAAATGACCCACCTAATGTGACAATGGCGATAAAAAACCAAAGTGCGTCTTTTGCCTGAGTTAACGACTGTTGGGAAATCAGTAGCACTAGCTGAAACTGTTCACCATCGAAGCTAGCCAGAGAAATAGACTCCGCTAAGAATTTCTGACGATCGATAGTAATACAATCCTGGAGATTATCGAGACTTAGTTGATCTAAATGGACAGTGTCAGATGAAAATGTGGAGGCGACAATTACATCATCTGATAAAACAATGATCTGTTCTTGAATCGTTAAATTAATTTGATTGAGAAAATCACTATCAAGGGCTGTACCCAGTAGAACGCCGCCGATTACCCCTTGATCATTTTTAATGGGTGCAGTACCAATTAAAACAGGAGGTCCAAAATTATGGCTACTGACAACATCAGTAATCTCTGATCCTTTGATTAGTAGGTTATTGATCTCTTGGTCGTTAAGATTGAAACTCTGTAGTTTAGTATCTTTGTCGTGAAATAGTTGTCTTTTATTATGATCGATAATATTAGTAATATCGGTCTCTAAAATCCCTTCGAGGGGGAGTATTGTTTGCTGGAGTTGATTGATATCTTGATTGATGATTGCCTGAGTTATGAAGGCTTCAATGGATAAAAAACGGGCCCCTTGCCGTAGAGAAGCCATTTCTCGATAAATATCTCTCTCAACCAAAGCAGCAAGTTCTTCTGCCTGCTCCTTTTTATCTTGTTCTAACTTATGTGAGAAAAACTTTCCTACTGTAGCAACGCTGACTACCCAGAAACCT
The DNA here is from genome assembly GCF_032906605.1 of Leptothoe sp. LEGE 181152. Lineage (NCBI taxonomy): Bacteria > Bacillati > Cyanobacteriota > Cyanophyceae > Nodosilineales > Cymatolegaceae > Leptothoe > Leptothoe sp. LEGE 181152. The sequence goes on from NZ_JASATU010000065.1 coordinate 187,122, forward strand.
AGAAACATCACAATGAAAGGCACGCTAATCTTTAGTGGTAGTGATGCTCTCTGGTATTTAAGTAGCAACCTTTTGAAGTACAGCAAGCCCATGGGTTAAAACATTATTCCAGACTAATTGGTGTTGATTGGAAGATAGTCGCTATTACCTAAAATTTGTTGTCCTTCAAGGTATAACGCATCCAGGTTTTGCTCATAATACGTAGATGCTGAAGTCAAATCCGTCATAAATTGGGCTGGTCCACGAGTCTTCAATTCTCTATTCATCAAGTACCCCAGGTGTTTAAAGTTTGTGAAAAATCTTCAGTTGATTGGCAACTTTATTGGATGATTTTCGTCTTGGAAAGATGGGATAACATCAAAATAAAAAAGACACCATTATCTATTTCTTTAACGCAATAACAATGTCTAATGTCTATTGAGGTCCGTGACTATGACAGTATGCGTGGGGCATTGTTGAGTTAAGGTATGGCGGCATTGAGCCAGCTGCCACCATTAATGGGATGCTGGTCCAGAATCATAGGTCGGCCACCCACGTTACACTAGCTACGGTTGTTCTGCGTTGACTAATGACTCTGCTGGCTTTACGGGACATAAATAAGGACTTTGGCATTAAGGAAATTCTTCGGGATGCCAGCTTTAGTATTGAGGAAGGGGACCGGGTGGGGCTGATTGGCACCAACGGTTCGGGTAAGTCAACGCTGCTAAAGATGATCGCGGGTATAGAACCCATCGATAGCGGCGAAATTTGGAAGAATGCCAGCAGCAAAATTGTCTATTTGCCCCAGCAGCCAGACTTGGATGAAGACCTGACGGTACTGGAGCAGGTGTTTGCCGATAGCGGTGACAGTATGGCGCTGGTGCGGGAGTATGAGCTGATTTCTGCTCGGTTGGCGGACGCGACAGGAGATACGAACCAGCTGATGGCGATGCTATCACGGGTATCTCAGCAGATTGATCAGGCGAATGCGTGGGAGCTAGAGACTCAGGCGAAGGTGATATTGACCAAGCTGGGAATTGAGGATTTTAATGTCAAGATTGGAACGCTGTCGGGGGGATATCGGAAAAGGATTGCGATCGCAACCGCCCTCCTCTCCGAACCCGACCTCATTCTTATGGATGAGCCTACCAATCACCTTGATGCCCTGTCGGTAGAGTGGCTCCAAGACTACCTAGGCCGTTATCGTGGTGCCCTATTCCTGATTACCCACGACCGCTATTTCCTGGATCGAGTCACTAACCGCATTCTAGAAATTGATCGAGGTGAGCTGTATCCCTACTCAGGCAACTATAGTTATTACCTAGAGAAAAAAGCGGCTCAAGAAGATGCAGCTGCCAGCAGCCAGAAAAAGCACGCTGGAGTGCTCCGACGTGAGCTAAAGTGGCTACAGCGCGGTGCCAAGGCCCGTAGCACTAAACAAAAAGCCCGCATTGATCGCATCCGCGATATGCAAAATGCTGAGTTTAAGCAAGTCCAGGGCAATGTGGAGATTGCCACTGCCGGTCGCCGCATCGGTAAAAAAGTCATTGAGCTAGAAAACGTCACCAAAGGCTACGATGACCGCATTCTGATCAAAGACTTTTCTTATTTATTTACCCCAGAAGATCGCATTGGCATCATTGGCCCCAACGGTGTGGGCAAGTCCACGTTGATGAATATTATCACCGGGCGCGAGCAGCCTGATGCTGGCATCGTTGAGATTGGTTCTACTATTCACATCGGCTATTTTGACCAGTATTCCGACGATGTGAACATTAATGAAGACCAGCGGGTGATCGATTATCTAAAGGACGTGGCTGAGCTGGTAACCACTGCCGATGGTACGGTGATTACCGCTTCTAAAATGCTGGAACGATTTCTCTTTCCGCCCGATCAGCAATATGCGCCGATCCATAAGCTTTCTGGTGGTGAGCGACGACGTCTGTTTTTGTTGCGGGTGTTGATGCAGGCTCCTAATGTACTGATTCTGGACGAGCCTACCAATGATTTAGACGTGCAGACCTTAGGCATTCTAGAAGACTATCTAGAAGACTTTAACGGCTGTGTGATTGTTGTTTCTCATGATCGTTATTTTCTCGATCGTACTGTTGAAAACGTGTTTTCGTTTGAAGGGTTAGGTAATCTCAAGCAGTATCCTGGAAACTATTCAGTCTATTTAGACTATAAAGAGAAAGCTGAACAGAAAAAGAAACTTAAACAGGAAGCTGCTGCCAAACCACAGAAAACTCAAAATTCAAAACCCAAAACTCAAACCTCATCAAAGCCCAAGAAAATCTCCTATAAAGAAAAGCGTGAGTATGCCTCTTTGGAAGAGAAAATTCCAACTTTAGAAGCAGAAAAAGGAACCCTAGAAAACCAGCTGTATACTGACCCACCTAGCGACTACAACGAAATGCAGGTACTGTCTCAGCGATTGGCAGATCTGACAACGGAGATTGATACGGCAACAGAGCGGTGGATGGAGTTAGCGGAGCTAATGGAGTAAGTTTTGAGTTTTAAGTTTTAAGTTCTTATTTTGGGTGGACTGCCTAAAAATTATTAAGGCAACTTGATGTATTCTCTTAAACTCAAAACTCAAAACTTACTTAACTACGTTTTAAAAACTCTACCTGTGGCACTAGCGGATCGTTAACGACTCCTACCCCCTCATAGCCCCAGCGCTCCATCATTTGCTTAAGCTGTGGCCCACTGATGGGTTCGACGGCAAAGCGATTAGCGACTTCAGCTGCATGCTGATTAACATAGCTAAGGGCTTCATAGTCAGCGTTAAAAAGCATCAAAAACCCTTTTGAGGTTTCAGTATTGCGAGGTTTCGCAGCGAGATATTGCCCGTCGTGGGTGGAGCGTAGTAGATAGTAAGATTTGGTGAACATAGTATACGAATTGCTTTATCCTTACGCTAAGAGAAAAATTCTCAATCGCCTACGTTCCTGTTGCGAAGCTTAATTGATCTAGGTGGGGGTGGTTGGCTAGAGACCTTTGTTTAGAAGTCAAACTAAAAATCATAGTTCATTCCTTGAGGGGGGTAGACAACTTTTTCATCAGAAAGAGAACGAACGTTGCTGAAGCTACATACGAGATTTGAAACAGTTGATGCAAAAAGGTATGCCACAAAAAGGGTTGGTACTTTGTGGATATTTCAGCGGACGGACAGCGTGAGCCGGTGAAAGTTGAATAACCTATTAGTGCACTGTTACTGGACAGCATGCCTTGATGACCTATCGCCACTTGCTATTAGTTATCCTTCTGCTGTCCACTATGGTTGGATGCCGCATGGGAGGACTATTTCCCCAGCGCAGTCTTGTCGCCGATCTGCAAGCCAATGATCGTGAATTGAACCTGGCTTCCATTGGCCCTAACACTTGGAATCGCATGTGTGTACTTGGGCCATATACCACCAATAATATGGCCCAATCTACCCTTGGATTTCCTTGGGATGTAGAAGTTCGAACCGGTATAGAAAAGCGTGACGATATCTATGTGCTTGTGTTCGTCAACGAGGACCAAGTAGCCATGTATCTTAAAATGCCACGCCACGGAGGGGATTTACTCCACTCAGAAACGTTGTGTTTTGAGTTTTCTGATGAAACACTCTATCGAGATGAGCTTGGCAACTGGACAATTCAATGACACTAAAATGCAGTTGTATTGTCCAAACCAGCATTACCAAGGACAGTAAGCTTTAATGCACGCTGCCTTCGCATGACCGTACCTGGGGGAAGTTGAATTTTTTCTGGAGAAACCACAGCGTACATGTTTCAATACCGTCCGTTAAACTCACGGAATACATACATGTTAATAGCCGCTACCACAAAGCAGATGATAAAGATTAATACACGAATGCCGTAGATGGGTTCATTCATCAGCTGGCCATCAGCAAAGATCGGGGTAAATGAAGGTTCTATTTTTGCCATGATGAACCCGGCAACGAAGGCCGTAATGGTAGAGGTGGCTTGAGAGAGATTTTTTAGTTCATTGCTGGTGTTTGGAGCGACCAGGAACCCTACTAACCATCCCCCGGCCCAACCGGAAACGGCAATTAATATCGTTTGGGCAAAGCCTGGGTCGTTTAATTCACCGTGGACCCGGTTCGCTAACCAAATCACGATGCCAAATACTATAAAGCCGACAAGTAGACCACTGTAGGACCTAAAAGGCTGCATGGTCTAATTCATCTTTGAGAGTTTAATGCGCGGGTCCACAAAGGACAGCGCCAGGTCAGCCAGCAAGTTACCAACGATTAGCATGGTGGCTCCCATCATTAGACTGGCCATAATCAAGTACAGGTCTTGGGACTGCACTGCTTGTAACGTTAATCGTCCCAGACCTGGCCAGCCGAAGAAATATTCAGTAATAAATGCACCACTCAGTAAACTTGCAAATTCAAACCCTAGCAAAGTAATCAAAGGATTGATGGCATTGCGCAGGGCGTGGGTATAAATGACTCGCTCTTCTGGGAGACCTTTTGCGCGGGCAGTACGGATATAGTCCTGTCGCAATACGTCGAGCATTTGGCCCCGCATCAGTCGCTGTAGGCCTGCAAAGCTGGTAATGCTGAGGGCCAGTGTCGGCAAGATCATGTGCCAAGCCACATCTAGCACTTTGCCAATCCAGTTGAGGTCGTCATGGTTGATGCTGGTGCGTCCGCCCACTGGAAATAGGGGAGTGGTGAGCTGAGCAAAAAATAGCAACAGCAGACCCGTAATTAGGGCGGGAAAACCTTGGCCAATGTAGCTGAGTACCCGTAGGATACGGTCGGTAAATTTGTTGTGATTAACGGCCCCAATGATGCCCAGAGGAATTGCAATGGCCCAGGTAACGATAATGGATGCAATGGATAGCAGCAACGTATTGGGGATACGCTCTGCCAAGATTTCTACCGCTGGGCGTTGATAGGCAAAACTCACACCAAAATTGAGCTTGGTGACCACCTGGTAAATCCACTGAAAGTATTGCTGCCAAATGGGTTTATTGAGTCCAAACTGTTCTTCAAACTGCTGGATAGTTTCAGGAGAGATCTGTGGATTTTGTCGCTGAGCATCTAAAAAGTCCCCGGGTGCTAGCTGAATGATAAAAAAGCTAAAGGCTGAGGCCAGTAGAAGCGTCAATAATGCCTGCAAAATGCGCTTGAGCACATAGAGCGTCGTCTCACTGGTGAGCACCATCTGCAGTGTTTGCAATGGTGAACGAGATTGGGTAGAAGTGGGCTCTGCAGTCATGGGCAACGAAATTAAAGTTGGGTGCAGAATTTCGTTGTAGGGGCGCAGCATGCTGCGCCCCTACAGGCGTGATCTCAGTATGACAGTAGCGTGGTTATGGGAATTCCGTCAGGGAGTTTTTGGCGACCATTCAATTCGCTTAGCTCAATTACAAAACTAAAGCCTGCAATGGTTGCGCCAGTCTGCTCAATCAACTTTGCTGTGGCTGCTGCTGTGCCGCCAGTGGCCAGTAAGTCATCTACGATCAGGGGGCGGTGACCGGTATCTAGAGCATCCTGGTGTACTTCGAGGCTATCTTGCCCATATTCTAAGGCGTAGGAGACTTGGTGGACAGCGGCGGGGAGCTTGCCGGGTTTGCGGACGGGGATAAAACTCAGACCGAGTTGGTAGGCAAGGGGCATGCCAAAGATAAAGCCTCTGGATTCAATGCCGACGATGCAGTCTGGCTGATGGTTGACGGCTTGTTCTGCCATCAGATCAATAGTGGCTCTCAGGCCGTCAGCATTTTGTAGCAGAGTTGTAATATCTCGGAAAAGGATGCCAGGTTTGGGAAAATCGGGTATCTCACGAATCAGTGCATGGATATCTGTGGTGGACTTCACGGTGGGGGCTGATGCAGGACGGCCCTATTTTATACTCTGTGGGGCTGTTGTTGTGTCGGTCACGTGTGGGACTGACCAACCTGTCAGTTTTGCCTTGCCTTCCGGTGAGATTCCAGTAGGATAAGGGGCAGAAAATGTCCGCGAGGCTGTGTTTATCTGTGAATAACGTTCCTCAGTCGCCAGCTGCCCCTGCTAAACGTCGCTGTACCGTTACAGTATCTGCGCAGGCCTGGCACGGTTCAAAAGCGGCGGCGCAAGCGGTGGGTTGTGGCAGTATTTCAGAGCTACTGGAAAAACTAGGCAATGGTGAGCTGGTTATTGTCACTGCCGATGAAGTGGGACCGCCTATTGATCAAGGGAGCTCTCCAGTCAGTGATGAGCCGTGGGGAACGTTTGCAACGGATATTCCCACAGCCCAGGCTCGGACAGTCACAGCATGGTCGTCAGATTCAGTTAATACCCAGGTAAAGCCCTATCCTACTAATCAAGGAGCGTCTCAAACCAAACAGCTTCGATTTTCCCTTGGCAGATTGCCAAAGCTAGCCCTGACGGCAACCTGCGCGTCACTTATTTTGTTGCCCATTCTCTATGTGTTAGACCTGCGGCTGTCAGGGCCTAAGAGAGCCATAGTTGATTTTCAGAGTGCGTTGACCCTGAAGACGGGCGATACGATCGCAGGTTATGACGTCACTGACCATATGCGCATCCGGCCTGTGCATCCGGTAACAGGTGCCATTAATGTGCCCCATAATGGTGTGGATGTGGCGACCCCGTCAGGTACCCCAGTGTATGCGGTGGGGGTGACGGGAGACCAGGTTACGGTGGAATGCTGGTGGGATGTGGATGGCGGTGGCTGGGTTGCCAATCAAACTACAGAATCCTACCCGAAACTAGTGTTTCAGTCCCTGCATTTGCTAGAAAATGAGTGCCGTTCGGGCCAATTTACTAGCGGCGAAGTGATTGCCCTGACTGGCAATAGCGGTCTGGGGTCAGGCGAACACTATGATTTTCGAGTCAAACTCGACGGAAATTATATTGACCCTCCAAAACAGTTTCTAGAAGCGGCTCTGACGGGTAAAACCTTATCTCGTGACGGTCAGCTAGCGGACCTGTAATACCAGTTTTTATTGCAATGGCTGATCGGGACTGCACACTGTAGACCAAAATTCTACATCTGTGCGAGAGTCGAGAACGCCTGTGAGTTGGCTGCGATAGCCGGTTAGACGCTCTCGTTCTAGGCCCTCAGCATAGGGGATAAGCTCATCGACAGTGGCGGTAACGCAGACCCAATCTTTGGTTTGAGCTGCCAGGTTTAGCCGGGCTTGAAGGGTATCGACCTCTGCTTGAATAGCGTCAAGGCGATTACGCTTGATGTAATACTCCATGTTTGCGATCGCATTCAGGGCATAAACATCATCTGGCCGTTCCTCTAAAGCCCGACGAAAGTTAATGAGTGCTGTCTGATAATCAAATTGATTTGCATAGGTATAGCCCAGGTTCATTGCTTGGGTATAAGCGTCTTCTGGCTCCGGCGTCGTTTCAATTTGCGCCAGGGCCACTGTCCCAGGCAAAAGCATCGACAAACCTAAAAGTGAGCTCCATAACCACTGCTTTGCCATTAATCGCCTAATTGACCTCTGTTATTTTCGATATTGTTACCACGGATTGCTACGAAGCAACCCCATCGACCATAAGGTTTATGGGATGAAGTTACGTGAACCGGAGTTCAACATAATTGAAGGAAACTGAAGCATTAGGCTACCCCGCCTGTATTTCAATGTTTCATGATGCAAAGGGCATTAGCCACAAAAACTGAGGTTGCGTCGTGTCTCGTAAATTGTTACATTAGTTTACGTTAATATAAGTTTACAAAAGCCTGCACACTTTCGGTTCTGTACTGACAAGTTGCTGTTTTGGGCGATGTAACCCTATCCGACTCTGCACTAGCGGTTGAGGAACCACCTTTGGAAGCATCTCAGTTAATTAGACGATATAACATTGGTCAGCGTCAGTTTGATCGAGCAGATTTGCGTGAGGCCCAGCTGCCTGAAGCGACGCTGAATGGCTCATGTCTGAATTATGCGGACTTAACATGGGCTAACTTGAACCAGGCGAATCTGGAAGCAACTCAATTGGTGGGTGCGATGATTTGGCGAGCCCATCTAAGCTGGGTCAATTTGAAGCGAGCCGACTTGTGTCGAGCCTTAGTATTGCGCAGTTGTTTCACATTTGCCGATTTATCCGATGCATCACTACAGCGAGCGGACTTACGTTTGAGTGATTTTAGGCAGGCAAACTTGCAGGGGGCAAACCTACAGGGCGCTAAGCTCTGTTTTGCTGATTTGAGTGGTGCTGATTTATCCTATGCCAACTTGAGTGGTGCTGATTTGACTGGTGCGATTGTGCGGGGTGTTAACTGGTCCAATGTGCGCCTGGATGGAGTGATTGCCAAATCAGTTGAACCGCCTGCCTTGGTTTAGTGCTGTGTGGCGTAAATCTATCCACTAGGGATGTGGATGAGGGGATGCAATAGCCGCTACATTTCGGCCATCGGGTTGCTAGTTTATAGTCCTCTCCTTAGGCCCAAAGCCGTATTTGAGTGATTTCTGGTGCGACAACCACAGCTGCTGTATATCCGTCGCAGGGAGTAAATATCTGTAGCTGCCATGGTTGACCTGTTACCTTTAATTGCGGTGTTGGTGACAGGTCAACTTCAATGCCAGCTAGGGATTCGCTGATACCCTGGCCTGTGGCTTTGAGGTAGGCCTCTTTGCATGTCCAATATTTTAGAAAAGCGCTGCTGTGCTGTGTGGGTGAAATGCTGGCAAGGGACTGTTGTTCTGATGGTGCCAGGCAACGCTTGATCAGGCCGTCTAATCTATCCATAGAGCGCAATTGCTCAATATCTACGCCAACAACGTGTTGGGCAACACCACACAGGGCATATTCACCTGAGTGAGAGAGATTAAATTGCCAGTCACAATGCTTGTGCAGGGATGGCTTGCCATGGGTCCCATAGTTAAAAATAAGGTCAGCAGGACTGGTTTGACAGTAACCGGCCAAAATCTGACGTAGACTACTGCGGGCAACTGCAAATTTACGCTGATCGGCGGCAAAACGATAGCGATTCATGCGGTTGAGCTCATCTTTTGACAGTAAATCCACTTGTGCTGGTCGATCCAGGGGAATGCGCCATAGATCCATTGTGCTGTGGTCTATGGTTTGGTAGCAATCAGCTGGAGCTTGCCTCCAAGTTCTATGCTCAAGATTGTCTTGGATTGCCTTTGTCATAGTCTTGGGAAGCTGCCAGAATTAACCATAGGGCTTTCATTATCTTAATCCTGAGGGTTGCCGAGTCAATCTTGTTGACCGCAAGGATTTGTAGCCCAAGACTGCAGCGACTGTGGGGGATGCTGCGTTGGTGACTATGTTGGCTTCTAAACAACTAAACGTTAGAGCACCCATGGTCAGAATTATAGTCAATCGCTTTATGTAAATCTGGAAGTATTACTACCGGTTATTGCTATTAAATAAATAGTCCATATGGCCCTATCTCCTGCGCAAACGTCTTATTCCGGTCGTTCCACTAACTATTGCCCACGTATTGTGATTGTTGGTGGTGGATTCGGCGGTTTGTATACGGCGTTATATCTGCAGAAATATCGTCATCTTAGGGACAGTGCCATTACCCTGATCGAGCCTCGCGAACGATTTCTTTTTACACCACTGCTATACGAAGTTTTGACTGAGGAGTTGTTGCTTTGGGAGGTCGCGCCTGCTTACCAGAGCTTGTTAATGGGGACCAATGTCCAATGGCAGCAGGATTGGGCTGACCATATTGATCTAGAACAGCAGCGAGTCATGCTGCGTCAGGGTGACAGTCTCCCCTATGACTATCTAGTGGTCTCTACCGGTGCTAAAACGCGACCATTGCCAATTCCTGGTATTCGTGAGCATGCCATTACGTTTCGCAGCCTTGATGATGTGGTGACTGTTAAGGCTCGGTTAGATCAGCTGGTCCAGGCTGCACACCCGGTTGCTGTCACCGTTATTGGGGCTGGAGCGAGTGGTGTTGAATTGGCGACAAAGGTCGCTGATCGTCTTGGTCAAAAAGGGCAGGTGCGGTTGGTGGATCGTGGTCATCAAATTCTTAAGCCCTTTCCTAAAGGACTGCAGCGTCAGGCCATGGATGCCCTGTTGCAGCGTAATGTAGACGTGCTGTTACAAACCCAGATCAATCAGGTAGGGCCTACTACAGTGGGGTTAGACGAGGGTGATATGCCCAGCCATCTCACCCTTTGGGCTACGGGAACTGAGCCGGTTGAATGGCTAGGTACCCCCGTGCGTACTAATGATCAGGGACAGGTGTGGGTGCGTTCTACGCTACAGCTAGAAGACTATTTCAATGTTTTTGTGGTTGGAGATGTGGCGGCTCAACCAAAGCCGATTCCCAACACCGCCCAGGCTGCCTATCAAGCTGCCGCTGCTGTGGCTAGCAATTTGGCCTATATGACGCGACAGCGACAGCCCAAATCTTTTCGCTATTTGCACCTGGGTGACATGTTGGCCCTTGGCAAGGGAACCGCTGGGGTATGGAGCTTTGGCCTTAGTTTGGGTGGAAAACTAGGTGGCATTATTCGCCGAGCTGTGTATATTCATCGTCTACCCACCAATCGGCATCGATTGAAGGTGGCCCGTCGTGCCCTACAACAGATTGTCGCTGGACTTTGGCCGTTTAATAAATCGTAGAATTGGTTTGGATGATGGGGGTTACTGAACTGGCCTAAGTGTTTCTGGGTGAATGGTTGCTAAATTACCTTTGCGTTGATTTTTTTGTGAGGTGGGCACTGCCCACCCTACGTGCTCCTTTGTTACCTGTTTTCTGCCATGATTTCTCGCTGGCTTAAACCCCTTGAACATCGTTATGGTCTCGATTTACGTTCCTTAGCGCTGCTGCGTTTGGGGCTGGCGTTGGTGATTCTCTTCGATGTGTGGTTCCGCTTGGGCAATGTAGTGGCTGATTATACTGACCAGGGGACATTGCCTCTTAGTGCCCTGGGAGCACTTTGGCTGCCAGGGTACTGGTCGATTCATGCGTTAAGTGGCTCAGTGGTGTGGCAGTGGGGGTGTTTTGCGATCGCAACCTTTAGTGCCCTACTTATGCTGATCGGCTATCGTACTCGCTGGGCTACCATCGTGGCCTGGCTCATGTTGATCTCATTGCATAACCGCAACCCTCTGATCGTATCGTCAGCTGACGATGTGCTGCGAGCCATGGTTTTCTGGGCCATGTTTTTACCGTCGGGCAGCAGCTACTCAGTGGACCAGGCATTAAACATGGCCAAAACTCCCCAGCCGAAACGTATTGTGACCATGGCCACCGTGGGGTTGATGGCTCAACAAAGCTATATCTATATAGCGTCTGCCCTGTCTCAACCCCTGAGCGGTGGTACCGGGGTGGGTATGATGGCCATGGTGTTGGCATGGGTAGGCCCCCTGCTACTCTGGAGCCCAATCAAAACTGATGTTTGTCGCCTGTTGGCCGTTGTGCTCTTGCTGCTTTTCCACATTGGCGGGGCACTTACCTTAAACCTGGGCTTACTGCCTATGATCAGCTGTATTACCTGGTTAGCCTTTGTGCCCTCATCGGTGTGGGATAACTTAGCTGAGCGCACATTTACCCCCAAACACCTAGGACTCAAAATTTATTACGATGCGGAGTGTGGCTTTTGCAAAAAAGTTGTGCATCTGATTCGGACGTTTTTAATTTTGCCGCGTCGAGTCCCATTGCAAATTACCCAGAGTGATCCGGTGATCCAGACCGCGATGGAAACCCACAACTCCTGGGTGATTGTCGATTGGCAGGGACAGCATCATTACAAATGGCATGGCATTGCCTATGTGGTTAGTCTCTCACCTGTGTTTCGTCCCCTAGCCCATGTACTACGAGTGCCTCCGCTGATGGCCGTGGGTACTCGCCTCTATGAAACCATTGCCAGTAATCGTCGCTTTGCTGGTAACTTTACCAAGCCCTTTAAATATCAGTCGTTTACCGTCCGCTCCCACCGTGTTTTCAGCGTGCTCGCTCTGGTTGCGCTATTGTTGATTACCCTGTTGAATTTGCGCAGTATTACTGCCTACGATGCCATGGCTACGAGTCAACAACCGGCTGTGGCGTTACTGCGTCAGGTAACCGATGGTCCGATAGTGCGAAGTCTAGCCCCTTTAGGCCAAGCGGCCCGGCTGGATCAGTCCTGGCACATTTTCTCCCCTGATGCTGATGGCCAAGAGAGTTGAGTGTGATCTCAACCCTACCCAAGACTCCCCATTCCCCACTTCCCTGGACTTGATACTATAGTTCTGGCATTCCAGCGCACCCCAGTATCTCCATGCAGCTTCGCGCATTTTTTCGCAACGCAGGGCAGTGGCTTTTTAAGTCTCCTGACCAATCACTTGATCAGGCCTACGGAGCTGCTTTAGCTATCAAAAAGATAGAAGACGACTACTTCGACGGTAAACCCATCACTCAAGACAATAGTGAGTACGGGGACAGTGCCTATCGCTACATCGAAGGAGAAGTTGAGCGTAACATTGCCCTAATTCGGCAGCGAATGGAGGAATTTGAAGCTACTCGATCCAGCCTTTCTCAAGGACGGCAGATGGAAGTGCAGTCCTACGACGATCAGCAGGATGAATATACCCTCGATCTAATTGATCAATCTGCCATCATCTTCAAGAAATTACGGTTTATTGATGAGATTTTGGGGCGCTACAACGACCTGTCTGCTTCGCTCACCTTGAGCAAGGTCAATGACACCAAGACAACTCAGCAAAATTCAAATAATGTCGCAGGCAAAACTGAGAAGAGCCGAGCCGGACTAGCCGCTCGCAGTAGCGTGTTACCACGCTCCATCTTGCGTACGGTCGATCGGGTTAAACAAGATCTCGATCCTAAGGCTGAAGCTGACGTGATGCGCGGTTTTCGCAAATCTCAGAATAAGACGAAAATAGCCTTACGCTTTATATTGCTGCTGGTGATTGTGCCCCTGCTTACCCAGCAGTTGACCAAGCACTTCATTGTTGGCCCTGTGGTGGACTATGTGCGCGAAACCACAGAAGCTGAGGTATTTCTCAACGATGAGATGGAAGAAGAAGCCCTACATGAACTACAGCAGTTTGAAGAGCGACTGCGGTTTGAGGTGATTTTAGGCAAAGTGGCTGCCCTGAATGAAATTCAATTAGAAGAGCGAGTATTAGCCAAAGCCTTAGATATTGAAGAAGAGTATCGTGAACGTAGTGCCGATTCAGTCAAAAATGTTTTTGCCGATATTTTTGCGGTGTTCGCGTTTTCACTATTGTTGAGTACCTGCAAACGTCAGGTTGCCACCCTCAAGGCCTTTATCGATGAAATTGTTTACGGCTTGAGCGATAGTGCCAAGGCATTCATCATCATCCTGTTCACGGATATTTTCGTGGGATTCCACTCTCCCCATGGCTGGGAGGTGTTATTGGAAGGTCTATCGCGCCACCTGGGGTTTCCGGCCAACCGCGACTTCATTTTTCTATTCATTGCCACGTTCCCGGTGATTTTAGACACGGTGTTTAAGTATTGGATTTTCCGTTATCTCAATCGGATTTCGCCATCCGCCGTGGCCACCTACAAAAATATGAACGAATAGGGGGAGGCCACTGGTAGAGACGTTCCATGGAATGTCTTTACCAGTGGCCATAAAAAAAATTAAAGACGGTGGTTGCATCCGTGGGAAAACCCACTACACTGACCAATTAGTCCCGATACTGGTAGGGGGATACTTCCCCCGATCAACTTTTAGTGGGGCGCACACTCACCTGTGAAGGAGCCGATCAATGAGCACACCCTGGGAACCTGGCACCCCGTTGGGCGCACGCTATAACGTACTGCGAGAACTGGGAGAAGGGGGGTTTGGTCGTACCTATTTATCTGAGGACCTACATCGGTTTAAAGAGCTTTGCGTGTTGAAAGAATTTGTGCCCCAAATTGACGATCCGGGCTTATTAGCCAAGGCGCAGGAACTATTTGAGCGGGAAGCCAAGGTACTTTATCAGTTGGAGCATTCCCAGATTCCCAAATTTCGCGAGTTGATGCGGGAAGGCGGCCAGCTATTCCTGGTACAAGACTATGTGGCAGGGACTACGTACCGTAGCTTGCTAAAAAATCGTCAGGACTATGGCGGTCATTTTAGTGAAACGGAAATTACCCAGTTGCTGTATCAGCTGCTGCCAGTGCTGGACTATATTCACGGCTTGGATATCATTCACCGTGATATTTCCCCTGAGAACTTGATTTTACGCACCCAGGATGGGCTGCCAGTGCTGATTGATTTTGGCAGCGTTAAAGAAATCGCCGCAACTGTGGAGCAAGAGCTGTCAGCGGCAGCCAATAAGACCCGCATTGGTAAAGCTGGCTATGTGCCGCCAGAACAGTTTCAGTCTGGCTCGGTGGATGCCACCAGCGATCTATACGGCCTGGCGGCAACCCTGGTGGTTTTGGCCACTGGAAAAGAACCTCAAGAACTTTTTGACATTTACGAAGGCGTCTGGAACTGGGAGCGTTTTGTCACCCTGGGTGAACCCCTAAATCAGGTGCTCAAGAAAATGTTGGCTCCATCTCCAGTGCAGCGCTATGCTTCTGCTGCTGCGGTGATGCAGGCTTTGCAAGGAGAGATGTTTGGGCAAGAAATGCCAGCAGAGGCTGATCTACCCTTTGATGAGACTGAGCTGCCGCCTATATACACTGATGGTGGTAGTTCTGTCGGTGGCAACGATGCTGACGTCTATCCCACCACCGAGGCAACTCAGGTTGTTTCTCCCTCATTAACGGCAACGACGCTAGATACACCTAGTGCTGTTAGTCCGATGAAGCAAACTGGCGATAGAAGCGGGTTTATTCAAGCCACAATTGGCTTGCTAGCGTTACTGGGCATCACGAGTTTGATCCTGGCATTGGTGGTGGGATTGGGGTTCCGCCCGCGCTGGCCCTTTGGGCAAAGAGCATCCCAGCCTGATCCTGTTGAGGATGTGCAAAATGGGATCACCCCAGATGAACGTGCTCGTAAACAGGAACTATTAGAGCGGCGTCAATCGTTAGGTGTGGGCGAAGCTTGGCTCAATCTTTGGGTAAATCAGCGTTTCTATGAGCAGTACCCAAACCTCCGGGGGCGTCCCTTAACGGTGTCGGTGGAAGATGCTCCGTTGCGACTACGCTGGGACAACCTATCGATGGATACTCTTGATACGCTGGAGCTGCATTTGAGTATGCCAGCGCGACGTGGATTGGGGGCCTATGGAGCTGACGATCGTGAAAGCTGGCGCAGAACGGTAAATCAGCTCAATGTCAGCAGTCGTGCCCTGGATGATTTGGCCGATGCAAAGTTTACGGCTATTTTTCCTCAAGAGCGACGCGATGGGATTTTGGATCAGCCCATTGGTCAAGTTTGGTATGCCCTGGCTCAAGATGGTGTGGATGATTTGAAGTCTGGCGACACCTTGGAACGGGTAGAGTTTGAACCGGGGACGTTTAGAGAACGGTTAACTGGGCAGCTAACCCCTGGTGAAGGGAAAGTATTTGTCTTGGATCTGGAAGCCGGGCAAAATTTGCGGCTCAATTTGCAAGCACCTCAGGAGAGTACGTTAATGTCTCTCTATTTGCCGGAGCCCACCCAAGACACGCCGTTTTTGCTGTCTGATTCATCTGAAACTACCTGGTCAGGACGGTTGCCCCAAAGTGGTTATTACGAAGTGGTGGTGGTATCTAATTCTCCCAATCCTCTCAACTATGCCCTGACAACGGCTGTCGACAACATTCGCCCCACACCTCCCCCAGATGAGACGGGTGAGGAGGAGGCTGAGAGTGGTGATACGCCGCCGACTAATGAAGGCTCAGCCCCCGATGGAGAGGAGGCGACGGATGAAACTCCATCTGAAGGTGGTGACTCTACAGCCCCTGATAATGAAACGGATGATGCTGACGCAGAAACCCCAGATGGCAGTGACCAGAGTACTGATACCGATACCTCTGATACTCCCATCGTTGATTTTTAGTGGCTCTAGCATTGGCAAGTCTACAGCTCGTTCACGAAGGGTAAAAGTGCATCAATAAACTCAGCTGTTGATTCATAGGGCAGCACATTACGTCCTGGAATAAAGACGCCACGGGCGTTGGGAAAATGGTCAGTGTAGTCATCAAGACGCTGCTGGGCTGTTGTGTCTTGAGCGGTTCGGTCAATGGTGGATGCGGTTTTGCCCATGATGACAAGGACGGGCTGTTGGATGGCTGCGATCGCAGCCCCATAATCCTGTCGCCAAAATCCAGCCAAAAACGAATACACGGCATAGCGAGTGCCCATATCCCGCGAGCCGCCCTTGAGCATGGCTAACCAGGCATCAGTGACATCCTCTGCTCGATCAAACAGCTGTCGTTCAGAAAATGACTTGAGAAATTTTTGAGTGCGGGCGTATTGATAAAAGCCCCAGCCCAGGGGCGATTTAAATAGCGACCAGTTCAGCCGTTGTCGCCACTGCGGTGTCGGTTCAGTGATCAAGCGCCAGGCCGGTGGTCCCGATAGGGCCGCTCCTACGACCGACTGAGTCATGGTTTTATCTGCCATCAGTTCCAGAGCCACCGGTAGCAGCGCCCCCTGCACCACAATGATGACGGGCCGTTGAATGACTTCCGAAATAAAGTAATGCAGCTGCTCCGCCCAGGCGCGGGGACTATAGGCACGACTGGGTAAATCACTGTCGCCACAACCCAATAAATCAGGCACATACAGGGGTCTCCCCTGCCACTGTTCGATCAATGGCTGCCAAAACTTGCCCGCTAGCCCCACACCAATGGGATGAATTAAAAGCAAAGGCGTTTCGGTGCTTTCTGTATTGTGTGTCTCATAGGCGCAGGTATACTGCTGCCAGCGATAGACTGCCATGGTCCTCGTTTCATAATGAAGTCGGTGCCAATTTTATCCCTGTCTGTGGCTATAGGTATAGTGCAGTAACCATCTGGGACATAGGCAATAAAAGAGGTGATAATAAGCCCATGGGGCAAGAGGTGTGAAGTATGAAAACCAATACAGTTTCAGCTTTGCCGTCTGTGCTGGTGGACAGATTGAACTTGACTGAGTCTGAAATTATTGATTTTTGTCAACGCTGGCATATTAAGGAACTGGGGCTATTTGGTTCTGCTATCCGAACAGATTTTCGAGAGGATAGCGATATTGACGTGTTGGTCGTCTTTAATAGCGATGGGGATTATTTAAATAGCGAGAACGTTCAGTGGGAACTGAACCAGCTAGTTAGACGTGAGGTGGACCTAACCCAAAAACGGTTACTACTGAATCCCTTTAGCCGGGCAGAAATACTGCGCACCTATTGTGTGCTTTATCCGTCAGAGCAAAGGAATTTTACGAACTTGATAGAGTGTGAGCCCACAATGACCGAGACAGCCCGAAATAATGCTGCGTTGCTTGACATGGTAAAAGCGATGGAAGCCATTGCTCGGTTTCTAGTAGGACGCACCTACGACGATTTGTTAGACGATGAACTGTTTCAAAGTGCTGTAGAGCGTCAATTAGAGATTATGGGCGAATCGGCGAATCGTTTGAGTGCTGATTTTCAAGCGACCCATGGAGATGTTGATTGGAGTGGTGCGATCGCATTGCGAAATATCATCATTCACAAGTACGACGACATTGATTATGCTCGCCTTTGGCAAATTGTGTCAGACGAAGTTCCGCAGATTTTAGGGCAGGTTAAGCCGCTCGTTCCACCATTACCGGAAGTGGATGAATAAAGGATTTCGATATCAGTAATTCATCACTAGAATTTCGTCTACCTTGCCGCGCTTTGTTGCGTTTGAATTAATGGCCCGAGTGGCGCTGACCCGTACGCAGCGATAGTCCCGATACAGGTCCTGAATAAATTCTGTGTAGGCGTTGCTCAGCAGTACTTTGCAGCCCCGCATGGTGAGGTTGTCGACTACGCTTTTTAAGCGCTGCTGTTCAGTGCGATCAAAGCCGTTTCTGTAGTAACCCGTAAACGATGCTGTGGTAGACACCGGATCGTAGGGCGGGTCGAAATAGACAAAATCATCTGGGCCTGCATCAGCAACGGCGACGGCAAAGTCTGCTTGTTGGATGGTGACATTGGCCAGATTTAGATAGGCGCTGACGTTTCTTAAAACGGTTTCATCGGCAATGGTAGGGTTTTTGTAGCGACCAAAGGGGGCATTAAATTGACCTTTGGAATTGACCCGGAACAGGCCATTATAACAAGTTTTGTTAAGAAAAATAATGCGGGCAGCCCGCTGGGTTGCAGTTTTATTGATAAAGTCCGTCTGACGGTCCCAACTACGGACTTCGTAGAAATAGGCCTTCTCGTTTCGGTGTTGCTGTAGGTTTTGAATTAGGTCATCGACGGAGCCTTTGACCACCTGGTAGCAGTTGATCAGTTCCTGGTTGCGATCGCTAATCGTTGCCCGTTCAGGCCGCAAGGTGAGTAGCAATGCCCCACCGCCGATAAATGGCTCATAGTAGCGACCATAGGAATCAGGCGCATACTTAAGTAGTTCCGGTATTAACTGTCGTTTACCCCCAGCCCATTTTAAGAATGGACGTAGCGCTACAGATGGGGAGGATAGTTGAACCATAAACTCTTAAGAATTTTCCTCTCAGGAGAAGCAAGCACCTACGGTAGGATAGATAGAGCCTATAATAAGCTGCTTAACTCCAAGGGCTGCTGCCGAGCCTTAATTTAGACGATGCAAGACTTTTTTTCCAATGTATCGCGGTATCCGCGTTATTTTATTACATTTACCCTGGGCGTACTCTACAGCATTGTTAAGCCCCTTCTACCGTTGTTCGAAAATCGCGTGACTGCAATTGCTTTGGTAGGTGCTATAGTGGCTGGCTTTATGTTCCTAACCTTTACCCTGAGAGCAATGCTGGGTTTAGCATAGGGCTCCCCACAAAGGAGGCCCCCCAATAATCGGTGGACGAGTGGGCATCGCCTACGTTCAAAATCCCCACCATTCATAAATAGGAGAAAATCATGGCAACAAGTCGTCGAGTAGCAAAGGTATCGGCGTCGATTAAGCGTGAAATTAGTCAGATGCTGGTGTCCGATATCAAGGATGACCGTGTCGGAGCGGGTATGGTGAGTGTCACTGCTGTTGATGTGTCCGGTGATTTGCAACACGCCAAGGTGTTTGTCAGCATTTACGGCACTGACGAAGCTAAAGCCGAAACAATGGCAGGCCTAGCAGCAGCCACACCCTATGTGCGCGGGGCATTGGGGCGGCGGTTACGCTTGAGACGTACACCCGAAATTATGTTCAAAGAGGATATTTCAATTGAGCAGGGCACTGACGTGCTCAACTTACTGAGCCGGTTGAAGCACGAACGCAATAGCGTTGATGAGAATGGTATTCCGACTGTGGTGCCCAGTGCCGTTGAAGATGAGGATGGTTTGTAAGAACCACAATTTTCATCAAATTTAAGCAAATTAGCATGATTCCGTAGGAGCGCACTGCTGCGCGCCCAATGCAGGATATTGATAATTTGCCTAGATCTTGAAAAATGCACATTGGTGCAAATCAGATATTGATAATTTGTCTAATTTGTCTAGATTTCGGAGGGTGCACGTCGGTATGCCCCTACGGCGTAAATGCTAAAACCCATTCTCCCCGACCCAGATAGCCTGTCACTACAGCAGCTCGTCGCCCAGATGATTGTGGTTCGGACCACCGGGCATCTGTTTGATCATGAAATCGCATATCCCCAATGGGAAGCCAACCAAGAACAGTTAGCACACTACATCACTGATCTGGGCGTAGGTGGTGTCATCCTGCTAGGCGGTAGCAGTGCTGAAGTTGCCCTACGTTGCCAGGCACTCCAAGCCATGGCGGATATTCCCCTCTTGATGGCAGCGGATATTGAAGAAGGTGTGGGTCAACGGTTTAGTGGTGCCACCTGGTTTCCACCACCAATGGCCTTGGGGGAAATTGCTCGAACGGATTTATCCCTAGCGAAAACCTATGCCCATCAATTTGGTCAGTGCACAGCCTGCGAAGCCATGGCCATTGGTCTGAACTGGGTATTGGCTCCAGTGGTGGATGTGAATAATAATCCAGTAAATCCGGTAATTAATGTACGGGCGTTTGGAGAAACACCGGAGATTGTTGCTGAACTGACCCAATCATTTATTGAGGGAGCGCAGGAGTATCCAGTACTGACAACGGCGAAACATTTTCCGGGCCATGGAGACACGTCAATCGATTCGCATCTGAGTTTGCCAGTTATTGACCACGATTTAAGCAGGTTAGATCGGGTGGAACTCTTGCCATTTAAGGGCGCGATTTTTACTGGGGCAGGTAAGGCCGTAGATAGCGTGATGACGGCCCACATTTGTTTGATTGCTTTAGATAAGCAGTATCCTGCCACGTTATCTAAAGCAATCTTGACGGGGCTATTGCGTCAGGATCTGGGGTTTGATGGGTTGATTGTCACCGATGCGATGGTGATGGGGGCGATTACGGAAACCTATGGCCCGTACGAGGCAGCGGTGCTGGCAGTGGAAGCGGGGGCAGATGTGATCATGATGCCTGCGGATGCGGAGGGTTGCATTCAGGCAATTTGTGAAGCAGTGCGGGTAGGTCGCATAGATGAGGACCAGATTCGGGCATCGGTGGAGCGCATTTGGCGAGCTAAGTATAAGGTTTCGGGGCCTTTGGGGACTGGGCCGTCCTGTCATAATTGGGAGCCTGCGGAGCCAGTAACTCAGGTGCAGCAGCTGGCACAGCCTGAGACGTTAGGGCTAGCAAGGTCTATTTTGAAAGCATCAAGTCGGCGGGGTGGTGCTGAGTTTAGGCCAAAGGGACCGGGGCAAAATGTGATCCTCGTAGACGATGTTTTGAATTGTCGGTATTTATCGAGGACTGCTCCGGCGATTACTGAGCCGATGGGATGGGACTATGGGCTGACGCTGCTGGATAGTCGGTCGTCACAGTTGCCGAGGACAGGTTTGCCGACACTGGTGCAGTTGTTTGTGCGGGATAATCCATTTCGGCGTGGGGAGCCTGTGGTTCAGTTGGCCCGCAAGTATTTGGAGATGCTTGCAGGGGATTTGCAGGCGGTGGTTGTTTACGGCAGTCCTTATTTGTTGGAGAAGTTGTCGCTGACGGATGATGTGCCCTGGGTGTTTAGCTATGGGCAGATGTCGATGGCTCAGACATTAGCGTTGACAACTCTAATGGGTGAAGCAGTTGCTGTTAGGGTGGTGGATCAAAGTTTTACAGATTAGCGGATTTGCGTTCTGTCAATTAGGTTAGGGGGAGGGCAGATAAGGATTTGTTTGGATACAAGCATATTAAATCGACCGTTTGATGACCAAACGCAACCTCGTATTGCCTTGGAAACCCAAGCATTATGTCGACTCTAACAGTGCAGCAATCCAGTCTTTGTCAGCTTGAGAAAACCTAGGGGGTGGCAACGGCTGCGAGTAGTCAATGCGTAAATCGTAACTGGCTCGCTCATATACCCCTGCAACAATAGTTTGCAAGTTTACCAAGACCTTCTCGTTAGCGACTTTTAGCGGTACTGGAAATTCCGGTAATGGATCACGGATGGTGGCTGCATACAGTGTTGCTTGAGGGCGTTGTTCTGCTCTGCTGACCAAGACATGGTAATGGGCAAGTTGTACGGCTCCCTGCATTGGCATTGGAGAGTCGCTACGCAACAAATCGATTTCAATTAGGTGAGAAGCGCTACCTAAAATGGTTTGTCGCTTTTCTTCGTAAACATTGCGACCTTTACCTTTCCGCTTATTTTTGGGAGACAGTACTTCTATCACTGTAATAACGGCATTACTACCGACTTCACGCACCTCTAGATAGCGTTCTTTGATTTCCGCTGGCATGGGTAGGGTAACGGTTTGAGGCTGAAATTGTCCTTCTATGCCAGGTGTTGATGGGGAATCTGGTGGCTTCGGATTATTTTGGGCGATACCGGCTAAAACTACTGCATCTGGAATGCCTACTAGTAGCTCATCGTCAGGAATATCTTTGTAAGTTCTGGTTTCAACTTCAATGAAGTAGTGGGGACGAAGTTGAGGGGCTAGGGTATCGGCAATCGCTACAATTAATCGGCTATGAAAAGACGACCAGAATGTTGGCTGTTCTAGATATGGATCCATCCCTGGAAATGGTGAGGGCATGGTGGCTGTGACAGTTTAAGCTTGCAGTGTTCAGATTAATCATAGCTCTGCTTCCCCTTTCCTTGTTCCCAGGCTCAGCCTGGAGAAGACTACTGTGGCTCTGCCACACTAAAACGAGACTGAGTGGAGCAACAGCAGACTTAGGTGCCGTCACAACATCAATTGATTCGCCCAGGACATGGAAGATTTCAAGGATTTAACCTTCTTCGATGCCTTCAGTATCGAGGACAGTATCGATCCATAATTTCAATCAACGCTTGCAATGTTGTTAGCACAGAAAGACTGTGCCAACATTGTATGGATTATTGTTGATGGCAACACGCTAAAACTTACCCGGTGCGGCAAATGAGTCATTGGCTTTCAAAATGCTTCAGGCAGGCGATCCAAAATACCGTTGCTGATTCAGGGGATGAAGCGAGCTGGCGGGCTGGCCCGATATCAGCATTTTTTAGATTAAATCCTCCCGAAGGTCCGCAGCCTCCCCAAAAGTATGATCCTGTCAGGCGTGTAACTCCCAAGGGGGTTGGGCTCAGCCTGCTGATCATTTCAGTTGCAGTACTCAGTCCTACGGCTGCCCAAGCTGCCAAGCTTACCCTGGGCGAACGGGCCGTCATTGGTCTATTTCGAGGGGCAGGTGGCTTACTGGGCCCTTTAAGTGGTGATTCTGGCCCATCAGGTATGGATACCCTCGCCAATCGTATCAGCACAGCCTTTCCGGACCATAACTTGACTGTTCAAGTCTTTGATTCTTACGAAGGGAATATCTTTAACTTTCAAGAAGTGGGCAGTGCTCAAGGGCTATCCTTTCTTAACCAGTTTGACGATGTTGGTGCTATTGGTCTAATTGGCTATAGTGGCGGAGGTCTGTCCGCGATGCGAACTGCTACCGGTCAGTCGCCTTCGCCGATTGATCTGCTGGTACAGATTGATTCCTATGAGCCACTGACTGGGAGGGACCAAGAAGATGAGGTTTTGCCCCCTAATGTGCAAACTGGCATTAATTACTACCAGCGTCGTAACCGCTTTAACTTTTTTAGGCCAGGTTGGGACCTGTTTGATTTAGGGGGAGCAAGCAACGTTAATGGGTCTGAGAATATTAATGTGGAGGAGTTATTTGGCGATCGCAACATCACCCACCGCACCATAGACGACGATACAAGATTGCATGATCGCATTGTGCAAGATATCGCCACCCATGTGTTGCCTAATCTCACCCTCCCATCCCATCCTCCTGAGGTCGCCACAGAAGATACTCCTCTTTTCGCGACATCCGCCCCGGTGCCAGTGCTGTCAGGTTTGGCAGATACAACAGATCTAAGCAGTTCGCCCGTAACTCTATTAGCTCAGTCTGATGCTAAATCTGTATCAGAACCCAGTTTGTTGCTTGCCCTTGGGGTAGTCGGAAGTGGGTTATGGGCGATTAGACAACAACATTAGACATCGTTGTTTAAAATCTACTCAATCTCGGTGGTAAACGGGAGTCTCATGTAGACTCCCTGGGGATCGTTGAGAGTTTTTAACAATGTTAGATCTTCTCTGAGTTTCATCGCTTCTTGAGAGATCGGATCCTGAGCCCAGGGTAACCTGGTAACAACGCCTACACCAAAGAGACTTTCAAAAAGTTGTTCTTCAAAGCTGGGAGGTTTGGGCAGTTCTTCCACGTGCCAATCATCCAATTCGGCAGCTTCGGCGGCAGCCGCGATCGCATCATTTAGTCCGCCCATTTGGTCCACCAGGTTGGCACTCTGGGCATCGGTGCCTGACCACACACGTCCTTGCGCCACCTGGTTGATTTTTTCTTTGGGGAGTTCTCGCCCATCTGCCACCAGACTCACAAAACGGTCGTATAAGGTGTTAACAAACCCCTGTTGCAGCTTCAGTTCATCCTCACTTTGGGGACGGCTAATGGTGTTAATATCGGCCAGCTTTGCAGTTTTAATTACATCCCAGGTAACGCCATTGCGGTTGGCAATTTCTTTGAAATTGAGCCGCAGGCCATATACTCCAATGGAGCCGGTTACCGTGCTGGGGGTGGCAAAAATCTGATCGCCAGGGGCCGCAATCATATAGCCCCCTGAAGCAGCGTAGTTACCCATGGAGACAATCACAGGTTTTTCCGCTGCTAAGAGTTCCACTTCACGGGCAATGATTTCAGATGCGATCGCACTGCCCCCTGGGCTATTGACCCGGAGCACCACCGCTTCAATATCATTGTCATGACGTACTTGGCGCAGCGTATCCGAGAGACCGCCGGAGGTAATGGTGCCAGGTGTGGTTCCCTCTCCATCGATAATTTCCCCACTGGCATACACAATAGCAATGGTATCCTTGCCAATATCAGGGCTTAGGGTCTGGCTGTAGCGATGAAGGCTAATCTGAGTGAAATCATCTTCATCCTCAACCCATTTTTCATCGGTTTGCTTAGTTAATGCCCTCAGCTCACTCAGCACATCGTCATAAAAAGCGACATTATCAATCAGTCCAGCTGTCTGGGCTTCGGCGGCTGGCAGTAAGCCTTGGTTCTCAGCAATTGCCTGAATGGATTCCGGTGTGGTTTCTCTAGCTTCACTGGCGGTGGTTAAAAACTCTTGCCATAGGTCAGTTAGCAGTGCTTGGGTCTGTTGCTTCTCTTCTGGGCTACTGGTGGTACGGGTAAATGGCTCGATGGCAGATTTGTAACGGCCAGCTCGCAACACTTGCACGCCCACACCATATTTGCTGAGCGCGCCCGCTAGAAACTGAATCTCGGCTCGAAAACCATTGAGTTCAAGAATACCTGCCGGGTTTAGATATAGAGAATCGGCTACCGAAGCAAGATAGTAGTCCCGCTCGCTCCAGACAGAGTTGTTTGCCAAAACCGGTTTACCGGAGTCGGCTTTAAATTTTTCCAGGGCGGCCCGGATCTCTTTTAATGTGCCCAGCCCAGCATTGGTATTGCCAGTGAGGTAAATGCCAGTGATATTGTTGTCGGTGGCAGCAGCCTCAATGGCTTCTAGGGCGCTATGCAGAGACATGGACCGATAGGGGTTACCGTAAAGCGTTTCTTCGAGTACGACACTGGCTCCTGAATAGGGCACCGCATCCACAATGTCGGTGGCCAGGTCAAAAACTAAGATCGAATTTTTTTCAACCTCAGGTTCTGTGTCACTGGACGCGGAGGTGATAAACAAGCCTGCCAGCCCGATTGCGCCCACACCCAGTAGGGCAATTAAACTGAATAGACCAACTAAAGTGCCAATGGCACTAGCTGCCATATATTTAAAAAAGTCTCGCATGGTGGGATGTGGGCAACGTTTGGAAAATCTGGGTTTGGAAAATCTGACTCAACGCAGATTACTCTATGGTATGCGCTGTAGAACTTGACTGTGTTTCAGGTCTTTAAGATTCCCTTGACCCGTACAAAACAGTGCAGTCTTAAGTTCGGCTATCAGGATATCGGCCAGGGTGTCCAGGGCTTCTTCGGAATTGTCAGCTGCTTTGAGGAATGGTAAGGCCATGCCGGCAATGTCAGCACCCAGGGCTAAGGTTTTAGCCACATCTAGACCGTTGCGCAGTCCGCCAGAGGCAATTAGGGGAATTTTGGGTGCGATCGCACGCACACTCACAATGCAATCAGCCGTGGGTATACCCCAGTCCGCAAAGGTTTGCCCCAGGCGACGTTGTTTAATATCCTGAGCCCGCTCACTTTCTACCCTGGCCCAGGATGTGCCACCAGCCCCAGCGGTATCAATGGCCGAGATACCTATATCAATAAGCTTTTTCGCCAAACCGCCAGAAATACCGTTGCCCACTTCTTTAGCAATGACCGGCACCGGCAGCTTTGCGCAGAGAGTCTCAATTTTAACCAGCAGACCGCTAAAGTCAGTGTCACCCCGGGTCTGCACACATTCTTGAAGTGGATTTAGATGCAAAATCAGGGCGTCGGCTTCTAACCAATCCACCACCCGCTGACAGTGTTCTAGCCCATAGCTATAGTTCAACTGCACCGCCCCCAGATTAGCCAGAAGTAGAGCACTCGGCGCATATCGACGGATATTAAACGTGGGCGCTAATTCTGGTTTTTCCACGGCCACGCGCTGAGAACCTACCCCCATGGCTAAGCCAAATTTCTGGGCGGCGACAGCCAGGCGTTGATTAATGACCCGAGCCTGTTCTGTGCCACCGGTCATGGAGGAAATGAGTAACGGTGTGGCCAGCTGTTTACCCAGGAATGTGGTGCTAATATCCACCTGGTCATAATTCAACTCAGGTAGACCACAGTGGATAAAGCGATAGTTTTCTAGACCAGTGGTGATCTGATGACATTGCACATCATCTTCGAGGCAAATGCGCAGATGATCCGCTTTGCGATCCTGAATAATTGCAGGATTGGTGTTGTCCAAGCTAACGGTTTGGCCCACGGTATGTTTCTATATTTTTGCTGATCTTGCTTTATCTAAAGTAAGCCCTAGGTTGAACCAATTATTGTTAGTCAACGTTTATTCACGCGTCTGACCAAGATACGTAAGATACATTGGGCGAACTCATGGCAAAACCGGAGTTTTCCTGGGGACGCATTCAAAGACTTTGTAAAGAACTGATAAAGGCGATTTGTCTTTAACTAAGAACTACAAGCCCAAACAGAGAGTTCACACTAGTTTTGGAACAAGATGGCGAATTAAGCATCTTGATATTCCAGGGTATTAAAGATGATTTGACCCGATGGGATAACTATGGGGTGAATACCGATGTGGCCCTAGATGTTTAATCTGTCACCGATATCAGGGTTAAAAAAACTATCTAAAAAGCTGTTGTTGGTTTTGTGGGATGGTTTTGTCTGTTTTGCCCATGGCATTACAGATTTACTGATTCCAAGGGTTAGCAACGCCCAAAATTCTTAAATAGGAACACTTATTGGAAAGGACTATGAGGGATATCGCTAGGAATTTTCAAGCCCTGCCGCTGGTGTCTTGGATGGTATGGATAGCCATGGCGGTAATTGCAGCTCCAGTGATGGCCTTACCTGTAGAAGCACTGCCGGAGACAGCGGAGACAGAAGAGGTTACCCTGGTGACGTCACTACCGGAATCTACTCCAGACGAAGCATCTAAGGAGGAGGAAGCGTCTGAGGAGGAGGACGAAACGGCTGAGGCTACCAATGGGGCTGAAGCTGAGCAGATTCTTTTGGCCCAGGAAAATGCCAGTGATCTAGCGGAACCCGCAGACCCATTTTTCTTTGATGAAACCTCTGTTGAAGCATCTGAAGATGGCGTGCTTGCTCCTCTCTCGAATACGGAGTCAGAAATCGATGATGCAGTCACTGGAGAAGAGGTCGACGTCGAAGGGCCCCTCACACCACCGTCTCTCAAACTTCAAACCGCTGCGATTGTAGAAGATGGTGATTTTTCTGCCCGAGCGCGTGTCTATGGTCACTACTTCTTGGAATCTAACGTTGCGTTTGTAGGTGCCGTTGACTTATCCACTGGCGATGCATTCTCAGACACGGATTCCACGGGTTTTAACGTCAGCGAACTTTATGTCGTTGCGTCTCCAACAAATTTGCCCAGTCTGCGAGGAGCTGCTGGGCTCATTGAGCTGACGTCCTTTTTTGATCGTAATAGCTTTGCTAAAGATAGTCTGACCCATTTCATTAATCCTGTTTTTCAGACGAATCCTGCCCTCGCGGCAACACAGCTTGAGTCCCAACCAGCAGCACTGATTCATTGGCGGCCCATTGATGAAATTATTCTCAAGGCGGCAACATTTTCGTCCGGTGGATTTGATGACTTGAACTTTGATGCCTTTGCTGGTGAATTGGGTATTAATGTCGGTAGTTTTATTGTGCGTGGTACCTACGTGACAGCCACTGATAACGGTGATCGTGATGGTATCCCTGAGAGTTTTCAGCTCAACCGCAATGGCATTTTTGGCCCCCAGGAGGGGGATCGTGAAGAGTCCTACGGCATCAATGCCGAGTGGTTTATTCCTCAGCTCAATGCCGGACTGTTTGGTCGCTATGGTCATCACAGAAATACTGATTTAGATATTTCAGGCAATACCTACAGTTTTGGTGTTAATTTCCTAGACCTGTTCATGGAAGATGACCGTTTTGGCATTGGCTATGGTCGTGACCTTAGCGATGACGATCGACGTCAGGGAGATCGTCCTGATGTTTTAGAAACGTTTTATGACATCCGACTCGCCCCCAATGCTAGAGCCGCTGTTAGTTTGCAGCTGCGGGATGAATTCTCTGATGCGGTGTTTGGTGTCCGTGTTCGTGCCGATTGGGATTTATTGGAGCTTTTGGATTGATTCTGATCGGGTGGGCCGCCCACCCTTCTTTTTTGCCCTCCTTTTTGATTGATGTGTAGGCAGAACGCCATTCCCGGAGAAATATAGGAACCCTTATTGTTATGAACTGGTATCGTTGCACTTTAGGTCTATGCCTCGGTTTTAATTTACTGGCTGCTACGCCACTGATGTTGGCTCAGCCGGTGTTGGCCCAATTGCCCAATGCCCAATTGCCGGACTTAAATAATGAACCTGCCTTAGTGCAAGAAGGGTATGACCTATTTGAGAAAGGCTGGACTGATCAGGCCCTTGAAAAGTTTCTACAGGCGGTACAGCAGTATCCAGACTCTGTTCCAGCTCAGTTAGGGGTGGCTCGGTCCTATCTCAAGTTAGGTCAGGATGCCAATGCATTTGAAGAATTTCGTCGTTTGACAGGGCTTGATCCAACTAATATTGAAGCGCTGGAAACGTTGGGCTTTTTGGGGAGCTATCGCCCTGAATGGCGGACGGTTGGCATTGATGCGCTGACTACGCTGTTGGAGCAGCCGGGGTATGGACAAAATGGAGAGGTGCGATCGCAACGCGCCCTCCTCCTTTTTTATGATGGCCGCCTGGCTGAAGCCGTTGCTGACTACGAAATTGCCCTGGAGCAGTCCCCCCCATTGGCCACTCAGGTGGGCGCTGCCCAGGCCTTTGCCTATGGTGGACGCTCTGCCCAGGCCGTTGAATTGTTTGAAGGTTATATCAATGCTGGTCAAACTCTAACGGTGTTTGAAGCCCAGGCTTACAGTTTTGCCCTCCGCCAGCAAGATAATCCCAGGGCAGCAATCGAGGTGCTTACGCCGTTTCTCGATGCCAATGGCGATTCCATTCAACAGGCTCAAATTAAGGCAGAGCTTGCCACTTCCTATGCTGCAAATCGTGAATATGAGCGTGGGTTAGCATTACTAGATACCATTCAAGGCCAGCCGCTAGTGGTGGCTCGTGCCCTCAGAGGGATGACGTTCTACACAGATGCCCCTGTCGTGCAACGTCGTGCGATCTCAGCCTATCAAGGGGTCTTAACCAGCTCCAGCCTGACGGTGGGGGCCGCTCGTGAAGTGGCGGCTGCCCTGGGCGCTTATCCCAGTAGCCAGCCCACCACATTAGCGACCTATCGCCAGCTGTCGGCTCAATACCCCGATGACGTCAGCCTCTATGTACAGACCAGCATTTGGGAGCGACAGCTGGCTCAAATTTCGGCCTACGAGCTGCGACAGCGTCTGTTGTCGATCAACTTACCGCAAAATCCCACCCAGCTTCAGTACATTGCCACCAGCCTGGCCAGACTTGATCCCCCCGATGCAGAGCTAATCACGTTTTATCAGGATGTGCTTGCAGTGACTTCTGCTGAGCCATTTCTCCACTATCGTCTCGGCCAAATTTATCTTCAGAAAAATCAGTTGGACCTGGCCCAGGAGCAGCTGCGTCTTTATGCCGGAGATGATCCGGCTGTTTTTCTATTCCAGGCGGAACAAGCTCGTCGTCAAGATGATATCGACACGAGTATTTCACTATATCAGCAGCTGATTAATGACCCTACCAGTAGCAATGAGGTAGTGACCGGTGCTCTGCAAGGTCTGGCGGGTATCTATCAAGGTCAAGGTCAGTACGTTGAGGCCTTGGCTCTTTATGAAGAAATCATTGCCCTCAATCCCGGTAACGATGCCAAAATCCTGGGTCAAACCAGCCTGGCCTATCAGGGTAAATTTATTTCAGTCGAAACGGCGGAATCAGTTCTAGAGCAGTGGCTTGCCAATCACTCTACCAATGAAAACCCGCCTGAACTATATAGTCTGGTGGGTGCACTACCCGCGGATCCAGCCCGCAGCGAGCTGTATGAAGCGCTGCTGATAGCTAACCCTAATTCCATTGCGGTGCGTCAGCGTCAGATCCAGGTGCTGGCGATGACCGACCCCGATGCGGCTAATGAGGCTGCGGCGCAGCTCGTGGCTGATAACCCAGATGCTCCTGAAGTTTATCTGCTACAGGGACAGATTGCCCAAGACACCGATGATTTATCGACGGCGGCTAATGCGTATAACACTTTGCTAGAGCGAAACCCTGAGCAGTTTGATGCAATGGTCGGTTTGGCTGGGGTTCGTTTCCGGCAATTGCGCTATCAAGAGGCGCGCCGTCTATATGACCAGGCCATTGAACTGGCCCCGGACGATATTAATTTACGCCAGACCTCCATTAGCTTAACGGTGGCTCAAGATCGTCCTTTACGAGCATTGGAAGAAATCAATGCTCTGCAAAGTCGAGTCCCTAACAATCTTGGTCTGGAGCGCCAGGAAATTTTAATTAAAGAGGGATTACTACTTCATCGCGGTTTTCAACCTGTTTGGGAGCGTTATTAACCGTTTCTACATTTAGAGCCGTAATTTTTGGGTAAGACGTGAATCCAATCGCTCAATTTTGATGAGTTTCAGAGTGGTGTGGCAGGATAAGGACGTTTGCCGACAGCTTGGCACACTGGCTGTATATCGGTTTATATCAGTTTCTAGTCGATTTTCTATGGTGCAGGATGGACATCCTACACCGGATCAGCAAGCGATCACACCGTAAGTGATCACATTGTGCATCACACCGTAGTCAAAACTGAGCACTGATATACGTGGCAGCTAATTGAAGTGGCAACTAATGGGATATGTCGCGGTTTTAATTTGTTAGGACATGACTACAACGCTAGACCATATAAAAAGGATGGGACAAACATGTTGTCGAGAGCGGTTTTTAAATGGATGCAGCGTTGGGGCTGTCTAGTCCTTTTGGGTCTTGTGCTTAATGTATGGATTACTGGTTGCTTGGTATCTGTGCGATCGCAGGCTATTTATAACCTACCAACACAGCTACCGGCTTCTATCACAATAGCTACGTCGGATGGTGCAGCTCAACAGTCTTTTTTTGAAACCACATGGCAGCGTTATCGCGATCGTTTTATTCAGGCTGATGGTCGGGTGATTGATTGGGAAAACGACGATCAGCGCACCACGTCTGAAGGTCAAGCCTATGCGATGTTGCGTGCATTGCTGATCGATGATCCTGAGACCTTTGATCGAGTACTGCAATGGGGCGAAGAAAATCTAGCGCGTCTGGATGAAGACGGTGAACTGCTCGACCATCTTTGGGCCTGGAAGTGGGGGCCTGATGCCGCACCGGGTGAAGCTCAGACATGGGGCATCCTTGACGAAAACTTTGCCACTGATGCCGATATCGATGCAGCGACAGCCCTGATTATGGCTGCCCGTCGTTGGAAAAAGCCAGCCTATTTGACCCTAGCAAAGATCAAACTCAAGGATATTTGGGACTTTTCGACAGCTGATATCGCCTTAAAAGATGATCTGTCTGGACATTATCTTTTGCCTGGCCCCATGGAGGCCTTTCATCCCTCCCCTGAAACCTGGTACCTAAACCCATCCTATGCAGCACCCTATGCTTTCCGGCTTTTTGCCCAAGTCGATCGACGGCGCGATTGGATGGAACTTGTCCATACCAGTTACAGAATGCTGGAAGAGAGTGCAAAAATCTCAGAACTAGGACTGCCCAGCGATTGGTTTTTGCTGCACAGTGAAGCCCCTCACTATCGAAAATTACCAGCCTCAGCCCCGCTTAGAAGTATTTATGGCTTTGATGCCTATCGAGTGTGGTGGCGAGTAGCCCTTGATTTGACTTGGTTTGAGGCTCCTCCAGCGGGCCACTACCTGAGCGAGCATCTCACACCCTTACTGGAACTTTGGCAACAATCTCAAAAGCTACCAGCCCAGATCGATCTGGCGGGTGAAGCGATGGTTGATTATGGGGCCACATCTCAATACGCCATGGTTTATCAGGCTGCTCGTCATTTAGATCCCAAGGCAGCCGAGGCGATTCGAGAAAATAAGTTGGCACTGGCAGACCCCAATGATTTTTGGGATGGAGATTCTGCCTACTACACGCAAAACCTTGCTTGGTTGGGGCTCTATCCTCCGGAATGGGTACCAGAATCCTGGTTCAGATCAGTTCGCTAGGCGTTTGTTAGGTCGGTTTCAATAACTCAACCGTGTCCTTGGGATCTACAGGCATAAGCTGTACATTGACCAACTCTTCGCGGGCAGTGGGTAGAGATTTGCCAATAAAGTCCGGATGAATAGGAACCTGCCGATGGCCCCGATCTATTAGCACAGCCAGACGAATCATATTGGGTCTGCCATAGTCCAGTACGGCATTGAGGGCGGCTCGAATGGTGCGCCCGCTAAAAATGACGTCATCCACTAACACAACTTTCTTCCCTGTCAGATCACAGGGCATCTCACTTTTTGCAGGTGTACGAGTGCTGATTTTATCGAGATCGTCTCGGTAAAATGTAATGTCGAGTTCTCCCACAGGAACTTTAATGCCTTCAAGCCGTTCCATTTGCTGGGCAATGGTATGGGCCAGGGGAATGCCACGGGTGTAAATGCCGACTAAGACTAAGTCATCCAGAGCATGGGTGCGTTCAATGATTTCAGAAGCCAAACGGTTTAGAGTACGGCGAATCGCCTCTGCGGATAGAATTTCAACAACCTGATCGGCCATAATTAAGGCGAGAAGTGAAAGCAATTTATGCCGTTGCTGATCAAGAGATACTTCTATCTATGTTGCCAGCGTACAATTGGCAATTCATAGATTAAGGGATCTCAAGGTACATTAACGCTTAGTTTAATAACCATAACGAAGACTTTCGACTTAGCAAGCCTTAAACCATAAAGTTTGTATCTTCACCTTGGGCCGCTTGCCAACTACGCGCATCGTAATAGAGTTCTTCTAGGGAAATTTTATAAAGCGTTTCTCTTAGTTTTTCCTGCAATTTTCGCCATAGGGTAAGTGTGACCCAGTCCTCAGCTTTTTCAGGAGATGCTAGCTCCAAAGGCGTAATTGGTTCGCCGACGGCATCTAAAATTTGGCCTAGATATATATGACTGGGCGCTTTTGCTAAACGATAGCCACCACGCGAGCCTCGAACTGATTCAACTAAGCCCGCTTGACGCAGTTGAATTAGCAGTTTTTCTAAGTAGGGAGCTGGTAGATTTTGTCGCTGAGCAATGAGTTTAACGGACGCTAAACGGGGTTGCAAACTCAGATCGAGCATTGCTTTAACACTATAGTGTCCGCGGGTTGTCAGTTTCATGGTTAAGGCGGATACTGGCTCGACTTTGAGGTTTAGAAAAAGGTGAATCTAGCCTCAGGTCAACAGGATAGATTAGGGAGAATTAGGGAAAAGTTAACATAAGAAGTTTCCATAATGATTAGACCCTGGACAAATTACTAGGTAAATCAACTCTTAATACAATTATCAAGAAATAAATGCAAACAGCGTGCACAAACGTATTTTAATCATGTATGATTCTGCTCGTTATCTACTGCGCAGTGAGTAGGTAATGTTTAAAAATAGTAATGGGCTGGGTGCTTCAGGGAGTTTAAAGCAATTTAATTGAAGCATTACTCGTGGACTCCTTCCCAAATATCTATGATTAGCTTTTGATATTGCGGACCAATGGAATGAATCCTGTATGAGGTGATAATTAGTTGATCATGTCTCCATTCAGAACGATGGTTTTTCTCGGGGAAAATATGAAGTTTACTCAGACATGGTTTAACAGTCACAGCAAGCAGAATCATTTCTTTAAGCAGTAAAAGCAAACTTCCAAACGTGTTCGTGTTAGAGATGTGGGTGAATGGCTAAACCGTCAAATTCAAATCCATTAACTGGTAAGACATTACTTAAAAAAGTAAAGGACTTAGAACATCTCTCTAGAGAGGAAAAGGCTAAAGCCTGTGGCTATTACACGGTGACAAAGAATGATGTTGTCCGTGTGAACATGATGAAATTTATGAATGCGCTGATTGATGCCGAAGGTATTCAATTGGATAGTATTCAAACAGGTAATGGGCGAGGCGGGCGTAGTGCAAGCTATCGAATTACTGTGCAATCTAACGGTAATTTGTTGATTGGAGCTGCCTATACC
This sequence comes from Leptothoe sp. LEGE 181152, assembly GCF_032906605.1. Taxonomy (NCBI): domain Bacteria; kingdom Bacillati; phylum Cyanobacteriota; class Cyanophyceae; order Nodosilineales; family Cymatolegaceae; genus Leptothoe; species Leptothoe sp. LEGE 181152. Next base: position 221,484 of record NZ_JASATU010000065.1, read on the forward strand.
AAGCAAATGGGGCTAAAACCCGGAGATGAGTTTGAGATTTCTTTAGGTCGTAAGCATATTCGCTTAAAGCAGCTTAATGTCGATAGTGATGACGATGCTGACGAATAATCGTTTGTAATTGCGTCATCGTTAGTTGGCTCAATTCTTAGCTTTAATTCAGAAAAATTATGGGGTTGCCAGTAGTTTTAGATGTTGCCCTAGGGCTGGTGTTCGTTTATATGGCCTTGGGTTTGATTGCCAGTGAGGTGCAGGAAATTGTTAGCACTATGCTGCAATGGCGGGCTGAACATCTTAAGTATTCGATTGAGCAGCTGTTGGCAGGGGGACAATCTGCCGATCATCGTGCTGCTCGTAGGTTAGCCGACCAGATTTACAGTAGTCCCATGGTGCGTGACTTGAATTATGAAGCCCAGGGAATCATTGCTCGCTCGGCTCGGCAGATGCTCCATGTGATAGGTAGTGTGTATCGATTGGTGAGCCGTACCCGTAATGTATTTGGCAGGCAAACGTCCGGCCCTTCGTATATTCCGTCAGAAGCATTTGCAACCACACTGATGGAAACCTTGCAGTTGGAAGGGGTGCAAAAAACAGTAGTCGAAGCTCGCCTCAAGCGATTGTTGCAGGAGCGCATCATGCTTCCTTTAGGAGATACGCTGCATACGCTACGAGCAGCCGTTGGTGATGGTGCGCTGCTTGATGTCGAGCTGCGAAATTTGGAAGCGTCCTTAGAGAAAATATTCATAGACTATCGGACGGGGCGCACTGGTTTAGCCCAAATTGCCGATCGGGTCATGGCCGAGCTAGATCATTTTGCCGATCAGGGAGCTCAAGTTTTGCCTGAGAGCTATGGGGCAACCCAGGCGTTTACTCGGCGGCTAGGATACTTGCGATCGCAAATTGCCGGCGGCATGGATATGGCCGAAGGTTTAGTCCATCAGCTACAGCCAAATTTGAAAGAATTGCTGGCGTTATTAACGAGTTCAGGTGAGCAAGCCGACTCCCGTTCTGAACTGGCCTATATCCGTCAAACCCTTGATGGCAGAATACCTGTACGTCTTCAAGAGAGTCTCAATATATTGGCTGAGCGAGTGAGTCGTCGCACCGGTGCCGCAGAGGATCAGTTTAAACTTTTCCAGCAGGAATTAGAACATTGGTACGACCGAGGTATGGATCGGGCCGCAGGGGTATATCGCCGTAACTCAAAAATAGTTGCCATTTTAATTGGTGTGGCGATTGCAGCTGCCGTTAATGCAGATACGTTTTACATTGTCAATCGTTTGACGGTCGATCAAGCTGTACGTAATAGCGTAATTCAAACCGTTAACCAGGCATCCCTAGACACTCTCGTTTCCCCCTCTGACGATGCTAGAGCCCTAAGCGATGACCTACAGTCCTTAGGGACTGCTGTACAAACCACACTTTCGGACTATTCGCTGCCCATTGGCCGCTCTCCTAAACTGTTGGCGACTCAAGCGGTGCTAGAAGCTGATTGGCCCCTACCAATACCGCGCCATTGGTTTGGATGGATTGTGACAGGCTTGGCTGTTTCTATGGGATCTAACTTTTGGTTTGATGCTCTACGGCGGATAACGTCAGTCCGTTCAGCGGGGGCTAGACCTGCTAGTTCAACGGCTACTTCGGAGCGTCCATAATCGGTAGCCACACAATAAAAACTGTACCCTTATCAGCAGGTGATAGTTTTTGATGTAAGGGTACAGGTATCCATGGCGGTACTGCTGTTTGAGTCCAAATGGGGCTGATCAAGTCTATGGTCCCTCCCATTTGGATAACCAAATCTTTTGCGATCGCTAAGCCCAGGCCCGTACCACCAATGGCCCCCTGGGACTGAATCCCTCGGTAATGTCGTTCAAATAAATGAACTTGATCCTCTGCTGGAATTCCGGGACCATTATCGCCAATGACAATGCCTACGTAATTTTCTTTGGTTAATCCTCCCAGAAGCCAAACCCATGCTTGATGAGGTGCATACTTGAATGCATTGTCCAGTAAATTCGCAATCACTTCCTGTAATGCTTGGGCATCAACGCCTACGAGTGTTTGCGGGAAACCATCCAAGGGAGAATGCCAAAACTGTCGATTTCTTTCACTAGCAGCAGCTACCGTCACCATGATCAAGGGGTGAATCACATCTTCCAAACGTTGGGGGGTAATTTCTAAAGAGCGACCTAATGCAGGCAGCAGTGGCTTTTGACTAGTGTCAATGTTATCTGGTGGCAGCAGGGGAGGTGTGACTTCTTGGGCAATATCAGCATCCCCAATGTCAACTGCAGCGTCAAAATCAGTAACCAGTTCCTTCAGTCGTTGACTTTCACGTACAATACCGTCTGCCAATCTATAGTTGGGGTCATCTTGGGTTAATCGCCGCAGCATTAGCTTCCCAAACGTACCAATAGCGGTTAAAGGATTACGAAACTGATGTAGCAGGTTATGAAAAACGTCAGATTGTTCTCCTTGTAACGCCTGTTTGGTTTTGAGACGTTGACGTAACCATTGATTTTGCCGATCTAAAAAGCAACCGGCCGCTAAGCTCGTCGAGACCGTTTGTAAATACTGCTGTTCACTCGCTTGCCAGGCGCGGTCCGAACGCATGGTAACTAGGACGCCCATAACGATTTCCTGATGCATTAATGGCATAACCAGGCGTTCACCCCCCAAGTCTGGACCTGATGGTTCAATTCCAGTTAATTCTCCAGGTGAAGCACTATCTAGGTCTGATGGCGGTAGAGCATCGCGCTTAGTTCTAGGATCAAGCAAATCTTTGAAGTCGCCAGACTCTGGTAATTGAGCTATGGGAACCAGTATGGGTTCAGATTCTTGATCCATACCTAAGGTGAGATAGATGACAGACGATACCTCGCCGAATGTCCGGCGCAATAATTCGAGGTGAGCCTGACATAAATCTACTAATTCGGCACTGGCTGGCATGGTCTGGCCTTACGTTGATCAATGGAACGATCCCTTGGGTATTTCACAAATCCGGATAAAATTATCTAAAGTTTAATTTTTATCAAGATAACCAGAAAAATTATGGGGTCTATATTGTCCCCGATTTTTTAGATGATTGTCACCAGCACACTTTCAGCCAGTACGCCACATTTTTAAAAGAAGTTGAAAATCTAAGGCACAACCGATATACTTTGCTGGGTTAAGTGTTTTTGTAACTATCAATACACGAAGCCGCTATTCAATAAATGCATGGGAGGTCAATTAACTTGGCACGGAGACGTAAACGCAAAAGCCGTCGCCGCCTCGAAGGGCGTCGTATTTTAGAGTCCGTTCCTCAATACAGCATAGAGAGTGGAGAAGCAAAGCCTGTGACTGCGGCTCGTAACTTCATTCATTCTGAAGGAATTCAACCACCTGCTGTACTACTGGTCAAGCGTAATGAGCATACCACTGACCGGTACTTTTGGGCAGAGAAGGGGCTGTTTGGTGCTCAGTATGTTGAAGAGAACCACTTTTTGTTTCCTAGTCTTCGCGCCTTAATTGGTGAAGAGGAAGAAGCAGTTCTGGGCTAAAAAGTAAAGGTTAAGTGCTTTGGTCAGCACTTAACCTGTTCAAACAAAACCTATAAAAGATTACCAGGGAGGTGTACCATTTGTGCCTCCCTTTTTGGCGAGTATTTTGATGCCACAAGCAGGCTGTTGTCCGACGTTTTACAAGAGTTGAAAGGGAGCATGGGCTTTAAGCTGAATAATTTCATCCCGATGACCCCTTACAGCTAGAGCACTCCCCTTATCTGTGCTGCTAATACGGAAAGCAACTTGTTCTTCACGTTTAGCCTGTTTCCAATAGGCAATGGCAACAACAGGGGATAACAAGACTAAGACAAAGAAAACTGGCCCATAGTTACTAAATAGAGTCGCCAATACCAAAGAAAAGCACATTAACGCTACAGCTGCTAAAAATGCCAAAAAAATAGCCAAAAAGATGCTAGGTCTCACTAAGCCAACTAACTTAACCCAAGTATCTTCATCAGATGCTGATACTTCGGGCATTAGGTGGTAGGCACGCTCCTCAAAATAGTCAAGTAGCTTTTGGTGTAATGTCTCTGGAGACTGATCGGTCAAAAATTCAGCGATCTCGGTACGATCCTTAGTAGCTGCTTTGATAAAAAAGAACAACCCTACTCCTAAAAGCATAGTTAGGAAAAAGGTTGACTGACTGACTGCACTTTCCACAACAGCTATCCCTGCAAAAACAACAACTACTGGAATCACATTGACTATACCCCAGTAGCTGTTGCTTATGCGGTTGACTGATTGCTAGATAGCTATCGAATCTAAGACGCATCCTTGAGACGATACCTTAAGAGCTCATTGCTCGACGCCTAGGTGTAGTATTACGCTGACCTAAAATATAACGCTGCCAAAGCTCTGCGAGCTCTCGTGCTTTAGTCTGCCAGTCAGGGCGTAGGCGGTACATTCTACGGGGACGGCCACGACCCTCAACCTTCTTCCAATAGCCCATAATCGCACCCTGATTCTCTAGGAATTTCAGAGCACTATAGAGCACTGTATCTGACAAACGATAGTCAGGGTACTCATTTTCAATCGCGTGAATCAGTTCAGTACCGTAAGAATCACGACGTATGAGTACCGAAAGGACGTAACAAACAGCTAATTCCTTATTGAGGTAGAGAGGCGGCGGATCTTCAAAAAATTGATAAATGTCCTCAAATTTCATGGTTTATTGCTCCGGCTGCAATAGGGATGGGTTTAAGACAGCTTGGCTATTGATGATTTGTTAATGGAGCATTGAAAAAGTGTTAGGTCCAACCTAACGGCTTTATAAATTAATGTTCCAAAGGCCCTTGAGTAGTTCAAGCTCAAGGGCTGGTGATGGTCACCAAACTTGGTAATGGTCACCACTATTTGGTGATAGTCACCATTACTTGGTGGAGATCACCAAATGAGAGGGCTTCTCAAAAGCTGACTGAGCTATTCAAGCTAAATGGTGACTATGACCTATGTTGCGTGTATACCCTTGTCATGGCAATAAGGAGCAAAAGCTACAGCCTCAACCTTAGATATTTCGCCAACCTAGATATTTCGTCAAAAGATTTTATTAAAAAATCTAAGCTTTATTTTAGACGCTAAAAAATGCTTAGTGGGATCGCTGCCTTATATAGTTACTATCCGCAAACAAAATATAAACTAGCTTGAGATTTTGATAATAAAAAATGCCTGATAGTCCTTTCTCCGTTCGCTGTTACTGATTTAGAGGATGAATCGATCCGTAAAATTTTCACCAGCCTAAATTTGGCAAACTGTACTAATAGTCAGAAATGCCATTTGATATTTTTCTAGTTCAAGGGCCTTGAGTTATGGTTCTTGTTCGTCCCTTGGTGAGGGTGATGAAGAGAGTTGGGTTTGGAATAGACGTTGACCGTCACGGCTAGCAACGAGTTCTAAAGCCAAAGGGCCTGTGGTGAAAATTTGCTTGCCTGCAACGGCTTCAATTTCCAGAGGAGCGCCATAGTTTTGTACCTGGTTAAGAAAATCGATAACAGGTTCACTAAAACCGCCAGCTACGCGAGGGTTATCTACGATGATGATGCCTTCTAAACTCGCTCTGATTTGAGCACTGGTAACCAGGGTGCGTAGGGCCTCTACTAAAGAAGGTGTGCTAGGGTAAGCTGCCTCGATAGGGACACGGGCTATGATTTCCCCCTGTTCAAAAACGATACGGTTGAGCTTGGCTTGCAGAGTGATTTCTACACATGGGGGAACTTCTTGCTGTACAACGCAGGGTTCACCGACTACATAGTTTCCCGAGACGCCAACGCGAATTACATATTGCTGACCGTCGGTGATATTCCTGGCGATTCCTCGAATGATTTGGGGATTAATGCGCAAAATTTGCACTGCCTTATTAGGGGCATCGGGCCAGATCGCATTTAAGGCTAATCGGTTGGCTTCTGATAAGAGTTGTTCGATTTCTGCTGTGGCGGCTGCAATGGAGGATGGCCGAGTGATTAGCAGGGCCAGGGTTTGGTTCCGACTAATGGCAACATTGCCAGCGCGTAATTTGAGGAACTCTGATTCTAAACGCTGGATCTCGTCCTCTAGAAAAGCTTGCTCAGTCTTCAATCGCTCCAGGGCTCCTTCTCGCTGGGCAATGGCGCGATCTCGCTGTAGCAACTCTTGGTCTCGCTGAGCCAGTGAGCGGTCTCGCTGGGCAATTTGTCGCTTGACCTCGGCCTGCTGACGTTGTAGAAGTTGACGATCCCGCTGTAGTCGGCTAATTTCTCCCTGGAGCTGATCGGCCTGTTCAGAAACAATGCCAAGCTGATTTTGAGTTTGACCAAGACGTTGTCGGATGATGGTTTCTCGTTCAGTGGCCTCATCTAAAAACGTAATCACTTCGGTCAGTTCACCTTCGGCATTAATTTTTTGACGAGTGACTCGATTGAGGGCTTGTTCTACTTCAGATTTAGCGATTTGAGTTTCTTCTAAGGCATTGCGGGCCTCTGATAAATTAGCCTGGGTTTCTTCAAACTCAAAAAGGCCTTTGCGTAGTTGCTCACTGGTGATCAGTAATAGACTCAAGGTTGAAGCCGAAATTACACTGCCCGTCAAAATACTGACAAGGGTGGCTGTTTGTCGGGGGCGAAGATTGAATAACGATAGACGTGCCTTTCCCACACGCATACCAATTCGGTCGCCCAGTGTGGCAATAAGGCCACCGAGGACGAGCACGGTCGTAATCAGTATTAGACCAACGTCCATCTAACGTCTATCCAACGGAGCAGAAGCACCTGAGCAGGCTCTCGTATAGGTTACTTGATTGTTTGTCACTGTGGTGAGTAAACCGACGATAACCCTAAGCAAACTGCTGGCTGAGAGCGACGGGATCGTGGACAGTTATTTTCTTTTTGTGAATAGATATCATCGTGTCTTGACGCAAATCCCCCAGTAGCCGTGTGACGGTAACTCGTGTGGAGCCAATGGCTTCGGCGATGGCCTGATGGGAAAGTTTGAGGTCTATAGTAATGCCGCTGGTGCTGGGCACTCCAAAATCGCGACAAAGAATGAGAAGAAAGCTGACAAGTCTAGAACCCATGTCCCGATGAGCCAGTGTTTCAATCATCATCTCAGTTTGCAAAATACGAGAGGATAACCCTTGGAGCAGCATAATAGAGAGCTCAGGATGTTCCTCAAGTGCCTGTTTCACTTGCTCAATGGGCATGGACATTAGTTCGACTGGTGTAAAGGCGACGGCATGGTAAAACCGATCTGACCGATTGCCTGTTAGCAGTGAAAGAACGCCAAAAACACTATTTTCCCTAAGCAGAGCTACTGTAATTTCTTCGCCAGCTTCATAGACTCTAGAAAGCTTAACGGCACCCTTCAGTAAAAAATAAACTCGTTCAGCCGGATCGCCTGGAAAGAAAATTGTCTTACCGCGCTCGTAGGTTTCGGCTACAGGGGGGAATGAGCCTGTGGATAGCTGCCGTAATAGGTTGGCAAGAGGTTTCTCTGTAGTCACGGTAGTGGGAGTATGCGATCTCAAAGCTATAGCAAATATTTGCAAATAAGAGTAGCTGAAAGCTGTAGTGGCAAACTGAGCCTTCAGGTTTTAAACCGATCAGAAGCGGAGATGCCGAAAACAATTTAGCAGCGTTTCTAACCAATCAGTGCCTCAGTAAAAATACTCAACCAATCGGTAGAAAACCTCCAATTGGTAAGATTTCCTGACTTTAGACCAATAAAACCCAAGTTCGTCGAGGCTTTTGTATAGCAATATACTAAACTTTGTTTTCCGGTCACCTTAATGACTAGCCTCAACGTTAATTGGGCTAACTCGCTGGCAAGGGTATTCATGGGAGCCATTTTTCAGTATGCTCCTAGGGGCCGTTCCGGCGGCATAGCCTTAATTAACTAATTTCGATACAGCTCCACCCAACTATCATGTTAGACCTGACTGGAAAAAATGCCTTGGTAACTGGTATTGCCAATAATCGTTCAATTGCCTGGGGAATTGCTCAGCAGTTGAGTAAGGCTGGTGCGAATATTGGTGTCACTTATCTTCCTGATGACAAGGGGCGCATGGAAAAAAAGGTTCGGGATTTAACCGAGCCTTTGCATCCTAGTTTGTTTTTGCCCTGTAATGTCCAGGATGATGAGCAGGTCCAGGCTACGTTTGATACCGTGAAGACCGATTGGGGCAAGTTGGACATTCTGGTTCACTGTTTGGCATTCGCCAATCGTGATGATTTAGCGGGAGATTTTAGCGATATTTCCCGTCAGGGGTTTCAAACTGCTCTGGATATCAGCGCTTACTCTCTGGTGAAGCTTGCTCAGCAGGCAAAAACTTTAATGATTGAGGGCGGCAGCATCCTTACCCTGACGTATCTGGGGGGTGTGCGGGTAGTGCCTAACTACAATGTAATGGGTATTGCCAAGGCGGCTCTGGAAATGAATGTTCGTTACCTAGCGGCAGAACTCGGGTCTAACAATATTCGAGTAAATGGGATTTCAGCCGGTCCGATCCGCACCCTGGCATCGTCAGCGGTGGGCGGAATTCTAGATATGATTCACCATGTAGAGGAAGTTGCTCCCCTGCGTCGTACAGTTACTCAGTCGGAAGTAGGAAATGCCGCAGCGTTCCTATGTAGTGATTTAGCCTCCGGTGTGACTGGGCAAATCCTTTACGTTGACTCTGGCTATGAAGTCATGGGAATGTAGTGGTCTTTGCAGCCATTAGTTCTTTGTTTTAGTCCATATCCCCCATGGCAAATTGGCTTGAACATAGCGTGTACGTTGATGTGGAGGCCCCCATTGAATTAGTGTGGGCTCTCTGGTCGGATCTAGAGCAGATGCCCCAGTGGATGAAGTGGATTGATTCGGTAGAACTTTTAGACGATCAGCCCGAACTATCTCGTTGGAAGCTAGCTTCGGGCGTTTGGGAATTTACTTGGATGTCTCGTACAGTTAAAGTGGTTCCCCATCAGATTTTGCAGTGGGAATCGGTAGATGGGTTGCCCAATCGTGGTGCAATCCGGTTTTATGGCCATCATGCTGGTAATAGCACAGTTAAGATGACCCTTTCCTATTCGGTGCCAAGTGTATTGGCCCGTTTTATGGAAAATGGCTGGTTGCGACAAATTGTCGACTCTACGCTACAGGCTGACCTGGAGCGATTTCGCCAAAAAGCTGAACAGGATGCTAAGGCTGGCTGAAGGGCATTTACTAGACCCTAGTGGTGATTGTTGATTACTTCGACGGGTGCTCATGAGCTTCGACATGCAGCAGGCAGAGACATGCTTGCAGTCTCTAGACCTGGTTATGTTGTTTACGGATGTGCTAGGGTGGGTCACTCCGGCTAATGGACGTGCGATCGCAATCAGAGCGTTCAATCACCCTTATCGTGCCCACTGCATCGCTCAGCGAGGTGATGCCCGAGTTTGGGAAATCAAGCTCAATAACCCCGAAGTTCTGACTGCAAAGCTAAAGACAAAACTCTATCAGTCCATCCATAAAAAATATCCGCATCCTTTAATTGTCTTTATTGATCGTCAGCGATGTCGGAGTCTTTGGTACTGGCAAAGCGCCTCTAAAAGTTCTCACTCAATGGTCTTTATCCCTCGGCAACCCTTAGCCGCATGGGAAGCTCGATTAAATTATTTGGCCGATTATAGCCCTGATTCAGGTTCCCTCGATTTACAGTCACAGTCTGTCAGCTGTGCTGAGTTTACTGAGCAGTTGCGACAACAATTAAATCATCTGAGTGACGGGATTATTGGGATCCCTAACAGCCATGATCGACGTTGGTATGCGGCTATATTATTGCAACGTTTGATTATTATCCACATACTTCAGCGGCGTGGATTTCTAAATCAAGATATTTGGTATCTGCATAATCAACTGGGGCGTAGTCAGCAACAGCAGCGAAATATCTTTTTTCGACAGGTGCTTCAGCCCCTGTTTACTCAAGGGTTATCTCTGCCTCCTCTTGAGCGTCCTCGACGGATTAGTTGGGCCGGTCAAATTCCTTACTTAGGAGACGTTTTTTACACCCATCCTCTTGAGCAGCAATATGGCGAGTTGGACATAGCTGATGCGCTGTTCGAGTCAATCTTAGTGTGGTTTGAGTCCCCCTTATGGCAACAGTTGACTCATTGCTCTCAAATCAGCACCATTGGTCTGGCGTTTGAACAAGTACTGATAGAGGGGCAGACTGATCATTCGGAGAATGTGACGGATGCTCTCGGTGTTTGTTGTGAGCTAATTCTTAATAAGTTCATGCTCTGTCATCTTGAGGTTGATCAAGGGCAAGCTGTGCCCGATTTCTGGGATATTCTATTTCGTGGACATCCTAGGCATCTACGCCAGCTAGTGCAGGACATTTTGCCGCAGTTTTCCGTTCTAGATCCAGCCTGTGGTGCTGGTACTTTGCTGCTGGCATTACAGTATCGGCTCGTTGACGTTTACAGTGCACTAATTGGGCAATTGGCCCATCAAGTTGACAGTCAGCTTGATATTTGGGTTAAAGGAGTACACACAGAACACCCTTCCTTGCTACAGACCATCTATCGCCGCGTCTTTAGGTATGGTCTTTATGGTGTGGACCTCAATCCAGCAGTGATTGATATCGCCCGTCTTCAGTTGCTGCTGGGATTGGTGACCATGGCGCGGCAACCGCAAGATATTGAACCCTTACCCAGTCTCGATTTCAATCTTGTTACGGGGGATAGCTTAGTAGGATTCATTCGGGTAGATGAGGCTGGATTTGATCGATTAAGAGCTTCAGAAACTCTGCTGCAGGGCAATTTGTTGCAGCCTTTAGCGGCTGAAAGCTATCGCACGATTCTCTCAGAGAAAAATATTGCTCTTGAACATTATCGGTCTCAGTCCTATGTGTTGGAGGAATTAAGTCAGGGTATCCCCCATTATGCTCGACTCGAATTTTTTCGAGATCAGATTAGTCGCCTTGATGTTAGAGCCCAGACCAAACTGAACGAGCTGTTGCTCACTGAATTTAGTCAAACCCTAGGTATCCAATTTAGAGAATCTCAATTACTGGAAGCTCCACGGCGGCGGTTGCTGCGTATTGAGGATATGACAGTCCTACGTCCTTTCCATTGGGGATATCACTTTAGCCATGTGCTGGAACAGTCCCATGGGTTTAACGTGATTTTATCTAGGCCTCCCCAAGGCTCGTTTCGACCCACTACCCAAGAATTTTTTCAACGCTTTTGTGACTTGGCTAAACGAAAAAATATTGATGTTCATACGTTTAAAACAGCTAAGCGTTCGCTGCTCAATACGGATGCTGAAATTGCGAATGCCTGGTTGTTGTACCAAAGCCAATATTCGTTACTAACCGATTATTTTTATCGTTCCCCACAATATGATCACCAAAGCCCTTTGCTTAAGGGGCAGCGGCAGCGGACTCAATTGCGTCGACACTGGCTTTTCATTGAGCGATGCTATCAGCTTTTGGCTCCTCAAGGCATCTGTGGCCTGGTCACATCCAATGACATCAAACATAGTCCTAGGGGAGTTGCTCTTCGCAGTTTGTTAGAGAACCAAACGGATAGTGGTTTATTAATGAATTTAACGGGTGCACAACTTTCTTCTGACCAATGCTTTCTTTGGTTTTGTAAGCAGTGACCTTGGGGTGAACCTATTTTGAGTATTCGACGGTTACACCTAAATCTTTTTCTAGGGTGAGGCAATTACGCCCATCTCCTACCCTGAGTTGATAGTCCACACGATCCATTAGCTGGTGCAGGATCAACCAGCCATAGCCTCCTTCTTGAGGGGAATTGGGGTTAGGCGTGCGATAGTTACGCATATCAAAACCATGGCCTTCATCCCAGACTTCTAGGGACAAGAAATAACCTTCAATACCGAGGCGTAGAACAACGGGAATATCAGGACGGTCTTGATGGGCATGGCGCACAATATTCGAATAAACTTCAACAATGACCAGTCGCAGTCGGCTTTCAACTTTTTGCCAATCTAGATCGGTATCGCTGCCTATTTCGGCTTTGAGTGAACTGAGTAGCCAATCTTCCACTACAGCCAAAAACTTTAAGTCACTGGGGATAGCAAGTTCAGTTTTCATAGCTAAAACCCTACCTCCAAAGACAAGATGGTTTGATCGTCATGTTGTTCGTTGGCTGCGGTATTCAATTGAGCCAGCAATTGCTCAAGATTCAACCCAGTGGTCTGTTTTTGCAGTAGCTGCCACAGGCCCTGTTGACCTAGCATCTTGTGCTGGCCATCAATGGTCACTAAGGCCTCAGTAATGCCATCGCTGGCCAATAGCAGAGCATCCCCATCCTTTAATGCTAGTTGGCCTGCTTGAGTCTGCCATTTCGGTAAAATTCCGAGGGGAACGCCGTTACCTTTCCTTAAATAAGTAGGTTCTGGTGGTGGCGCAGTGCCTTGCATTAAGAGTTTTTGGGACCACACCACTGGATAAACGTGGCCTGCGTTGGCATAGACTAGCTCCCTACTGGTGGGGGTGTATCGCACCAACACCATGGTAATCATGTGTTCGTTATTGACCAGATCAGCGTTGAGGGCCTGATTCAGGTTTGCCATGACGGTTTCAGGCCCCGGTGGTTGGCTGGCCGATAGTTCTCGACGCAGCAAGGAGATAGCACTAGCCATAAACAGAGCAGCAGGAACTCCCTTGCCAGAGACATCTCCGACGGCTAGCCAGATATCGCCTTGGGGATGGATAAAAACTTCGTAGAAATCACCCCCAACGGCTCGTGCCGCCTGACATTTTGCTTGAATTTTAAGACCAGGGATATCGGGCCAAACTTGGTGGAGCAGTTTATGCTGAATCTGCCGTGCCACCTCCAGCTCCGTACGCATCTGTTCAGTTTGTCGCTGGATATGATGGTGAAGTTTCGCCTGGGATATAGCCATCACTACTTGCTCAGTGATGCTGGTAAATAGGCTGACGGTCGTACTGTCCCATGTGCCTGCGATTTGGTACAGGGCAATCGACGCTAAGGGCTGATCTCGATAGGTAAACCTTGCCGCTAAACGAGTTAGGGAGGTATCTCCATGGGGGAACTTGTCTAACACGAGTTCCTGGCAGGGGGCACCTACTTCTGCCAAGTCAGCCATGGATTTTTCTGATTTAGCATAGGTGACCGGTTTGGGTGCTTCTCCGACTTCGACTGAATCCACGGGATATAAAACGGCATAATCGGCCTCAAAGGCTTTCCCTAGGGCCTCTGCCACTGTTTGGAGGGTACTGGCATAGTCCAGAGAACTCCGAATCGTTGTGGTAATTGAGTTATATAGCGATTCTTTTTTGAGGGACTGAGATAGGGCGCGAGTGCGTTGCTTGACAATGCGATATGTGTTGGCGGCTTGGTCAATAACTTGACGTAACTCGTTAGGTTTCCACGGTTTGGTAATGTATTTGAAAACTTTACCCGAGTTAATTGCATCCACTAAGTCTTCAACATCGGTGTAGCCTGTGAGGACAATACGAATGGTGTCGGGATATTGATCGGTGGTGAGGCTTAAAAACTCCGTACCATTCATTTTGGGCATGCGCTGGTCGGAAATAATGATCGCCATTTCACCGTACTGTTTAAGGCACTCCAGGGCGTCTTGACCACTACTGGCCCGATAGACACGATAGCTACGCCTAAAGGTGCGGTGCAGCAGCTCTAAGTTATCGAGTTCATCGTCGACAACAAGTAACTTGAGCTGTTCATGAGTGGTGGAACTCATACTATCCTGTGGGATATCTGATTCTCGGGGCATATTAGGGCCAACCTTGGGAAGATAATCACCAATTCACCAATATTTACCAGTCAATCTTAGTGTGCCCAGGGAAATCCTAGGGAGACTGTGCCCATTCCCATCAAAATTAATGCATTTCGCGTATATATAGGTGATGGACGTTCGGTTAGCTTTAAACTATGGTCTACCTAGAGATTTCTGCTGGTCGTTGATAACTATGGCTAAACATTCCTCAATTTGTTTAGGGCTTTCTGCAGTTTTTTCCATGGCGATTGCTTTATCGGGTGGGTGGGCTTATGGTCAGTCATCCCATCGTGATTTGGTTGAGGAGTTAGCGCAGCTAGATCGAGCAATTTGTCTTCAGCAGTGGGACCAAGCGATTAATATCACCAGTAGGTTGATAGCTTCTGCCTCTGTGTCATCTAGTTATCGTCAGGAATTGCTGAGTTTTAGACATCAGTTACAGGCATGGCGCATCAGTGAAACGACTCCTATCGTGCAAGTCAATTGCGATCGCACCCTCCCCATGTACCTCACCCTTACGGCTCCCGAGCCTGCTCAACCTCAGCCCTTAGATTGGAATAGCGCTTTAGCTACGTTTCGCAATCCTCGCCCCATTGTTCAGTTTGATAGCGACTTTGAGCCAACTGACACCTTAATTCCGCCTGAACTAACGGTGAACAGCCCTGACGCCCTAGTGGATTTTGCGATTCCCGTCGATACGACTGATGGTTTTAGTGTGGTGGGTGGCAGCATTAATAGCAGGCCGCAGGTATATAACCTGCTAGCTCGTTTAGGCGATCGCATATCCCTGGAGATAGATGTTACCCGGGCCTATATGGGGGGGGATCCCCATCTACTCCTATTCGATCACAGAGGGCGTTTGCTTGTGCAAAGCGAGATTGATGCTTTGCAGGCGTCAATTCAAGATTTTATGATTCCTAGCACGGATGTCTATTTTGCTGTGGTGAGTCCCCAAGGTACCAGCCCTATTCTGGATGCTGATGGTCTGATTGTGGGCTGGCAAACTAGTCAAAATAATAGCTTTGACTATACAGTGACCCTGACAGGCGTGACACCATATCAAGCGTTGTTGCCCTAGATTTGTTAACGGGTTGTGTTTTAGGCATAGGCTCTTTGAAGATGTAGAGCCCATGCCTAAATACGTTCTGCTAGCCGTAATTTTGCAGAGCGAGCCCTGGGATTGTGCCGCAATTCTGCCTCGCTAGCAGTAATCGGTTTTTTAGTTAAAACCTTGAGCTGTTCATGGTTCCGTAAGCCATGTTTGACCCGTCGATCTTCAAGGCTATGAAAGCTAATGATGGCTAGCTTGCCTCCTATTTTGAGCCAGTTAGGGGCTGTTTCGATCAGCTGTTCAAGCACGTCTAACTCTTGGTTAACGGCAATACGGAGGGATTGAAAAACCCGAGTGGCAGGGTGAATGCGACCATGACGATATTTCCCTGGGACGCTAGCTGCGATCTCAGCAGCCAGCATGGTTGTGGTTTGAAACGGTCGACGCTCCACGATCCGACGGGCAATCCGGCGGGAGAGGCGTTCCTCACCATAGTGATAAAAAATGTCTGCCAGTTCACGTTCTGAACTGTGATTAACCAAGTCAGCCGCTGTCAGGGGTTGGTTGGGGTTCATACGCATATCCAATGTCCCCTCGTGGCGAAAACTGAAGCCTCGTTCAGGTTGGTCTAGTTGAGGGGAGCTTACGCCCAAATCTGCCAGCACGCCGTCAAAAACTTCGTCAGAAGGCTCAAAATCCGCAAAGTTACCATGCCAAAACGTCACCCTGTCCCCAAATTCCGCCAGGTTCCGTTGAGCGGCCTCTAAGGCCATAGGATCTTGATCTAGAGCCATCAAATGAACCGTAGGATCAGTTTCTAAAATCAAACGACTATGGCCCCCACCGCCTACTGTGGCGTCCAAATAATAACCATGGGGTTGAGGGGCTAACCCTGTCAAAACTTCCTCTGCAAGGACAGGTTGATGGTCAAAGGGCGTAGCTGAATTTAACGGGTCATCATTACTGACAGTATTCACGGATCGTCTCGTTGCAATTGGGACTGCATCATACCGCAGTGATGAGCTTGGCAAATGAGGTGAATTAATCGCTATATCTTGCTAGCGCAGAAAAATTAGGCAACAATCAGATCTACTTAATTGAGCTATTGCGCTTTTATTCAAACTTTCAGCGAAGAATCTTGCTAAAGTAAATCAGAGAATAATACGGCGTAGTTTCTATGACACGGCTCGAAACCAGAACAGAGCCCATGGTAATCAACCTGGGTCCTCATCATCCCTCAATGCACGGTGTGTTGCGACTCATCGTTACCCTCGATGGTGAGGATGTGATTGATTGTGAGCCCGTGATTGGCTACCTGCATCGCGGCATGGAGAAAATTGCCGAGAGCCGTACAAACGTTATGTTTGTGCCCTATGTTAGCCGTTGGGACTACGCGGCTGGCATGTTTAATGAGGCAATTACTGTCAACGCTCCTGAGCAGCTGGCTGACATTGAAGTGCCTAAGCGGGCCAGCTATATACGGGTGATTATGCTGGAGTTAAATCGCATTGCGAATCACTTGCTCTGGTTGGGACCATTTTTGGCTGACGTTGGTGCTCAAACCCCCTTTTTCTATATTTTCCGTGAACGGGAAATGATTTATGACCTGTGGGAAGCGGCTACAGGGGCAAGGTTAATTAATAACAACTATTTTCGCATCGGTGGTGTAGCAGCAGATTTACCCTACGGTTGGGTCGATAAGTGTGAAGACTTCTGTGATTACTTTTTACCCAAGGTTGATGAGTACGAAAAGTTGATTACCAACAACCCAATTTTCCGTCGTCGCGTTGAGGGTATTGGAACCATTACCCGTGAGGATGCTTTGAATTGGGGACTTTCAGGGCCTATGCTGAGAGGCTCTGGCGTTAAGTGGGACCTGCGCAAAGTTGATCATTATGAATGCTACGACGACTTTGACTGGGAAGTACAGTGGGAAACTGCTGGAGACTGTTTTGCCCGTTATATTATCCGCGTACGTGAGATGCGGGAATCCATCAAAATTATCCGTCAGGCCTTGAAAGCGTTGCCTGGTGGTCCCTACGAGAACCTTGAGGCCAAACGTATGGCAGAGGGGCCTAAGTCTGAATGGAACAGCTTTGATTATCAATTTATTGGTAAGAAGATTGCTCCCACATTTAAGATTCCAGCAGGTGAACACTATGTTCGCTTGGAAAGTGGGAAGGGAGAACTCGGAGTCTTTATTGTTGGCGATGACAGCATCTACCCGTGGCGTTGGAAGATTCGTGCACCTGATTTTAATAACCTTCAGATCTTGCCTCATCTATTGCGGGGTGTGAAGCTGGCCGACATTATGGCAATTTTAGGAAGTATTGACGTGATTATGGGCTCAGTAGATCGCTAAATCGTTTTTTTTATGCGGCCCTGAGATTAAGCCGCTGTTAGGGATGGTGTGTAAGCAGCATCCCTGTTTTTATTCTGAACTACTTGACTCATCATCAATATTGCAGTCAGTAGCCTGATTTACTGAGTTGATATAGCCTTCGTGAGCAGTTGATCCATCGGGGTAGGTGACAAAGGCCATGTCAGCCTGATCAAATCGAGTGTTGCGAGTAATGGCGTTGTACATGTCGGCGTAGCGCATATAGGCCTTTGTAAAATTAGCTCCGCTCATATCAGCTGCCCGTAAGATAGTGCCATAGAGACTGGCGCTTTCGAAGTTGCTGTTGACTAACCGAGCGGCACAGAGGTTAGCATCACGCAGTTCTGCATTAGTCAGGTCTGCCCGCTCTAAATTGCTATATTCCAAGGTGCCCTGGAGGATTTTGGCATTGCGTAGGTTAGCTCGTACTAAGCTGGCCTCCTCTAAATCAGCTCCTCGCATGTTGGTGTAGCTCAAATCCGCTTCATCCAACTTGGCTTCTCGGAAAACAGTATTAATCAATAAGCTATTACTAAAGTCAGCTCCCCGTAAATCGGAGCCAAAAAAATTGGCTCGACTCAAATCTTGATTGCTAAAATCCTTACCGCGCAGATCACAGCTAACACAGGTATAGTTTGGATGCTGTGGATCGGTCATAGCATCTAACGAATTATCCCGTTGAGTAACCGCTGCAGCAGGGTCGCTTGATTTTGATAGCGCCTTATTGACCTGTGGTAATCGCATAAGTAGTGGGGTCATGGCTGCAGATAAAATCAACAGGGTTAGCAGAAAGTTAAGTTTCATAGGCCATGCACTGCCGATAATAAAAGTTATCTAAAAAATCAAAATTATGGGCTCGTTTTAGAACCCAGAGTCAGAATAAAAACCTCTACCATTTATACCTGTCCTAATCCAAAGGACGCACACCAGAACATTCAGACCATGGTTATAGGTTTTACCTATCTAATAATCAATAAAAATTGGTTTTAATTATGCTTGACTCTAGTGTGTGTATTGATACCCTGAAGTTGAGTTCTTGTACCATCTGTTTCCATTATTCTTTATGGGATGTCGGCAACAGATGAGTCTGTTCTTATGGCTTTCTTAAACGGCCTCCTGACGTCAACGGTTTTGGATGGATTGTTTAAGGGGACCCTACAGACGGTAGCTCAACCTTACGTTATTATTCACCGATTACAGATTGAATTCCATGGGCTCATCTCCCTTTCGTAGTATTTTCTTACCATCACTAGTGTCATCCGGGTTGGCATTTGTCGTTATTACGTTACCGTTGTCAATGGCAAATTCAGTACCCACTTGGGTGTCTCCTAGTCAGGCTCGGGGTGATTTAGTTAGCCCTCTAGATAATTCGGCTAAGCCAATTATTCGTTACATTGGGTTGGCCATTCTGGGTAGTGTGGGGACTGGCATGATAACGGCAGACGTCTTGCGACGTCTTTACCGACGCCAACGTGCTCTCGCTGCAGTGCCTGCTCCATTTGAAGCCCCTTTAATTGAGCCAACTACTTCTTCAGAGGAGAAAACGTTTACTAGTTTCGACGATTCGGTGTCGCCTTCTATGGCGGTGGGTAGCTCAATGACATTAAATGGGCAGAGCTTATTGGCGACAAAACTGGCCCCAGGTCAAACAGTTGTTCATTTTAGAGGATATACCCAGAATGGTACTATTGACGGTCTTGAGTTAAAACCGATTTCTCTGGATGAGTTGATGCAGTTGGATGCCGATGTCACTCCAGTCGATATTCCTATACTTACGTTTCTAGAGCAGGTGGATCCGGCGCATTTAGATACTGGTGATGCCATGGTGTTTGGTGTACGTTATCAAAATAAGTACTACTGTTTATGGCGCAGTACATCAGACCAGGAAAAAGTGTTGGGATGGGCGAGACGTCTCATCCGGCAACATAGAGATGTGATTGTGACTCAGAATAGTGAGGCGCAATATTCGCTATGGTATGTACCCCCCAAACATCTTAGATAAATTAGATGGATATCAAGTGCCCACATGAGGGGCATACGTTAGATTCTTATATTTATTTCTGTTTTTTATACGTAATGAAGTATGGCTGACTTATCTTCCCAGGTAATTGCCGCGTATTCTCAGGGACGACGAGATTTTAGCTACTGTAAGATGCCGGCTATTCGGATGTCTCAGTATGAGCTAACTGGGATTGATTTATGGGGCTGTAATTTAGCGGATGCTCATTTGGCGGATGTTGATTTTAGCCAAAGCAATCTGCGGGGTGCTGATTTACAACGGGCAAATTTACGACGAACGAATTTTCAAGAAGCTGATTTACGGGGGGCATGTCTCCTGGGTGCTCAGTTAGAGGATGCCAATTTTCAGGATGCGATCGCAAACTATCAAACCCAATTTCCGGAAACCTTTGACCCTGCCCAGGCTGGAGTTCATTATTTGGGGTCTAAAGCTGCATTAATTGATTGCAACTTGAGTGAGCGTGATCTAGGTGGTATTGACCTTAGCCATAGTAATTTGGCTGGTGCTCAACTAAAAAAGACAAATTTGTTGGGAGCCTGGTTAGTCGGTGCACAGCTTACCGAAGCGAACTTAAGCTATGCAAATCTGAATTCCAGCAATCTCTCCAACGCCAACTTGCAACGGGCCAAATTCAAAGGTACTGATCTGACTAGGGCGAACTTATCAAAAGCCATCTTATTTGGTGTCGACTTAATTCATGCAGAGCTAAAAGAGAGTTGTTTATCCGGAGCTGTGTGTGATCCATCTACCCAGTGGCCCGAAGACTTTGATTGGGAGTGGGCTGGGGTTTATTGTCTAGGACCCAATCAATCTTTGTGGGCAGCTGATCTAAGTAATCTGGCGCTCGTTGGGGTTGATCTTAGCGGAGCTAACCTGGTCGGCGTTAATTTTACAGGGGCCGATTTATGGGGAGCTAATTTGCAAGGGTGCGATCTGCGAGATGCCTGTTTAGCTGGTGCAAATTTATGGGGTGCGAACTTGGTTGATGCAGACCTGACAGGAGCCGAAATCGACACCGCTAACCTTGAAGCCACCATGCTTTCCTAGGTGGTTTGAGCACCCAAATTGTCTCTAATATAAGAATTCTGTAGGTTCCGCAGGACGATTTGTTTGCCGTTCCTTAGGAAAGTCGACTTGATAAGGCAAGGGTGGTTCTTCAATGAGAATATGCCGGGTGCCCCAACCATCGTTATAGAGCTCAGGGCGTGCGCCCACCAGATTATCTACAGGTATATCTAGCACTTTTTTCATTTCTAAATAACGCCGACCTTCAAAGGTTGTCTGGAGCAGTTCAGGGGATACCTTGAGACCTTGTTGCGCAAGAATGCGCTCTAGAGTGGTGAGCTGATCTAATGGAGTGTAGGTAGCCATAACAACAACTGTGTCAAGGGGTTCCACATCCATATTCAATTCTGACTGATCAAGCTGCCAAGTTTCTTTTCTGCTGCCATCATCAGCCAGCTGTTTGAAGGTCAGTTCTCCTTGCCAGCGACCATTTTGTACGTTGACGACCTGATAGTCCAAGATTGAATAGGTGGGTTTAGGTTCTACATTGTCATCAGTCGGCGAAAGCTGTCGCATTGCCAACACATTAAGTTCCGTTTGGTTAGGAAAGTTAGCTGTTCCTTGTAATTCATAGGTATAGTTATTCCTGCCTGGTTCTATGGTGAAGTCCATTTCAGCCACAGGTAACCGATTGATTAAAACAGGATTATTAGGTGTCTCGATTGAAAAACCGCAGCCGCTTAACACACTACCTAAGCCGCCAAGCAGGCAGAATAACTTTAGTCTACGAAGACTAGATGGCGTCATTATATGGAAAGACATAGTCAGTAAATAGTAAGTCCGGATAAATTACTTGGCTGTACTTTTGTCAGAATTTTTGTCAGAGAACAGATAAGAGCCTTCTCGTAGGGAGTCTTTGCTTGAAGCTTTAGTAATTGGCTACTGCCATAAACAACGGTTACAACAATTTCTGTTGTCTAACCGGAAAGAAACTTCCGTTATCTCCGTCAGAACTAGGTGAAATAAGTCATAAAAATCACTTTATATGACTTATAAAATCACTATTGAATCCATAGATCAATTTTGGGATGGGGTTGTTCCTAATGAATAGAATTAGGCCTTTTCACCGAAAAAATATACAAATTCTAGTGTTTTTAATGATTCCTTCATGCGTGAATTTGCCCATCATAGGTCAGTATAGGTATTCGTTAGTTCGTAAAAAACTTAATTATGAATAACAAAATATAGTAGTCACCTTAATCGTATCTTGATCTATTTTTGCCGGATTGTGGCGATTAAGCTTGATATTTGATCTTGGAAGACTGTAAAAAAGCTTCTTAATGCATTATTCCTTAAACAAAATAACACTAACCTTTATAGAGTTCTCAGGGTGAAGACTGATCTATGTGTAAATCAATAAGCTACAGAGCAAACCCTTGCAAAGAATTTTCTGACTGGGTAAGACTTGATTGAGACCCGCCTAGGGTTCATCAGGGTTTGTATATGTTTTGAAAGGGCAAAAGAGCCAATAATTTGATTATTTTGACCTAGGTATGTATCTGGGGGGAGTGCTTACAGCAGTGTTTTTAAGGATAATCAGAAAACGCTTATTTATCTCGCTATTTTTATCTGTTCTATTAATTGTGACCACCTTAGGGCCTAGTATGGCTCAGGTGACGTCATCTCCAGGAGCTTCTGATGATCCAGCGGAGGCAGGTACTGCTGTTGATCGTCGTAATCGTAACGAAGATGGTGCAACATTAGGACGAGATCTTCTGCAAGATGCTCAAGCGGCTGAATTAGAACAGGAAGATGGCAGTCAATATATTCTTGAATTCAATCGTAGTCCGGTCGTAGGTACACGCCTGCGTCTAGAGGGTATTTATAATGAGTCTCGGTTAAGGTTTACACGGCCACGTAACTGGTCGGTTAAGTCTGTCAAGATTCTGTTGCGTTATCGTCATTCTGGGGCTCTTTACGCAACTCGCTCCAATCTGAACGTGATTGTTAATGACAATAATGTTGGTAGTGTACCGCTAAATCTGAAACAGGGTGATACGGGCACCATTGTTTTTGACATTCCTACACGTATTCTAAAAGATTACAACGAGCTCATTATTGCGGGTTTGCAGAATAACTCACCCACCTGTACCCAGGATCCATTTGACCCATCACTTTGGACAGAAATTTTACCGGATTCAAAGCTGGTATTTAACTATGACGCTGAACCGTTCCAACTGGATTTCAATAGCTATCCCTATCCCCTGATTGACGTGCTCAGTTTGGAAACAAACCACATTGATTATGTTGTTCCTACTGAGCAGGATCAAGCTTGGTTAACAGCTATTTCACGGCTACAGACATCTTTAGGACGTATTGCTGACTATCGCCCTTTAGAAACAGATCTAGTTGAAAAGTTTGATGATGTAGCTGATGGCAACCGAGTCGTAATAGTTGGGACACCTAGTCAGCAACCCATGTTGGAGAACCTTAATTTACCACTGACTCTCAAAAATAAGCGTTGGTTGGATAACAAACAGACACTAATTTCTTCTGATACTGGTATTTTGATGTGGACTGTGCTTAAGGATAAACAGTCCCCTGTATTAGTAGCAACAGGTAATGGATCTACTGCTGTAGATAAGGCAGTGCGGTTCTTAACACAGTCTCAAGATCGCAAAATTGGTGCCGGTCAAATTGTTTTGGTAGATGAGGTGGAAGAAATTGAGGCACCTGACATTCGTGATTGGCCTCGTTATCTGCCCCTATCTGATAATTTTGAGCTCAGCGATCTAACAGGATTTAATAATGAGCCGATTGATGATGTGGTGATTCGAGGTGCTCATGCGCCACCGTTTGAATTTGATTTTAAGGCGTTACCGGACGATCGCTTTTTGCCAGGAAATGTGATGACTCTGCGGTACACCTATGGTCCCCAGGTAAACCCGCTCACATCTCTAGTGGAAGTGCAGTTAGACGGTATTACCGTTGCTGGTCGCCGTCTCGATTCGATTGACGGTAAGCGGCGATCCACCTTGAAAGTGGAATTGCCAGAACAGCACATTACACCTCAGTCACGTTTAAAAGTTTATTTGAGATTTGATCCACGGGAACGTCGTTCCTGTAGCCGTGTTACAGACCACCAACTATGGGGCACCATCCACAGCGACAGTGCCTTTAATCTCAACCGTCAACAGGTGGCAAAACTACCGGATCTAAATCTATTAAAGGCTGGTTATCCGTTTGCAGCACCTCAAGATTTGTCTCGTACTACCATTGTGTTGCCCAACAAACCCAGTATGACTGAGTTATCGTTGATGCTTGAATTAAGTGAGCGTCTCGGTCGTTTAAGTCGTTCAGAAGCAGTACGGGTCCAGGTTTATCCGGTTGGCAAACTGACCCCGGAAATACGGGAATCACAGAATCTGGTGGCCATTGGATTGCGATCGCAATTTCCCTTGGTTGAAGCTTTAGAAGCTGCGGAGTTTAACCTGAAAGATGGAGCCCGCCAATGGGGTGACAGTCAGGTTCAAACGTTGCCTGATGCAGAGGGTGTTTTACAGCAGCAACTATCTCCGTGGAATGAATCACGAGTATTGTTGACTATGACAGCTCAAAGTGAAGATGGTTTGAAGCAGCTCCGCGATCTCTTAGAACTGGATTCCCTATTTTTCCAGTTGCAAGGGGACACGGTGTTAATTAGTGCCAATGACGAAACGCCATCTCCTTATGACGAAAACGCCTATAATCTAGAGTTCTTACAGCGTTCTGCCCAGCAAGATATTCAAGAAAAGAGTGCGTTTCAAAGAGCCATCACCGTCATTCAGGGTAATTGGTTCCTCCTGATTCCCGGTATCATTGTGCTCTCATTGTTGCTCTATGGTGTTCTCCAAGCATACTTAAAACGAAATGATGCTCTGACGGCTGCCCAAGGTGTTATGACCGATCCATCTGCGCCAGGAGAACTTTAATTATGGCTGAACGAATATTCATTACCCATCGATTGAGAGACTTTCAGTCTGTCTTCAAAACCTATCTGTCTAAAAGAGTTCGGCCTTTACTGATTGAACTGCTGATCATTACGCTCCCCGATTGGTTTGATCAGAGTTTGCAGTGGCTCAATAAACAACAGCTATTGGTGTTGGCATTGTGTTTAACCACATTTGCCTGGCCTATCATGACAGCGCGGCCAACAATTCTGCAGCAGGGACTGGTGGCGTTAGCCCTATTGGGTGTAGGTCAGGTATTGTTGCGGTTAGAAGATCGCCAGACTAGCCAACGAGTCAGTGAATACTTGCATTTGCTATTGATAGCTGTTAGTACCATCACAACCCTGCGGTATCTGTACTATCGCTCTAACTACACGCTTAACTTAGGTTCTTGGCTGGATGGTTTCTTTTCAATTTTGCTGTTTACGGCAGAGCTTTATGCAATTGCTACTCTGTTATTGTCCTATTTCCAGACCTTAAGGATTCGCGAGCGTAAATCTATTTCCCTCGATCGTTGGCCACAGGAGAAATGGCCTAAGGTAGATATTTATATTCCTACCTATAACGAAGATGTTGCCATCGTCCGTAAAACCGTATTGGGAGCCCTCAAGATTGATTATCCGGCAGATAAAAAGGTTGTTTATGTGTTAGATGATGGTCGTGCTGAAAAATATCGGGAACGTCGCCTTGCCCTAAAGGCCATGTGTGAAGAGTTAGGATGTATGATGCTGACCCGTGACAACAACGATCACGCTAAGGCTGGTAACATCAATACAGCACTGGACAGAACAGACGGTCAGCTAGTGCTTATTCTAGATTGTGACCATATACCGGTACGAGGGTTTTTGCAGGAAACTGTTGGCTTCTTCTTTGATAAAAAATTAGCTCTGGTACAAACTCCTCACTGGTTCTATAATCCCGATCCATTTGAGCGTAATTTACTTACTCAAGGGCAGATACCCGTTGGTAACGAGCTATTTTACAAGGTGTTGCAAAAAGGTAATGACTTTTGGAATGCAGCCTTTTTCTGTGGCTCTGCAGCCTTGATTCGTCGTAAGTATCTGGTTGACGTTGGAGGGATTGCAACCGAGACAGTAACCGAAGACTGCCACACATCTTTACGATTGCACTCTCTGGGTTATCGCACTGTTTACTACGACAAAATTATGGTGGCTGGCTTAGCCCCTGAGAAATTTTCCTCATATGTAGGTCAGCAGGTTCGTTGGGCCAGGGGGATGGCTCAGATTTTACGGATTGAAAATCCCCTGTTTAACCGCAAACTTAATTTGCGTCTATCTCAGCGATTTTGCTATTTCAGTGCCACTTCCCATTTCTTTTTTGGCTTTCCCCGGTTGATGTATGCAATTGCTCCCAACCTGTTTTTGCTGTTTGGGATCAACCCTGTAAAGGGTTTAGGTATTGAGACATTGTTCTATGCATTGCCGCACATTGTGCTCTCAATGCATGCGAATCATATCTCCTACAAACATGTTCGGTTTTCTTTCTGGAATGAGATTTATGAATTTGCAATGTCATTCCAGGCAGGTATTGTGACATTGCTGGCGTTGATCAATCCACATTTGGGTTCCTTTAACGTGACTGATAAGGGAGTCTCAGTAGAATCTCGTAGCTTTGATATCGATAGTGTGCGCTATCTTGTGGTTCTAGGAGCGATTACAGCTGCGTCTCTACTGACTGTACCTATCTGGCTAATTCTCAGCCCTTTGGATACTCAGGCTGTACTGATCAACACCCTATGGTGTGTGTTTAACCTTTCTCTGGTTTTAACAGCGTGTCTGGTGGCATTTGAACAACCACAGCTGCGACAATCTCACCGGTTACCGCGTGAGCTAATTGCTCGCCTTTACAGTGATGATGGTCAAGTTTGGGAAGGTACAACGATTGATGTTAGTGAAACGGGCGCTCAGGTGCTGCTTGATGTTTGGCCCAATGTTTCTGACCGGGTACAGCTAGAGATTTTGGGTGATTATGGAGCGATCGCCTTACTAGATGCAGAAATTGTCAGAGCTACTGCAACAGATGCCTTGCAGACAAAGCTAGCCATTAACTTTGTCAATATGACTCAAGCACAGCAAGATGATCTCGCCATTGTGATTTTTTCTGATGTGCGCAGATGGTATTCCCAAATTCGTGAAAATACTGATAACCCATGGCAGTCCCTCAGCTTTATTTTGATGAGTTTGAGGCGAGCTTTCCAAGAGTTACGCCCAGCTAATAGCGTTAAGATGCGTAAACAAGTTGAGGTAATGAGTGACCTTAGATGGAAAGGGTGGGGTAGCAATGTTCAAGCTGCTATGATCACTGAGCTGGGGTCAAGGGACATGCGGCTAGAGTTGTTGGGTGATGCTAGTACGGCGGCTATTGCCCTGCAGGATAATCACCCCCTGTTACATTTGCAGGTCTATCCACAAGTGGATAGCGTTCATTCCTATGATTTGATGGCTCAGGTTGAGCGTCTTGAACTCGTACCTAAGCTTTCAAGTACCTATAGTGGCTCGGTTACAAACGCAGATTTAAATAATCCTAGTCAACTCTCGGATTATCGTGTGGCTTTGGAACTTACGTTCCCTGCATCCTTGGATCAGCAACAGCAGAACCAAATTAAAACGTTACTCAGACAGGTTGCCTAAAGATCACTGCTCGTGTGATGGGTTTCTAAAGCTCATTTGTTCTAGTTCGCAACTGCGATTTTCATTATTATTTCGTCATTCTAATGGTGTACGTAGCCTGGTAATGTCCTGTGATCCTGGGTATAGGGAATTATTACCGTAGTTCCTTTTTCTGTTACCTCTTTTATGAAGACTTTGTTTGGGCGTACGTAATTTTACTGGTATTCTCAAACTAAATGTACAAACTTACAGTGCTATATGTTCCTAAACTAAGGGGGATATAGTGGCTTATTGCAGGGTGATTAAAATTTTGATAAATGTGACCTTGAAACAGGGTTCTTCCAAATAGATGGTCCGGACTAGGGAGCAAATAGTGGAATTTCTTCATAGTGAAGTTGTCGCATAAATTTATTTCTATTGCCGCATATATCTATTTCCATAGGAAAGAAACCATTTGTATGGTTATTGAGTCGAAAATGTATATATCTATTCGTGGCCGTGTGTAATAGGTGTACTACCCATTGCTTTGGTCTAATTTAGCCCTAAAGGGTTTTGGCTTTTTGCTGTATCGTTAAACATTCAGTTATGAACAGTCGTTCGATTGTGGGTTATGGTGCAACCCAGAAGTTACATCCTCTAAGCTTTTTGGCTCAGTTGATCAGTCGGCAGGTGAGTGGTCACTTCAAGTTGTACTCGGGGACTAACTCATGGTCGCTTTTTCTTAACCAAGGCAAGCTTAATTTTGCTACAGATACTGATGCGCCCTTTGATCGCTTAGATCGTCATCTTCAGGACTTGAGTAGTGAAATTTCTACTCTAGTAGGTGCTGTGCGAGTTCAACTACGGTTGATGTTTGAGCAGTCACCTAAGCAGGCTCCCCTAACGCCAGATTATCAGGCGATTAGTTGGTTGGTAGAGCAATCTCATCTAACGCCGGAACAAGCGAGTGGGTTGATACGCGCCATGGCGATTGAGGTAATTGAGTCCTTTTTGGGTGTGCAGGAAGGTAGTTATGATTTACTTGGTTTAGAGGATATTGGTGAGTATCCGGTTCTCTGTCAGTTAGATTTACGTCCTATTGTTGAAATCTGTCAACGAAATCGGCGGCAGAGCTTACTATCATCCCCCTCAGCGGTGGCAGCTGGAGCGCCAGTGGTTTCTGTACAGTCTGTAGCTGCCTCTGTGCCGTCTGTTTCACCTGCTGCTAATAAGCTGGTGGATTCTGAATCCACTGCACAAGCTGGGGCTGCTGTTGTTAATCCTCAGGCTCGAGATGGAGGCGCTAACATGTCAGCATCTTCTGATGCTCGCAGGGCTGTTTACACAATTGCCTGTATTGATGATAGTCCAACTGTTTTGAACGCAATTCAAGAATTCTTGAATGATAGAAGTCTGAACGTTGTCCCTATTAGTGACCCGGTCAAGGCGTTGATGCAGGTTATGCGCTGTCGTCCAGATCTGATTCTGTTGGATGTAACCATGCCTAATTTGGATGGCTATGAACTATGCTCTTTGTTACGCAGGCATCCAAGCTTTAGAAATACGCCCATTGTCATGGTGACGGGTAATACGGGCTTTATTGATCGCGCGAAAGCCAAGTTGGTAAGGTCTTCTGGTTATTTGACTAAGCCATTTAGTCAGTCAGAGCTCTTGAAAATGGTATTTATGCATTTACCGGCCGTGGGGCCGAGACAGTAGTGAGCTAAATTGCTCATCTACTTCAATGTTTCAGATTTTGTGATAGTTACTATTATGAACACTGAGGGCGGTTGGCCACACATTTGGGGGATGACAGACAGACTATGACGGTAATTAAAACGGCTACAGTGCTAATCGTTGAGGATACACCCTCTGAACGAGAATTAATTAGCCATTATTTACAGGAAGAAGGCTACAGTGTCATCCATGCTGTGACAGCGCAAGAGGGGTTAGATAAGGCTATTTCTAGTCAGCCGAGCGTCATTGTTACGGATGTAGTGATGCCTGGAATGAGTGGCTTTGAGCTGTGTCGAAGCTTAAAGCGTGCGCCTGAAACAGAGAAGGTTCCGGTGATCATTTGTTCATCTAAGGATCAGGCAATTGATCGCCTGTGGGGTATGCGACAGGGGGCAGATGCCTACATCACTAAACCCTTTGAGCGAGAGGAACTACTGAAGGTAATTAAATCAGTATTGTAATTTTTTTAGTGTGCGATCGCATATCGTTTGTGAGGTCACTATTTTGTCTGCTTTATCTCTGAAAAAAGACAGGCCTGTACTGGCAAAGTCATTCTTAAAGTTCCAGTTGGCTCCTAATGTTGTAGCCATGTTTCCTGCCCGGGCTGTTCAGGAAGCGGTCGTGTTACCCACACGACGAGTGATGGCGATGCCCAATATGCCAGCAGCCCTCTTAGGGTTAACTAATCGCCGTGGCCGTGTATTTTGGGTTGCTAATTTAGTGCGCCTGTTGGGGCTGCCAGTGCCCGATCACCACAGTCAACAATATAGCTTAATCGTAGTTCAAGGACAGTCAACACCCCTAGCGTTACAGGTTGAAGCTATTGATGGTATGGTCAGCTTTCCACCGGAAGCTATTCATCCCCCTCCAAATAATGTGAGCAGTATTATTTTGCCGTACCTCATAGGCTGTGTTACTCACAACGATGAAACTATTTTTATATTAGACGTTGAAGCCCTGCTACAGTCTCCAGTGCTACAGGCACCCTAGGCTCTTCCCTTGATTAAGGTTGTTATTATCTTTTGCTGATTTCTATAGTTATCTACTCTGAGTCATTCGACGAATTGTTATCGAAACGCTATCTAAAGGAAACTTCTTATGGGTATGGATGTTGGTACGAACTCAAATGCTGAGTCTAACTCTGAGGTAGATGCAGTGGATAATACCCCTAACCAAGAAGATAGTTCTCAGCGTGATCGGTTATTGGATGGTGTTGTAGTGAAATCTGTAGACGATATTCAAGGAAATAATAATGGCCTGGAGAATGCTCGTGAGCACAATCCAAATCAAGAACTAGCTGCCCAATTGGAAGAGATTGCGGCGGTTAGTCGTCGTAATACGTCTCCTTCAAACTCGTCTAAGGGTGTGTCAGAACCAATGGCCAATGTGCAAGATCAACAAACTTTATCTTATCGAGGCGTAAAATATCCTTCGGCAGAGGAGCGGTATGCCCCTGAGAATCTTAAAATTTCTCGTGGTAGCGCTCTACTACAATGGTTTTATGACTTACCTGTTAGCAGCAAGCAGCTAATTGGTTTAATCTCCTCAGAGGTTATCTCCGTTATTGGATTGGTTGGGGCAGGCTCACTCCTAATTATTAGCGGTGCCCGTCAGCAGTTATTAAAGCAAGCTGAAGCGGAACTAGCGGTCACGGATATTCAATACAACATTAAAGTCAACCAAATGGGGTTTGGTTTCCGGGGTCAATCCGAAAACACAGCCATTGTGACGCTGGCTGAGGGAGTAGCTAATGGTTCTGATATTAGTGCTAATCAGCGCGCAGTTGTTCGGGAGATTTTGCAGGGAGAAGTTGAGGCTCGCGATATTGAGTATTCTACGCTCATTGGCATAGATGGGAAAATCATTGTCAATGCCCAAACTGATCGCACTGGAGAAGAGTTTGATCCTTATGGGTTAGTTTCCCGTGTTGTTTCTGAGCGCCAGCAGATTAAGGCCAATGGTTTGGTTGAGCAAAGTGAGTTGCAACGCCAGGGAGTTGAGCTAACAACAGATGGAGATAAGGCGCTCATTCGATATGTAGCAACTCCTGTGTTTTCTCAAAACCAGACTGACCAATTAGTTGGGGTATTGATTGCGGGTGATCTCGTTAACGGTAAAACATCGATTGTTGAAGGCATTGTTCAAGCATTTGGAACTGGCTATGGCGCTATCTATTTGAGTGAAGGCTCCGATGATTTTCAATTGGCTTCCTTGGCTAATTTAGATGAAGGGGCCACTGAAATTGAAATTGGTGAAGAAGTTGAAGTTTATGATCAGAACCTGTTAGTAGCTGCATTAGACAGCCAAGGTGAAACGATTTCCCAACGTCTGGTGGAGTCCGAGGGTGATGCCTACGCTATGGCTGCAAAAACCTTGAGTGATATCAACGGTGAGCCGATTGGGATTTTAATCCGTGGGACTTCAGAGGCACGTTTACAGCAGTTAATTAATAGAAGTCTGCAGATTCAATTTTTGATTGCATTATTGGCTATTTTAGCTGATATCTTTTTAGCTCAGTTGTTGGGGCGTTCAATCGCTAGTCCGATTAAGCGTCTACAGCGTGCAACCGAGGCGTTTGCTGAGGGAGATCGTCAGGCAAAAGCCGATGTTTTTGCCAGGGACGAAGTCGGTCAGCTAGCAACTGCTTTTAACGACTTAACGAATACGGTGCTGCGTTCGGAAGGCACTCTACTGGATCAAGCGAGTGTCCAGGCAAGAGCGGCTCAACGGGCTAATCAACTAGCTAGTTTGACGAGTGACTTACGCAAAAATAATATCGATGAGGAGCGTTTGTACAGCATTGCTGTCAATGGTGTTCGTAAGGCGATAGAGACAGATCGAGTGATCTTTTATCGTTTTAATGAAGATTGGAGTGGTGAGATTATTTCTGAGTCCGTTGGCATGGGATGGCCTGCGGCGTTGGGGGCTACTATTAAAGATCCCTGTTTTGCTTCTGGCTATGTTGATCAATACCGTCGCGGTCGTATACAGGCAACCAGTAATATTTTTGAAGCCGGGTTGACTGAGTGTCATTTAGGTCAATTGACGCCATTTAAAGTTAAGGCCAATTTGGTTGCCCCCATTTTGGACAATGGAGAATTGATTGGTTTGTTGGTCGCCCACCAATGTTCGGGGCCCAGAGAGTGGAGTGAGTTGGATATTAGCTTCTTTAAGCAGGCTGCTTTGCAGATCGGTTTATCTATTGAACAAGTTAGTCTGTTCAATCAGAAACAGCAAGCACAGTTAGAGGCAGAGGCACTATCTGAGGAGCGGCGACAGCGCCAAGAGACTCTTCAAATGGAATTACTAGGTCTCTTAGACGATGTTGAAGGCGCTGCTCGTGGTGATTTGACGGTTCGTGCTGATGTTTCAGCTGGAGAGATTGGTACTGTTGCTGACTTCTTTAATGCCATTATTGAGAGTCTGCGACAAATTGTGACTCAGGTTAAAACTTCAGCGGTGCAGGTGAATACATCTTTGGGAGCTAACGAGGTTGCTATGCAAGTGTTGGCTGATGATGCCCTACAGCAGGCAGATCGCACAACGCAGACGCTTGATTCTGTAGAAAATATGACCATGGCCATTACCCAAGCAGCTGATCGGGCCCAGCAAGCGGCCGTTGTGGCTCGTGAAGCCTCCCAGACTGCTGAAGACGGCGGATTAGCTATGGATCTGACGGTACAGAATATTTTGGATCTGAGGACAACCGTCGGTGAAACGGCTAAAAAGGTGAAGCGATTGGGTGAGTCATCGCAGCAGATTTCTAAGGTCGTTTCCTTGATTAACCAGATTGCTACCCAGACCAACTTGCTGGCTATTAATGCGGGTATTGAGGCGGCCCGCGCTGGTGAAGAAGGTCAAGGTTTTGCTGCTGTTGCTGAAGAAGTGGGTGAACTAGCAGCCCGTTCTGCAGCTGCGACTCAGGATATTGAGCGCATTGTAGACAGTATCCAGAGGGAGACTGCTGATGTGGTGGATGCCATTGAAAGCAGTACTTCTCAGGTGGTTGAAGGAACTCGCCGAGTGGATGAGGCGAAGCAGAGCCTGGCGCGTATGATGGAAGTATCTCAGCAAATTGATGCTCTAGTGCAGACAATTTCTGCGGCTACCGTTTCCCAGGTAGAAACAGCAGCCAATGTGTCCACACTAATGCAAGAAATTTCCCAGGTGTCTGAACGTACATCGATTTCTTCCAAAACTGTATCGGAAGCGCTACAACAGACGGTTGCAGTGGCTAAGGAGCTAGAACTTTCTATGGCTGCCTTTAAGGTGGATGATCAGGAGGCTTCAAAAATATCTCAGGAGCAATAACCGGTCGTTATTGAATGGAGGCAGAGCGAATAGTTTGATCGATAGGCAGTCACATAAGGCAGGTATCCAATAGGTGCAGCGTCATGGCGGTTGATAAAGAACTTGAAATTAAGCTTCAGTTCCTGGATGAAGCTGATGAGTATCTACAGACTTTAGATGGAGCCCTGCTGGATTTAGCGCAGAAAGGTGTACTGCGTAACGATATTGACGCAGCATTGCGCTCATCCCACTCGATTAAAGGTGGGGCTGCCATGATGGGGTATGTGCTGCTAAGTGACTTTGCCCATCGCCTTGAGGACTCATTGAAGGTCCTCAAACTGCAGCGCGATGGTTTAGTGATTGATGATGATTTAGAACGATTGCTACTGTCGGCGGTGGACATTTTACGTCGAATCATTGAGTGCGATCGCAACCAGAAACCACCTGACGAAACATGGCTGAACGGTACAGCCATGCCTATTTTTGAGCAGCTTTATGAGATTCTAGGAGAAGCTGATCCTGAAGACGAGAATATTTTATTGTCTTCAGATGAAAATCAGGATATTATTCCTGTTCTGTTTAGCACTGAGGTTGAAGGCTGTCTTAATCGATTGGAAGCGGCTATTTCTAGTCAAACGCCTCGGCTGCGTGAAGAGGTAGACATCCTGGCTCAGGAACTGGGCGGTTTAGGGGAAATGCTACAGCTCTCTGCTTTTTGTGAGCTGTGTATGTCAGTTGGACAGGCTATTAAGATGGCGAGTGATGACCAAGTTATGGAAGTGGCTCAAGCCGCTCTCACGGCCTGGCGACAGTCTCAGACTTGCATCTTAGATGGTCAAGTGGAACAGTTGCCCGTTGCTCTGTCGGGGTTGAGTTTTGAAGTGCCTGTAGTGACAGCTACCTCAGATATCTTTAGTGATGTCGATCTAAACGTCAGCGATCCGTTGGCGATGGACGATCCCATGCTCAATGATGGTCAGGGAGTAGAGGATGATTGGGCCACTATATTGGCTCAGGCGGAAAATGCACCCGTTGACCAGGATATTTTTGCGCAAGCCGCAACAGATAACTCGCAACCTACGGAATTTCTATTTACTGAAGAGATTCAGCCAACAGTACCTATTCAACCTGAAGCAGCAGATCCAGCGGTAGAGTCCGAATTATCAGGAGACGCTGTTCAACCAGTCAGACCGTTTGTGGAATCTGGTTCACCGTCTGTCGAGAAAGAGTCTGCTGCATCGCAGGCTGCATCGCAGACTGCATCGCAGGCTGCAGAATTTCGGTTTTCTAGCAAGTCCGGTAATGAGTCTAAGGTCGCTCCGGATGCACAGCAAGATACGACTGTAAGGGTTTCGGTGCGACAGCTGAATGAACTCAATGATTACTTCGGTGATTTAACAATTGAGCGTCATCGACTTGACAGTGAAGTAAAACGTCTGAGGACGTTGGTGAAACTGTTGCACGAGCGGTTGCGTTCCTTAGAAGAATCGGAAGAGGATCTGCGCGATGTCTACGATAAAACAGCCAGCAATAATCCACCGATGCTACCAGCTGCTGGTAATAATGGTTCTGTTGCCCTGGTCTTGAACCAAGGGGGGGGCAATGGCGTTACAACCCCTGGGTTTGATGCCCTAGAGATGGATCGCTATGATGAGCGACATCTGCCCTTCCGCGACATGATGGAAACCGCTGTCAGGTTGCGAGAAGTTGCTGACGATATTGAAATTAGTGTTGATACAGCCGAGCAATCATCACGCAATTTACAGCGTACTACTCGTCAGCTACAGCGTAATCTCAATCAGCTGCGCATGCGGCCTTTATCAGACATTACCAATCGCTTTCCACGGGCCTTACGTGAGCTGTCGCTAGAGTTTAGTAAGCCTGTGGAACTCAAGGTTGAAGGCGATAAAACTTTAGTTGATCGCAATATTTTAGAGTCCTTAAATGATCCCTTAATGCACATTCTGCGTAATGCCTTTGACCATGGTATTGAGGCTCCGGCAGAACGCCTAGC
The DNA here is from genome assembly GCF_032906605.1 of Leptothoe sp. LEGE 181152. Classification (NCBI taxonomy): domain Bacteria; kingdom Bacillati; phylum Cyanobacteriota; class Cyanophyceae; order Nodosilineales; family Cymatolegaceae; genus Leptothoe; species Leptothoe sp. LEGE 181152. The sequence continues at coordinate 256,348 of NZ_JASATU010000065.1, forward strand.
GGTAGGTAAACCAGAGCAGGGCACCATTACCATTAGTGCCCTACAACGTAGTAGCCGGACGGTGATCACAATTCAGGATGATGGTCGCGGTATTCCCTTAGAGAAAATTCGTGCTCGTGCGAAAGATATGGGATTAGATGAATCCCTATTGGCTACCGCAAGCGAAACTGACCTGTTGTCACTCATTTTTGAGCCTGGATTTAGTACGGCTAGTCAAGTGACTACGCTATCCGGTCGTGGTGTCGGTATGGATGTGGTTCGCAACAATCTTGAAGAGATTCGTGGTGATATTAGCGTAGCGACCAAAGCAGGGCAAGGATCGACGTTTACCATTTCGGTGCCTTATACGCTTTCTGTTACTCGGGTGCTGCTGGCCGAGAGTAATCGTCTCCCCATGGCTATTCCGACCGATAATCTTCAGGAAATCACAGAGGTTGCAGACGACGAAATTTACGACGATGCTGGGCGTGAAATGTTCACCCGTAATGGTGAGCCAATCCGACTGATCCGCATGGCTAAGTGGTTAGCATTTAACTGTGCTCGGCATATTGAAAGTTTGGAAATGAGCGCTAACGTGACGGTGCCGACAGTTTTGGTCTTCCGATATAACGATCAACTATTTGGCTTACAAATTGACCGCTCATGGGGCGATCAAGAGGCGGCGCTGCGTCGGGTGGAAGGGAATGTTCCTATGCCTACAGGATTTAACAACTGCACTATTTTGGGTGATGGACAAGTTGTGCCTTTGCTCAATGCTCCAGAATTTCTCCGTTGGGTGTTGAGTTGTGAAGGGTCCAATATCAAAGAAGCGTCAGTTCTATATGGTAATCCTCTACTCAGTGGCAAGCTGAGTGACCTGCAACCTGATGTAGCCGCCAGTGTGTCTAAACAACCGACAATCATGGTGGTGGATGATTCGGTCAATGTGCGACGGTTGCTGGCCCTTACGTTGGAAAAGCAAGGGTATCGAGTGACTCAGGCTAAGGATGGCCTAGATGCGTTGGAAAAACTCAATGCTGGCTTAGATATCAATGCGATTGTGTGTGATATTGAAATGCCGCGTTTAGATGGATATGGCTTCTTGGCTAAACTGAGGTCCCATAAGCGTTGTTCCCATATTCCAATTACGATGCTGACGTCGCGTACCGGTGATAAACACCGTCAGTTGGCGATGAAGCTGGGGGCCAATGCTTATTTCTCGAAGCCCTATCGTGAACAGCTGTTGCTGGATACTTTGGCAAATGCTGTGTTTAATGCGCCTTTGAATTAGGTTTTGGTGAGACGTTGCATGTAACGTCTGTACATTAGCCAAAAGGCAGTTTATTCCCGTATATTTTAGGATCTATGGAAATGAACGATAGGGTGGGCAACGGGAATGATTTCCATTACCTTAAAGCTGTTTGCGGTATATCAGGATGTTTTGGGGTGTCCTGAAATGACAATGGAGTTGCCTGAGGGGATAACGGTTAGGGAATTGTGCGATCGCATCTGCAATCAATACCCGGATCTAAAAAAATGGCAAGGCCTCACGCGTTTTGCCATTAACCTCAAGTTTGTTGAAGCCGATACTCCCCTCAGCAATGGTGATGAAGTTGTTTTAATTCCACCTGTTAGTGGGGGGTAGTAATGTGAAACAGACGTTGCATGCAACGTCTGTATATTCCAAAGCTAATAGTTACTCGGTAGCGTGTTTTTGCAGGATTTCAAGGGAAACTATTTGTAAGGCAGCTTCATGGGTTGCGGCTAACACCACTTTGGGGGCCACACCGGCATCATGGGCTTCTTTCCAGCGGCTAGCACACAGGCACCAGCGATCGCCGGGTTTGAGGCCAGGAAATTTGTACATGGGCATGGGTGTACTCAGATCATTACCCTGAGCCTTGGTGTAAGTCAAAAACTCTTCTGTGACTTCAGCGCAAACGACATGAGCGCCTAAATCATTCGGTCCCGTATTACAAGTACCGTCACGGTAAAATCCTGTCATCGGACTGGTGCAACATATCTGTAGATTGTCACCCAGAACGTTTTTTATAATCGCCATAGCCTTAGATTTAAATTTCAGCAACAGCTCGCTCAACGAGCCGACGAGTTAGGGTCTGAACACCCGTGTGCTCATAATAGTTGATGGAAATATCTAGAAAGGCACCAAAGTAGTCCATTTTGTCGTCAGCTATATCCACAAATGTTTTGAGATTAGCGACTACACTTTGAGGTGTGATGCCTTTAGATTCAACAAAATTACCCATCCAGCCTTTGACTGACTCAAAGCTCGCACCAATAAATGTGAGCTGGTCAGCTGTTTTAGCGCCAGGCACCGCTTCCTTAATGGCTTTGAACGCTGGATTGTTATCCAAGTCTTTAGGGGTGAGATTTCCTAAAACAGTTTCGGTTTGCTTAATAAAGTTAGGACCCAGGGGAACAAGACCGTCAAAACATACCAGTGCGGCCATCCGGACCAACGATTCACCGCCATAATCTCCCAGTGCTTTAACAAAATCACCCACGCTATCGCCAGGGATGCCGTTTATTTTGCAAAAAGCAACGATTTCAGTCACTAGCTTCATGCACAGATCGATGGTCTGAGCTTTGTCAGCCTTGGGTGTGAGGCGATTGACAATGGACAGAAAGCGGACATTTTCTGTCATTTTATTGGCCAAAGCCGCTTGGCCTAAAGCCCGCCCTGTGGAGTCAATGGTTTGATAGAGCCACATGGCTCTTTGGTATCCTTCAGACTTATCGTTATAGAGCTGAATAGCCCGTGCCCCAATTTGTTCAATTAGAGCCGTGTCACTCTCCCCCGTGACCTGTCGGATAGTATTTTCGAAGCCGACAATGTTCTCCCATTCTCCAGGCAGTACCTTGTCAAGGGAGCGGAGGGCAAAAACCGTGAGATTTTTCTGAGGTAACTCGTTGACTAGCTCATAAATCGACTTGCTCATGTTGATGTCCTTGTATGATGGCGCAGGCGATATTAGTTGACGAGTTCAGCAAGACCATTAAGATCAAACTTTTCTAGCCAAGCTTCCCGATCAGAGGGGGTGAATTCTGTGTCTCGAGAGAGGACTTTTACTTGTAATCGATCAGCTACTAGTAGACTGCTGGCGGTACTGCCAACTTCGACTAGGGGATAGCCTGCAAGGGTGCGATCGCTATTTTGATATTTAAGGGTGGCGCTTGGATTAGAGGCCGTATCTGATACCGATAGCATCGCTAACGTATTGCCATCTTGCTTAAGCTTGGCTTCAGCAAAGCCGTCTTTTTCTTGAGTGTAGACCCGCTCAAATCCATTAGCTGTGGGAAAGAACTTATTGAACTCACCGCCGTTAATAACAGCTTTCTTGTCAACAGCGACTGCGGGGGTTTGCTCTTCAATTTGCTCCCATTTAGCAGTGTCGCTTGGTAAGGATGCCTTAGATTGGGTGAGCTGACAGCCACCCACAACAAGCAGCCCGATGAGCAAAAGAGCACCGATGGCTATGGAAACTTTACGCAACATGAAGTTTAAAGAGTATGGCTATTTATGGGACAGAACCAGGACCAAAAATACAGATAAACTCTACCGCCATTTATAGAACACCAGAGAGTCGGCCAATATTTTGTAAGTATTCGTATCGTTTTAGATGCAATTTTTGACAGCTGGAGGTCCATAATAGGGCGATGATTTAAATCGACGAGCCGTTATGCCCAGGAAACCAAGCGAATTTATTGTCCATCTGCTATTTGATGGCGGCCATCATGAGGAAGTAAGGTTTTCATCGATTCAAGATTTTCAAAAGTGGTATAGCAATGAGCTAATGCCCAAGTCCTCTTCGGACGACTTTATTAAAGTGCCATTGCCAGAGATTAATCCTGGTGAATATATGGTGATTCGTCCCTCTCGACTAGTGGCAATTCGTGTAGAACCACAGTTTAGTTCTAGTGTCGAGCGGTTTTAGGTAGCGGACGGTGATGCTAAGTGGGCGGTGGCTCCGTACGGTTCTGGTCACGACTGTGGTGTGTGCCCCGATGTCGGCAGCGGCAGTGCCGTTAGATTTGGTTAACTGCCATGTCGAGTTTGTCCCGGAACTATGTTTGGGATACGACGCTCAGTTTGGACAGGATCGTAGCCGATTACTTCAAGCTGTTGACTATAGCCTGGATTATTTAGGGACAGAGGCTGCAGTGTCAGCCTACGAAGAGTATCCAGTGTCAAGTATTACTCGGGAACGGGTACAGCGTAGTTTAGTGCGTTTCCGTGAGTTGGTAGCCACTAGTCATTCGGCGCAGCAGCTTCAGCAGGTTGTAAAGCAAGAATTTGACTTTTATCGGTCGATTGGTAGCGATGGTAATGGTCAGGTGGACTTTACCGGTTACTTTGAGCCCACATACAGGGCCAGTGCAGTGCCCGCAGCGGAGTACCGCTATCCCTTGTATGGCCGACCTGCGGATCTAGACACCTGGCCATTGCCCCATCCCACCCGCTCTGATCTGGAAGGAATGGACGGCTTGCAAGGAAAAAAGGGTCCTTTAGCAGGTCTAGAGTTAGTCTGGCTGCAAGATCGTCTGGAAGCGTTTTTGGTGCAGGTGCAGGGGTCAGCCCGACTACAGTTAACCGATGGCTCAGTCATGTCAGTGGGCTACGCTGGCCGTACGGAGTACCCCTACGTGAGCATTGGCAGGGCTTTGATTGATGATGGCATTGTGGCGGAGTCAGAGTTAACTCTGCCGGTGTTGCTTGACTATTTTGAGCAACATCCAGAGGCGCTTGATCGCTACTTGCCCCAGAATGATCGGTTTGTATTTTTCAAGGCGACTGGGGGATCCCCTCCCATGGGTAATCTGAATGTACCTGTGACGGCAGGTCGTTCTATTGCTACAGATAAGACGCTAATGCCGCCGGGGGCTTTGGCTTTGATTAGTTTAGACCTGCCGATGTCCACCACTGCTGATAGATGGCAGTCCATTGCGGTGAATCGCTATGTGCTGGATCAGGATACAGGCGGTGCGATTCGTGGTCCTGGTCGTGTGGATATTTTTGTGGGTACGGGCACTAATGCTGGAGAACAAGCTGGATTGATTAATACGAGTGGGCAGCTATATTACTTGCTGCTGCGTGAGTAGGTGCTGGGCCACTGAAAATAGGTGTGGGAACGTGAATGGAGAGGTTGCGATCGCAAATTTGTTGACGCAAATCATCGTCGTTGAAACTGCCAATAAAACAAGTATTCTGAGCCTTGCGATACTCAATCAGCTGAATCAGACGCCTTTGATTGTCTCGATCTAGATGATTGATGGGCACATCAATCACAATCACGCTGTAATCGATGGCAAAGGTACGAGCCAGATTAACTTGATGTAGTTCAGCTAAGGTCAGGTGCTTAGGTGCTTGGTGCCACAGCCGTCGAGGTAAACCCACCCAATCTAAAACATGTCGACTTTGTCCTTCGGCTTGAACGCGGGAAAGTCCGAGGTTAAGGAATGGCTTGGAGACACAATCCATCACGATGGATTGTGTCCGTAGTGTTTCGCTGCACCCTAGATGGCCGATAGTGCGGGCTTGAATTTCGCCCGTTTGCCGCTGAGATAGTTGGGATAGGTTTAACCATTGTCTCTGGTGATCAACCCAAATGGCCCCAGCATCAATGCGAAAATGACCACTCAGCGTATCGAGTAATAATCTGTTGGCGGACGGTACGTAACTATGTAAGTGAACACATTCTCCGCCTCTGAGGGTGAATGAGATATCCTCTAGGCCTGGAAAGTGTTGTTTAATGGTTTGATCGGCGCTTTTGTAAAGTCTTTCTACCTGTAGCTTGATATTGTTATAGCGAATCTCAAAAGGAGTTTCCATAGGGCTTGGGTGTTTTGAGGGGTGGGAGTTTTGAAATTGTTTAAATTGTTAAATATCGCCCTAGTAAATACTGGGCGAGAGCTTTGTCTCAACCAAGTTTGACTTTGGCGTTAGCTGACAAGCCTGTGCCAAAGCTAAATTTGGCAAAAGCAAAATTGAGACGCTGATTTTAAATGGGGATAACGTTTGACTATGAAAAAACTTGTGAGCTAGGTCGTAAACCTAGAACTCTATTAGCGGTCTATCCAAGAAAGCTGCCAATAATCTCGATGCAGATAGACCTCTACTGGTAGTTAATGTGTAGCACCTGTCTAAGTAGAATACCTAAAAAGTTTGGATTTCAGGGTCAAGCTATGGCGATCTTCTTAAAGCCTTCAAATAAGGTATCCGGACTTCTGTCGTTGTTTTAGGACTTCTGTCGTTGTTTTGATGGATTGGGCCATCGATTTAGGTCAACCCATGTGATTAAGCTGCAGCGGTGATAGTTCACAATGGAGGAACTGGAAATATTGATGTTTCCTTCTATCCTTAGATGTCAGGGATTATGACCTACCCACTCCAACGTTTGTTGACCTACGGTCGTCGCTATCGCCGACGAATTTGGCTGGCCAGTTCAGCCTCAGTTCTCAATAAACTATTTGATTTGGCCCCGCCAGTACTCATTGGTCTAGCGGTGGATGTGGTGGTTAAACAGCAGGATTCACTCATTGCCAACTGGGGTGTGGCGAGCATTCGCGGGCAGTTTGTATGGCTGTCAGTACTAACGGTGATTGTTTGGGCTTTAGAATCAGCGTTTGAATATGCCTATAACTGGCTGTGGCGCAACTTGGCCCAATCGATTCAGCATGATCTGCGGTTAGATGCCTATACCCACCTTCAGTCCTTGGAACTGGCCTTTTTTGAGGAGCGCAGCTCGGGTGGCTTGATGTCTATTCTCAATGACGACATCAATCAGCTGGAGCGATTTCTGGATCGCGGGGCAAACGAAGTCCTGCAGGTGGTGACCACTGTGCTACTGATTGGTGGAGCCTTTTTTGTTATGGCTCCTAAGGTAGCGTGGCTGGCGATGTTGCCCATGCCGTTTATTGTGTGGGGTGCGATCGCATTCCAAAAATATCTGGCCCCCCGCTACGCTGAGGTACGAGAGCGTGTGGGTTTATTGAATGGTCGTCTGGCCAATAACCTAACAGGCATTGCCACTATTAAAAGCTACACAGCTGAGGCCTATGAAAATCAGCGGGTAGCAGCAGATAGCGAAGCCTATCGTCAGAGTAATCGTGGAGCGATCGCACTCAGTTCTGCATTTATTCCCCTGATCCGTATTCTGATTTTGATCGGATTTACGGCCACCCTGCTATATGGAGGTTTAGAAGCAGTGGCTGGCAACCTGGCTGTGGGTACCTATAGTGTGTTGGTATTTCTGACGCAGCGGTTGCTGTGGCCTTTGACTCGTTTAGGCGAAACCCTGGATCAGTATCGGCGTGCCATGGCCTCCATCGAGCGGGTGATGGATTTGCTGGATACGCCTGTGGCTATTCGCCCTGGGGATTATCGGTTGCCCGTTAGTAATGTGCGTGGCGATATTGCATTTAAGGATGTGACCTTTGCTTATCATGATCGCCTGCCGGTGGTAGAACACCTAACTCTGAAAGTGCCTGCCGGTAAAACAACGGCGATTGTCGGTGCGACGGGTTCCGGAAAGAGTACCCTAGTCAAACTTTTGCTGCGCTTTTATGAAATCAGCAATGGGCAGATCATCCTTGATGGTCACGATTTGCGGCAGCTACATCTAGATGATTTACGTCGAGCCATTGGTTTAGTCAGTCAAGATGTGTTTTTATTCCATGGAACGGTGGCTGAGAATATTGCCTATGGCAGCTTTAGCGCAACGTCCGCTGAGATTGAGAAAGCGGCCAAACTAGCTGAAGCCAATGATTTCATTGAGCAGTTGCCCCAAGGGTATGACACCATCGTCGGTGAGCGCGGCCAGAAACTCTCAGGCGGTCAGCGTCAGCGGTTGGCCATTGCCCGTGCGTTGCTAAAAGACCCACCGATTTTAATTTTGGATGAGGCCACATCGGCGGTGGATAACGAAACTGAGGCGGCCATTCAGCGTTCGCTAGAAAAGATCACGTGCGATCGCACCACCATTGCCATTGCCCATCGGTTATCAACGGTACGAAATGCCCACTGTATCTATGTCATGGATCGAGGACAGTTAGCAGAATGGGGAACCCATGAGGAACTCCTAGCTCGTTCTGGCATCTATGCCAATCTATGGCGCGTTCAAATGGGTGAGCGCGTACCGATGTAACGAATAGCACCGCCCTAATTTACCTGATTTCAGTATGTGTAGGCTCAATGTGCATCTAAATCTTTAATTTATAGACTTCCATAAGCCACCTAGAAATTCCGGGCTTGGCTATGCCACTTTGGATAGTGGATTAACGCTAATCGTTCTGTACGCTTGCGTCATCAGTGTTTTCCCCAAACTATCCATGGAACGAAATAGGACTCAATCTAAAGCGGTCACTCGTCGTCCAATGCAACCTCAGCAACGACCCCTTTATTGGTTACCTACAGCATCAGGTATGTTAGCGCTAACCGTTGGGGTCCAAGGCACTGCCAATGCCCTGGGAGAATGGCCAGGGTTTTTAGGGCAGTCCAACACACCGATCAACGAGTTGGGAGAGACAGACAATACCGCTACAGCTGTCGATACAAATGGGACCTCCTCTGTAGAACCTGCTCTGCTCAGGCCAAGGTTTTCTCAAGCGAGTCCACAGGCTCAGCAAGTCCGTCAGGCTGAGGCCCCACCTTCTTTCCCAAAACCTATTACAAATTTGGAAGACTACCGTCGAGATTTGCATCGTCGTTCGAATGCCGTCGAATCTCAGTTATTAGGTTTGCAGCAACTGTTATCCATCCAGGCCTATGGCACAAGTTTTGCTGATCGACTTTTGGTCGAAGATGACGCCTATCAAACTAAAATGCGTCAACTGCAGAGTTTAGAGGCGGAACTACTCCAAGCCGCTATTGCCCAAGCAGATACAGCCACATTCAACCAAATTTATGTGCGTTTGTATAACACTGATCGAGAGCTACGACGGATCGCTCAGATGCAGTTACAACGCCATATTGAACAAGCTCAGACCAATTCAACCCTGGGGTTATGGCAAGAGCCGATGTATGTTCAATCACTGCGATGGTTGATGGAACATACCCATGAGCGTCATCAGCTCCAAGCGCGTCAGCAAACCTTTACTGCCACTATGGTTCAACGGACGCAAATGAGTGCTGAATCTTTTGAAATTCAATCTTAAGACAGGCATCCATGACCACTTGCCAGCCATGATCAATGGCTTGTTGGGCAACACCTACATCATAGATATCTAGCTGGGTCCACAAACATTTCACCTCAGACATTGTCTTGAGTGTCAGGAGTTGTTCCATAAGGTCAGGGAGAAACTCACTACGGCGAAAGACATTCACGATGTCAATGGGGCCAGGAACATCGGCTAGGTGAGCATAGCAACGATGGCCGTCAATCTCTTTAACGGCAGGGTGAATGGGATAGACAACGTAGCCTCGCTGGCGCATGTATTGAGCCACTTGATAGCTGGGGCGTTGGGGTTTAGGAGAGTGACCCACAACAGCGATATACTTCGTTTTGGCCAGAACATGCTTAATGACAGTTGGATCTTTATACAGGGTGTTCATGGCTTGTGACTGTTAATGGATATCGCGAGCTCATGCAAATTGTTTCTCACTATCTACTATTTGACACGGCTGACACTATTGATATCCTAAACATTACTTCAGCGATTCAACAGCAAGTGACCGCAGCTAAGGTGAGTCAGGGCCATGTGGTTATTTTTTCTTGTCATACTACGACAGCCTTAACTGTCAATGAATATGAAGAACGGCTATTAGTGGATATCAAAACCTATTTGCGTAACCTTGCTCCGCCACAGGATCGCTATTTACATAACGATCTGCATTTACGAGATGTGCCCCCTGATGAGCCCATTAATGCTCACTCCCACCTGATGGCGATGACCCTGGGCAATAGTGAAACGGTACCAATTGTGAATGGTCAACTGGCGTTGGGAACCTATCAATCTGTGATGTTGGTGGATTTGGATGGCCCTAGACAGGAGCGCAAGGTCTTAATCCAAATTTGTGGTTTCTAGGGATCTCTTTGAAAAATTCCCGTTTTGTAGAGACGTTCCATGGAACGTCTCTACAAAACGGACGGGGTTCATGAGGGGTTAGGGTATACGAGGATCTTCCTTGTCCGAATGCAGGGTTTGACCCGGGGTGAGATACATAAACTTTGACCCATTAGGTGCGCCAGGCTTATGCCAGATTCCCTTAGGCACCACAAATGTTGAACCAGCTGAGGCAACAACGTGTTGCGGTGTTTCTCCATTCAGCAGCGTCATTTCAAATTCTCCTTCGAGGATGTAGAACCATTCATCCGTGTCTGGATGCATTTCCCAGACCGGTGAAACGCCGGTGATGCTACATGCGCCTACATGGTTGCCGTTAAAGGGTACAACGTCGACAAAAGATCCCTCAGAGTGGGCAGTGAGTTCTGCGTAGACGTTTTTGATTTCCATATTGGGTGGGGAATAGGGAGCGGATGTTTAAGGGGAAAGCATTTGGCTGATGGCTGCTTTTACCCCAAGATTGGAGCGTGACAAATCAGTGATAACACATCAAAATAGTTTATGTGTACTATTTGGGGTGGTCAGATTGTGGGAGTTTCTCCGGCTATGGTTTAAGTCTCATTTTTGGGTGAGTCTTTGAGCAAGCCTTTGAGTTGCATATGGCTGAGTAGCCAGCTAGTCATGGTGGCTCGCCGGGTTAGGCGGGGGACTAGCTGATCAATGCTATAGCCTTTGAAGCCTAGATAGGTTTTAAGTAATTGCTTATTGGGTTTAGGAATTGAGCGTGTGAGTTGCACCGTTGCAGGGCGACTCTCGATAAAGTTGGGCGGTTCAGGAAACTTTTCTCGTAGGGGGTCGATAACGTTACTGGCGTCCCACTCTGTGGTGGCCTCGTCATAGCGATAGCCCAGATAGTGCCAAACTAAGCGATTAACAACATCGTCCTCAAGTTCTTCGTTAAGAATGGCCCAGAGGGTGGTTTCGGTTAAGGGGGGTAACTCGGTCATGACAGGTAGCAATGCAATAGAGCCTTAGGATAACAATCTGTTGACCGGTAAAATTAGCTGGTTTGTGCTAGCGGGTGGTTCCAGTACTTTGGAAGAACGATTGATTTTAGCTGGTTTTGATCGGGATGCGGTTAATCAAGCATTGGCGATATTGCCGATGCCTGAAACGCCTTCATTTTTAAAGGCTGTGCGTCCCAGGTTTGATGTCCATGTATTTGGGCAGGTGGCATCGACGAATGCAACCCTGTGGGCGATGGCTGATGCTAAGGCAGGAACGGTTGCGATCTCACACACCCAAACCGCTGGCAAAGGTCAGCGGGGCAAACAATGGGAGTCTTCATTAGGCGGCGTCTATCTATCGGTGATGTTAGAGCCCGACTGGCCTGCTGACCGAGCGGCCCAACTTACCCTCTGTAGTGCATGGGGCATTGTCAGCCAATTTAGATGGTTAGGCATTCCGGCGCAAATCAAGTGGCCCAACGACATTGTGGTGACTGGTCAAAAGCTGGGGGGGATTTTGAGTGAAAGCAAGCTGGAACGGGGAACTATAGCTCGTGCCGTCATTGGAGTAGGAATTAATGTCTACAATCCAGTCCCGGCTACCGGTGTCACTTGGCGCAAACTCACTACAGTCAAGGATGAAGAGGCTGTTGCCAGCTTGAGTGAGGTGGCTGCGGCTGTGCTGCTAGGTATATGGCGAGGTGTTTTTTATAGGAATCATATAGATGGCAAAAGTTTCACGGATGCTTATCAAAGTCTACTGACCAATCTAAATATGCCTGTAGTTCTGGAAGGAAAGGCGTTAAGGGTAGTTGGTGTTACGGAAGCGGGACACTTAACTTTAAAGTCTTCGTCACAGGTCTCAAGGGACGTTAATCAGACAGTTGATCAACTGGTCTACATCAAACCCGGTGAGCTGTCCCTCGGATACTCCCACACTGATATTGAATAGCAAGCACCCGTATTGGGTGGCGTGACTTCGATTCAGTTTCCTAATAACTTCATTTATTTTGTTCTTCTTACACTAAATTCCTTAATCACTAATCTAAATCGTCACTCGAACTATTTATTTATCTTCCTATGGCTGATTTTTGCCCATCTCCTTCGGCATCGTCTAATTCTGATGCGTCCAATACTGGCTCCAGTAACGTTACGCCTAAGATAATTGTTGCTAACAAACAGCCTGGACAGTTGTGGAAAAAAATCGGCATTGTCGGTTCCGTGGCTGTGATGGGTAGTCAGCCGGTACTGGCTCAAATTGATATGCCTGCGGGTGAGATGGATGCGCCATCTGTTACCGCTGAAGCAACTCCTTTTATGGCTGCTACGCCAGATGCACCGGAAGTGTCTACTTTAGTAGCGCCACCGCTTGTAGTGTCTCCAGAGGCGGCTCCTCCTGAATTTTCCCCCGCTCCTCAGCCCGTGCCATCTATTGCGATAGACGCGATTACATCCCAGGTAGACATTGAGATTACTGCCCCCGTCCCTGAACTGGCCTTGGAGCCAGAATTGCTTGAATCGGAGCCTGCAGTCGAATTAGAAGACGGAAAAACTGCTGATGCTGACGCTACGGTGGCAGGAGCAGAAGAGGCGACTGACACTGATGCTACGGTGGCAGAGGCAGAAGATGTAACAACGGCAGAAGAGACGACTGACGCTAACGCTACGGTGGCAGAAGAAGCAGAGGATGCGACTGACGCTGACGCTACGGTGACGGTAGGCGAGACAATATCTGATGGGGAAAATGTGATCCCTGCCGTGGAAATCGTTACCCCCAGTGACGTTGTCCCTGGAGCCATACCTACGGTAGAAGACTTAGCATCTGAATTTGGGGGTGTCTTCGTTGATCCAACTGAGTACAGCGAAGGGGAGACTCTGGATTCAAATGCGCCTGATGTCGTTGTTTCAGAACGATCGACGGGATGTGAGTATACGGTTGATGCTGAAACTCTCAGTGGCTGTGGCGCTGGCGAAGATACTGCAACGGTTGCTAGTGGGCCTGGAACCACTATTTCCGAAGCTGCCATCAATATCGGCCCGGTGAGTATTAGCCGCTCGGGCGTCCGCTTCTCTGGTGGTGCTACCACTGTTGCAGGGCGTGAGTTTTACAACACGGTTGCAAAGCCACTGGTTGAACTACAGGCGGGTGAATCCTTTATCTTTCCCCTGGCGGCTCCATCTCCCATTACATCGTTGTTTGGCTGGCGTTGGCACCCTATCCACCATACCTATCGCTTCCACAGTGGAACAGACCTCGGAGCTCCTCAAGGCACGCCCATTCTAGCCACTCAATCGGGTCAGGTTTCTGTGGCTGATTATTTAGGAGGGTACGGTCTGACGGTGATTTTGCGGCACAATGACAACACCTTAGAAAGCCGCTATGCACACATGTCTCATATGCTCGTGCAGCCAGGTGAGTGGGTAGAGCAGGGAGAAGTTATTGGACTGGTCGGTTCCACAGGGGATTCCACCGGACCACACTTGCACTTTGAGCTACGTCAGTTGACCCGTGAGGGGTGGTCGGCGATTAACCCTGACGATGTATTGAGATATGCGTTGGCTAACCTCAACAACCGCATGGATGGTCGGCCACTACAGGCGCTCAACATTATTCCTTCAGCTCAGGCAGCTGTAGCTCAGGCGGCTTTGCCCAAGGGAGTCAAAACCGAAACCATGGTCAAGGATGTGCCCCACTTCCGTCCAGCTCAACCCCATGCCCAGTAAAGAGCTCGATAACAACAGGGATGCTTTATTTACCTATCACCGCACTATTCGTTTCCATGAAACGGATGCAGCTGGTGTGGTGTACTTTGCCAATATTTTGACCCTCTGCCACGAGGCCTATGAAGCGGCTCTAGATGATGCGGGCATCAATATTCGAGAGTTTTTCGGGGGGATGGCCTTGGCAGTACCGGTGGTCCATGCTTCTGTAGACTTTCGGCGACCGCTGCACTGTGGTGATGAAGTTGCGATCGCGCTCACACCTCACCGCTTAAACGAAACCACCTTTGAAATTCGCTACTGCCTCAAGGGTGCCGCTGAGAAAACCGTAGCTACCGCCCTTACTCGCCATGTCTGTATTGACAGCACGAGTCGCCAGCGTCATCCCCTGAGCCCCGAACTGGAGCAATGGATGCAGTCAGCCACTCCATCACTACCGAACGATTAACTTTGCCTTGGGCATTGCGGGGCAGCTGTGCAACCCAGTGCCAATGCTTGGGATGTTTGTAGGCGCTGAGCACAGGTTTTAGAGCTGCCTTGAGCTTTTGTGGAGTGGTTTGACTATGGGGTGCTGGGACGCATAATGCTGCCACTGCCTGGCCCCATACCGGGTCGGGCAAACCCACGACGCATATATCCTGTACTAACCCCGTTGCCAATATGGCGGCTTCCACCTCTACAGGAAAGACATTTTCACCACCAGTAATAATTTTCTGACTGTGGCGTCCGACGATGTGTAGGTGGCCTTGCTGATCGATATAGCCAAGATCGTCTGGATAAAACCAACTTTGGTGTGGCGACAACGGTATTGCGGGCCAATAACCCAAGCCCAAAGAGGCTGTCCTTAAAGCTATTCGACCCATGGTGCCTACGGGCTGAGGTTGAAATGATTTCAGTTCGTGGACGGCTAGGGTGACATGGGGCAGGGGTGAGCCGTTACTGCGTACCCCCTGTTGAAAGTCTGTAGGCAATAAGGTGGCTACCTGGGCCGCTGTTTCACTCATGCCATAGGTAAGGGCGATGGGTAACTGAGCTGTTTGTGCAAGTAAAGTAGGCCAAGCGGGAGCCCCGCCTAGCAAAATGGCTCGGAACTGGGAAAGCCAGAGCAGGGTGTTGCCGTTCTTTATCAACCTCTGTAGTTGGGTGGGCACAAGGGAGATAAACCAGGTCTGATTGGGTTGAACTAATCGCTGATCTGCGTCTAAGTCTTTGAATGGCTGGATGATGAGTTGACCGCCGGACAACCATACGCGCATTGCCTGCATGAGACCGCTGACATGGTACAGCGGTAAAACGCAATAACTATTGACCGGTGTTTGGTCAAAATGGGTTAAAAATCCCTGGGCTGCTGTACTGAGAGTTGTCCAGGTATGGATAACAAATTTGATTTTTCCAGACGTTCCTCCGGTGGCAATGAGGATCTGTCCTGGCTCTGGTTGCTGGTTCGATAAATTAAAAGATACAGGAGGAGATTGGCCAAGAATTACATCGGGTTTTAGCTGTGCTGCCACCTGCTGCCATTCCTGTTGCTGCCAGTTAGGATTTGCCAGCACTAGAGCGGCTTTAGCCAGCAGCCCGCTCCAAAGATATGCCAAAAACTGTGCCGGTTCAGCCTCGTTAATCAGCACCACAGCATCCGTTGGAATTTGCCGAATGCGATCGCACCAGGGTTCGTTTAGGGTATTCCAAATATCCCAGGGGCTAGGGCACTCATAACGGGGTGCTCCTAGGTTTCCATTGTTCATTGTTGTCCCTATGTCTGGTAAGTGTTGTCTATTTGCCGGGACTATCCCAATCTTTGCCATAGCTGCTGCCAATTGGTCTGGCTGAGACCATCATTGGTAAACCACTGTTCGGTACCCAACCCCAAGGCTCGGTGGGGAATATCAGGGTAAGCCATGGCCAAGTCGATGGCTAGTCGAATCAAGGCCTGACGACCAACGGCGGTTTCAAATACCGATGAAATCACCAGATCGATCGGATACTTGTGATAGAAATGCTGTAATCGTTGGGGTGAACCCATGATGGCTGCTTTGATCACATAGATGCCATCCCAGCCTTGGTGAAAGTGAGCCTTAAGTTGCTCTAAGCTGGCAATGGATTCATCTAAGGCAATGGGGGTTTGATAGCGATAGCTGAGTCGCATCAGAGTATCAAAGTCTTTAGGGGGCAGGGGTTGTTCTAAAAATTCGATGCGTTGATTATTGCGATCGCACCAATCTAACCACTGTCGTGCTGCCAATTCATTTAGACCCCCATTAGCGTCTAAACGCAGTTTGGCCCCTAATGGCAGCTGACCCAGCAGCTGATCGAGCCAATCTATTTCTTCAGCCACTGAGCCCACACCAATCTTGTACTTAAAGACGCGGTAGCCCTGTCGCCATAGCGTTTGCCACTGTGCTAGCGAAGCTTGACCCCTAGCCAATAGAACCCCACATTGAGCATTGGGTAAGTCGATTGGCCGTAGTTTGCGCTCTAAGCTAGCAAAGACTGACTCCAGACCAAACTGACAGGCAGGTAGTGTGGGCAATAAAGAAGGCACCCTATGGTCCGCTAATTGATTTGGCAGTTGCTGGCAGAAATCTAAAGCCTGCTCAAAGGTTTCAGAGCCAAACCAGGGGAGCGGTGCCACCTCACCAAACCCACTGCGCCCATCTTCGTCGGTCAGTTTAAGAATGAGTCCCTGTCGTACTTGCCATTCTCCATGGTGGGTGCGTACCGGCTGTCGAAACCGACGATTATAGGGACGAAACTCAAACCGGTAGGACATGGTGATAGGTACTGAGTCAATTCAATCGGGAGCCGCTTGACTAGCGTAATTTAAGGGTGATCGGCAGCAACAGTCCCAGGCATACGAGTATTCCACAACAAAACTGGAAACGTATGGCCACGAACTTAGCATTTTGTACCAACTCGGGCTGATTGTGATAGCGCTTCACATGGCGACAAAGTTGAATGGCAAATGGGGCACTGACTAAGGTCAAGATCAGGCTGCTGGGAAACACTTGCAGAAGCATGCCTCCAAGCAAAATCACAAAGATGCTGCCACATAGCCATGGTAAAAGTGTTGCCCCCCCCAGGGTGCCCAGGCGGACAATGGGAGAGCGTTTACCGGCAGCTATATCATCATTGACTTGATGGAAGTGGGAGCAAAATAGCACTAATGTAGTCGTCATGCCAATAACAGCCCCTAATCCCCAACAAGCCAGGGAAAATGTCTGGGCTTGGGAATAGTAAGCCGCGCCTACGCCGAGACCAAAGCTAATAAAACATAAAGGTTCGCCTAATCCTTGATACCCTAACCGGAAAGGAGGTCCCTGGTAGAGATAGCCCAGGGCACAACAAATTAAAATCAGCCCCAGAATGGTCATATCTTGCTGCATGAGAGCAATGGCGCTTACGCCAGTAATCCCTAGGGCCAAACTGAGATTGCCAAGCCAAAAGATTAAAGCTTGGTTTTGGGTCAGGTTTACCAGGGAATGATGTTTATTTTTATCAATGCCAGTGTCGGCGTCGTAAACGTCATTGCTGAGGTTTTCCCAGACTAAAAGCAGTATTGCTGACAGCAGAAAAATGGCCAGGATGCGCCCGTTTAACTGTTCTGTTTCTAGACGCGCCAGTAAGCTACCCACCAAAATGGGAATGATGGCAACGCTGTACATCGGGGGCTTAATGGCGGCAACCCAAAGAGATTTGGGAGCGGCAGGGTTGTCAGAATCTTGAGTGACAGACGCTTGATCAGAGGCTTGACCAACTGTAGGGATGACCATTTGGACGTAATTTCTTTGCAACTATAAAACCCATAGTTAGCATAGCGGTTGGCATGTCAGTCTTATTTCGACCATGAGCGCAAGCGAGTTTCCTGAACATCAGGAAACTGGGAAGAATACACCTGAGGACGGTGACTGGCACCAGGATATGACTTCACGCGCTGTTTTACTGGCACAAGCTCGACAAGGTGACCCAACTGCGATCGCAACCTGGATCAATCAATCTCTTAAAACTCAAAACGTTACTATCCAGGTGCGTCAGAAAGGAGAGTTATATCAAATCCTTGTACAGGCTCCTGAGGCCCCGAATCAAGCGAAAACAGTGCAGTGGTTAACCAGGGGATTAACAAAATTAGAGATTCCCAACCTGAAGCAGGTGGTGATTTGGGGTAAAGCCATTAACGCTCCTAAACCAGCTTGGCAAGAACGTGTTGACTTTGCCTTGTCTGCATCTGACAATTCCACCACCGTTCAAACGCCTGCTGAGGAACCAGCCCTTGACCTCAGCAGCTATTGTTTTACTCGCAATCAAGCTTTACTCACGGGTATATTAGCGGCGCCACCCCAGTCAGTTGCCCAACTAGTCCTTGATTTTGAGACGCTCACCAACCCACAGAAATTAGAGATATTGCCGCTGCTGAATGAGGCCTTTCGAGATAGCCAGCGAGTCACTGTTCAGGCGCTTGAGGAAGCCTCTCAACAATGGTTGCAGCAACTCTCGACCCTGGAAAAAACAAAGCAGCGTAAGCTATCCATCTGGATGAGTCGATACTGTAGGGACCACGGGGCCACCCTTGAGCAATTACGCCCCGTTGCTATACCGGTTGAACCCCCTGGGGAAACTGCTTCAGCAGATTCATCCCCAGGGTTACTACAGGAACCAAAAGAGCTATCCTCAGTACCTGCCAACACCCCCATGGAGCACTCAGCCAATATCCCCCGTAGGGCTGCTGCTGAGGAGGAGGCGTCTTACTTCCGCCCCAAAAAACGCCCAGCGTTTTCTCGAGGCTCATTACCCGCCTGGACAGTGCCAGTGGGATGGTTGGTTTGTATGAGTCTTTTTATTCTGCTGGGCATTAACTCCGCAACCAGGAGCAGTTTTCCCATTTGTGCCAATAGTATGGGAACACCCGAAGCCTGTGAGCTGGCCGTACAATTAGCAGGAGAAGATACCATCGCCAGGGCAATTGACGAATCTGTCCCTGTCACGCCTCTATTGCAAGAGTGGGCGATTAAAGACTGTGTGCAAACAGCAGAACTCCTGGTAACGGCACCCGATCTGTTGCAAGGGGATGGCAAGAAGAACAAGATCATTCCCATTTCTAAAGAGACCCATGAAATTTTCGAAGGGGTGCTGCTAAGTGACATTTCTATACAAAAAATAGTCAATGACCCAGATGGGCAAGACCAAAAAAGTTTCCGGGTGGTGTGTGTCCAATCCACCTATGACCGGACTAAACATGAACCAGATTCTGAGGCTTATATCCACAAACATATTGTTGGCGAACTTGCAGCTAGACCCATTGCCCTCAACTGGCCTGAAGAACCCTACAGTGAAGCTGAGGCCAGGGTGAGCGCGTTGAATAAAACAGCCAGTGTTTACGCTGTTTTTATTCGCTTGGGGGCTTACATGCTCTTTTCTGTAGTGGGGGTTTTCCTCGCTGTTCTTTTCTGTTCCTGCTATACCTGCTACACCTTGGAAGGAATCTATAAAACAGCATTTGTGTTAGGTCTGATAGAAACCGTTATCTTTTATATTCCGTTTTTAGGTGGGTATCTATACGGCATCATTGCGGAAATCATTGCGGTTGGCCTGACCAGCCTTGTGGTTAAAGAGTTTAATGTTGACTGGCGAGATGGATTTGGCGCTCTAGCGATGGGAGCGGCGGTGATTATTTGTACACGGTTGGTTTTGTCCTTTGTACTCTTTGCGGCCATTGCCTATTTTTTCCTGTTAGGCCTTTAACAAAAAGGGCGTATTACTACGGACGCAAAACTAAGCACTGATCTTAAACCTGGGCTACGGTCACCCCTGTACCACCATCTGCCTGTTCAGCGTTGTCAAAGCTCTGCACCTGGGGATGCCGCTTGAGAAACTCGCGGACACCGCGTTTTAGTTTGCCAGTGCCGTGGCCATGGATGATCCAGATGGGGCCAGTGGATTTGGCAATAAAGTTTTCCAGGTCGGCTTCGGCTTCAGCCACACGCATGCCCCTGAGGTCAATGGTGTTTTTGGAGGTGCGTACGGCTGGAGCCTCTGGTTCCTTTTTGGCAACTTTGACCGTTGTGCGGCGTTTCTCGGGTGCTTTTTCGGCAGCGGGTTTAGACGTCGCTGTTTTTTGACCCGTGAGGGATTCAATGTCACTGAGATCGACAATGGTTTTCATCAAGCCAAAGCGCACGGCCACTTTACCGTCACTATCGGGTTCACCGACGACTTCGGCAGTTTGGCCCCCCAGACCAATCAGACGGACTTTTTCACCCAGTTTAGGCTTGTAGTCGGTGATTACTTTTTTGGCAGGATGGTTGCCCTTGGGTACCTGTTGCTGCTGAGCAATGTCTTCGACTAACTCGGTTGCCCTTTGGGCGGCCTGGGCGGTGGGATTTCCCTTTTGCAACTGGCGAATAACCGTGGCAATTTCAGCTTTAGCTTCGGCCACGGCTGCTTGAATCGCTTTTTCCTGTTCTAGCTTTTGACTGCGTTCCCACTCTTTAATAGCGGCAGCCTTGCGTTCGATATCTGCTTTGAGGGCTTCGGCCTGGGCAACGATTCCGGCAGCCTGTTTAGCTTGGTCCTCCTGCCGCTTACGCTGGGCTTCAAGGCCAGCGATGACCTGGTTGACATCATCTTGTTTACTCACGCCCACATAGGTTTGGGCTGTATCAATGACGTTGGGATTGAGCCCTAACCGTCGAGCAATGGTGAGGGCATTGGAGCGACCGGGAATACCCCACAGCAGCCGATAGGTGGGAGACAAGCTGACGTCATCAAACTCCACTGAGGCATTTTCAAAGCGCTCATCCTGATATTTGAGGGCCTTGAGTTCACCAAAGTGAGTCGTAGCTACGGTTAGACGAGTGTGGTTGGCTAGGTGTTGCAGGAGTGCGATCGCAAGCGCACTACCTTCTGTCGGGTCAGTCCCCGCCCCCACCTCATCCAAAAGCACCAACGAATTTGTGTGGTGGGCACTACCCACCGCTGCCGTATTGTCCGCATCGTCTATCCCATCCGCCCCAATCGCATCCAAAATCCGACCAATACGGCGAATATGTCCTGAAAACGTCGACAGACTTTGCTCAATCGATTGCTCGTCACCAATGTCTGCTAAAACCTGATCAAACCAGGGTAGTTCTACAGGTTCACGAGCAGGCACAAATAGTCCCACCTTGGCCATCAGGGCTGCTAACCCCAGGGTTTTCAGCGTGACTGTCTTACCCCCGGTATTGGGGCCTGTAATGGCTACTACCCGAATATCGGGGTGCATGGTGATATCTGTGGGAACCACCGTGGGGCCTTCTTCATGGCGCTGTTGCCACACTAATATGGGGTGACGTAGCTGCCGCAGAACCGTGCGCTCATTGGTTTCACTAAACCGAGGGGGATTAGCCTCTAACCAGAGGGAGTAGCGAGCCCGGGCAGTGGCCAAATCCAACGTTGTGACGATGGCCATGAGCTGCTCCAGGTCCTCGCTGACTGCGGCCACTTGTCCAGTCAGGCGCTGCCGTACCAATTCTTCTTCGCGGGTCTCTTGACGCTCTAGCTGACGTAGACGGTTGCCAAATTCCACCACACCCTGGGGTTCTATATATAGGGTGGCACCGCTTGTAGACACATCATGGACAATGCCGGGAATAGACTCTTTCTGAGGGGCTTTCACTGGTATTACAAAGCGTCCGGCTCGCTGAGTAATCAGGGTTTCCTGCAAGGCCCCTGAATGCCGTTGCATGATGCGCTGTAGCTTGGCATGGAGCTGATCGTGGGTACTTTTAAGGTTTTTACGAATGCCGGCCAGTTTTGGATTGGCCCGGTCGGTAACTTTACCCCGATCGTCGATGCAGTGGTGGATTTCTTTTTCTAATTCTGGATAGGTACGCAGCTGACCCACCAAGGCCTGTAGCACTGGGAAAGCCTCTTCCTCTTGGGCATCAATGGTGCGGCGTAACTGACGGGCACCCGCTAGGGTGGTGGCAATGTGCAACAACTCGTCCCCAGACAAAATGGCTTGACGCTTCGCCCGTTCAAGGGCATCACCCATGTCCTGAACACCCCGAAAATTAAGGGGGGATTTCTCTTCTAGTCGGTAGGCTTCACGGGTCTGAGCCAAAAGCTGTTCACTTTCGCTTTGGTGCTTGGGAATGCGCCCGTGGCGAGCGGCGAGGGCACCCAGCTTAGTAGCGGCAAACGTGGCCCACTGCTGACATAAACGGGGCCATTCTAAGAGGTCTAAGGTTTCGGACTGGATCAAGGGTTAGAAGGGAATATGTAATGCTCTGGGTGGGGAAATTTTTGAGTTCTTAGTTCTTGGTTTGAGATGTCTCTGACCAAAAAGGGCTTGAGGGGGACACAACTCAAAATTCAAAACTCAAAATTCAAAACTCAAAATTAATTGTGCTCTTAACTAACTATATAGCCTCTATCTTAGGAACATGCTTCCTTCTGACTTGCTAATCCATCGCCCTCGGGGTGACTCCATTGATGCAAAACAGCTGCCGCTGAGTAAAGATTGGCTTGCGATCGCAACTAATCTCATTTCTCTATTCCAGGCGACAGTGGGCGATACCCAAGGGAGCCTGAACCAAAAACTGCAAGAACTTGAAGGTGAAGACACCGACTACCGGATCAAACGAGGCTTAGCCCATATCCTTCGCAGCAGTTTCAGCACATTTGAGATTGTCAGCCCTCTAGAGCCTCAGGCATTAAGACAGCGTGTCTTTGCGCTTGCCGCTGCGAATGTGCCATCCCCTACAGCAGCACAGCAGCATCTAGAAAACTTGGCTGGCCAGCTGACCCAGGAACTCGACAAAGATGTTGAGCCCATTCACATTCAGCAGGGATTATACGCTGACCTTAAGGAGAATCGTATTCTTACCCAGTTTGATGCCCCTACATCAGAGGCATTGCTTCATCGCTATAACCTATCCCAAGTACAGGGCATCTTTTATCGAGCCAGTCATGTGGTCTTAAATCTGCACCGTAATGATCCCGGTGAGTACAAGCTGATGTTCCGGTATCTAAAGCTATTTCGGTTGATGGCCTACATTGAAGGGGAAGCAGACCAGGGGTTTACCGTTACCATCGACGGTCCAGCCAGTCTTTTCAAAGCCAGTACTCGCTATGGCCTCGATATTGCCAAGTTAGTACCTGCTATTTTGCATGTGACACGTTGGCACCTCAGCGCCACACTGCAATGGAAAGACACTTATACCAAGGCGCTGTCTGCAAAAAGCTATACCCTCGACTCTGAATGTGACCTGGTAAGTCATTACCCGCCGGGTAAACCCTACGACAGTATGGTTGAAGCCGCCTTTGCCGACCGCTGGATGACCCTTGTGGAGAAGGGGAAAACTCCGTGGCAGTTGGAACGAGAAGTTGATTTAATCCCAATCCCTGGCAGCGTCATGATTCCTGACTTTCGGTTAGTGCATCCCGACGGTCGTGTCTATTTATTGGAAATAGTAGGGTACTGGCGACCAGAGTATCTGCGCAAAAAGTTTGCCCAGGTGCAAAAGTCCGACTGTCAGAATTTGATTCTGGCTATTTCAGAACGGCTAAACTTAGCAAAAGCCGGTATCGATATAGACAATGTACCAGCCAAGATTGTTTGGTTTAAAGATAAGCTACAGCCTAAATCTCTACTGAGCCTGCTGGAAGAGCTATGAATAATAGGCAACTGACGTGACGAATGCTTCTTATCTTTTTCGTATAATTAATAATTAATACGATAGGGATAGCTAGTAAGGCCACATTTCTAAATTAGAGCCGTCTAACTGTTTAACTATCGCTCGTAGTAAAAGTCATTGCTTGAAGTCGACTGAATTCGTATTATTAGCTGGTTACGTTTAATCTAGCCCTCTGATATGGGCTAACTAACACTTGAGGAACTCTACCTATCCCCTGCATTATGACCACGGTTTTGATTGTGGATGACAGTTCAACCCTACGGGAGATGATCTCTGGTCTCCTGATCAAAGCGGGTATGACTGTTTTAGAAGCTGAAGATGGCGAGAAAGCAAAAGACATGATTTCGTCAAGGCCACCGGATCTTGTGGTGCTTGATATCGTTATGCCTAATATGAATGGCTATGAGCTGTGCCGCTGGGTCAAGAACAACGGCCCCACAAAGGACGTGCCAGTGGTTATTTGTTCATCTAAAAATGAAGAATTTGACCGTTATTGGGGGATGAAGCAGGGGGCAGACGCCTACATTGCCAAGCCGTTTCGCCCGGCCGAGATGGTGGAAACGGTTAAACACTTGCTGCGGGGGCGATAAGTATAGGGGGCTTAGGGCCTAGGGAGTGGGTAAAAAGTCCAGCACTTAAACCCTAGACCGCCTCGCTATCAAAGGCGTATGATTGGGCAGATTTGAGCCCATCTTACTGTCTCTATTAGCATTTCCCATGGCAATTCAGCTGCGGATTCACGTTCCTCCTCACCCATTAATCAAACATTGGCTCGGTGTGTTACGGGACGTTAACACACCGTCTGCTGTATTTCGCAGTGCCATGACTGAAATGGGGCGATGGTTAACCTATGAAGCAATTCGTAATGATTGGTTACCCACTGTGGATGCCACCGTAGAAACGCCGCTGGCTCCTAGCCCTGCGACATTTATCAATCCTGAAATGCCGCTGATGGTGATCCCCATTTTGAGGGCGGGGTTGGCGTTGATGGAAGGCGTCCAATCGGCACTGCCTACGGCTTCGGTGTATCACCTTGGCTTTGTTCGCAATGAAGAAACCCTGGAGGCCAGCTGTTATCTGAACAAGCTGCCGGATCAGATTGGTCCCAATACTCGCATCTTGATCAGTGAGCCAATGTTGGCGACGGGCGGTACAATGATGGCCACTATGGCAGAGTTAGTGAAGCGTGGTGTGGACCCGTCTCTGGTTAGGATTGTCTCAGTAGTAACGGCTCCCCCAGCGCTACAGAAACTTGCTGAAGCGTACCCCCAACTAGTTATTTATGCAGGCATTATCGATGAAGGTTTGGATGAAAACGGCTTTATCGTTCCAGGTCTAGGCGATGCCGGGGATCGCACATTTGGTACTAATTAATCACGTCACATCATGAGTCAATCGAGTAACTTCACTGGTGGATTTTTTCTAGGAGCTCTGTTGGGTGGGCTAGTTGGTGGTGTGGCTGGAGTACTTGCCGCCAATCGGATTAATCGTGTAGAGGATGACAAAAGTACAAGTTTTAGTCAATTGTCAGAAGATATTCGCCAAAATTTGGCTGATATAAGTGACGATGAACGCATGGAAATTGCTCGTCGCGGTCTTGAGGATAAAATTTCTGAGCTAAATGCGGCCATTGAGGATGTCCGTGAGCAATTGGGAAGTACTAATGGTCGAGCTGCTGACTATGAAACATCGACCACCGATTAATGCGGTCGGTTTGCTGCTATTGACTTTAGGGGACGCATGGATTTAGCAAAATTGCGCTATATCCGTATCTTTTAGATAGAACTGTTCTGAAGATTAGCAACACTGTCGGTTTATATCGGCTTTCAACACTCTACTAAGGGGTGAGAGGTATCGTAAACTCAAGTTGTAATGCTTTGAATCAAACCCCTTTTAGGTTGTAGAACTCATCGGTTACACTAAACACCAGGCCCTAGAGTTATTCTCTATTTTCGTAAGGTAGGATACCTATGCTTCAAGTCATTCCTGCAGCGTTAGCCCAGTTTATCAGTATCTATTTAGCTCTGCTGTTGGTACGGGTGCTGCTTAGCTGGCTACCAAACTTAGATTGGGGAAACCCTCTCCTGTCTGCGCTTAGTCAGATTACCGATCCATACTTGAATCTGTTCCGATCGGTGATTCCTCCTTTGGGTGGAATTGATTTTTCTGCGATTTTGGCCTTTATTGTGCTTCAGTTTGTTCGCAGTGCTCTGGTGCAAGCAACCTATGCGTTGGCTGCAAGTGGTTACATGGCTTATTCGAGCTTCTAGCGGGTTGCATGCAACAATGTTTCCAGAATGGGCAAAGTTTGTTTGAACAAAAAAGGGCGATGCTGTTAGCATCGCCCTTTTTTGTTCTCAAAGATTTCAATTTAATCTATTCGACCCTGGCGTCTGACTTTGCCTACAAATCCAGAGGCCTTAAAGTTCTTTAACTTGAGCGGTGGGGGTTGATTGGCAGCGATGGACACACGGATTTCAAAGTCGCTGCTGCCAGGGGGAACATAGTCTACGCCACCGAGTCGACCACGATTTTGCATGACTGGATTGTTGTTTTTGTCGTAAATACGACCAAAAATATCAGCATTGAGAATGGGCTTACCAGAGTTGTTGGTCAATGTGCCTGTGACCAAGTAGCAGGTAGCTTTGCCAAGGCTGCCTGAGTCAACGATGCCTTCTGCATATTCGGCTGGGCACTCAGCGTAAGCGAGGTTAGACACATCTAACGGTGTCATCGCCTGGGCTGGTGATGCCATGAGCCCAAAGCACATGATTAAAAAGGCGACAATGGTTGCACGAAAAGCCATGGAAAGAATCAGGGTAGGTTTTAATTATGGTACCGGGTCTATGGTGCCAAAAACATACCCTGATGGCACAAGTGCTTCTCTAAACGGTTTGCTGACGATTGGGCAATACCCACACGAGCACTGGTGTTAGCAAGATCATTGCCAATGAAAAGCTAAGGCAAATCCAAAGTCCTTGAATTTGAGCAGGGTTCATGGGAGGTTTCTCCAAAACGGTAAGATAGTGTGTTAGGTCAGCTAACGGGGATGTCAGATCAATGGACTCCTGTGTCCAAACACCTGACGCGTCAAAAAGTTGTGAGCAAAAGAGCAAGTACTCAACGTTACAGAGCTTTTGCAGAGAATACCCGAAAACACCGTCTGTCTGTTAGAAACTGTAAGATCCGCTTAGTAAGCGTTTACATAAACTCTTGGAAAAGGCCGCTCTCAGTGTTGTTGCCCCCGATAGAGTTACATCTTGAAAGATTTACTTAACTCGTACAAATCGATCGGTCGCCATACAACGCAGTCTTTGGATATCTTCTCGACGAGAGATCGATAAAGGAACGGTTGTTTTAATGGCTTGAACCAGTAACGGTGTATCGAGTGAGCACTGCTCGTGTATGGATTGATATAAGCTTGATACAATAATTTGCTGAATTTCGGCACCGCTAAAGCCCTCGGTAGCCTGAACCAGTTCGGCCATGTTGAAATTTTCGGGAGTTTGGTGGTGGCGATTGAGATGAATGGTAAGAATTTTGGCGCGATCTTGTGCATCGGGTAAGTCCACAAAGAAAATCTCATCAAAGCGCCCCTTGCGTAGCAGTTCAGGCGGCAGCTGTGAGATATCATTGGCTGTGGCAACAACAAAAACTTCTTGGGATTTTTCCTGGAGCCAGGTTAAGAACGAACCAAAGAGGCGACGGCTTAAACCACCATCCGTATCCATGCTCTGGGTACCCCCCATGGTTTTTTCGATTTCATCAATCCACAGAACAGCGGGGGCCATTTTCTCAGCTAGAGAAACAGCTTGGCGAAAGTTCTTTTCTGAGCCGCCCACATACTTATCGTAGAGCCGCCCAGCATCCAGCTTGAGCAAGGGTATTTGCCATTCACGGGCAATGGTTTTAGCCGCTAAGGATTTTCCACAGCCCTGGATGCCTACGATTAAGATGCCCTTCGGTGGTGTGAGATTTAGTGCCTGAGCCTGGGGGCTAAAGCCTGTGCGAGCACGATTTAACCAATGTTTTAAGTTGTCGAAACCGCCCAGCTCAGCCGTGTTTTTTTCAACCGGTATATAGTCAAGTAAACCGCTTTCACGGATAATTTGCATCTTGCGCTCTAGGACTCGACTAATGTCCTTGGCTGTCAGGTGACCGTCTTCTAGGGCGGCGTAGGCAATCACTTTTTTGGTTTGGTTTAGCGTCATTCCCTGGGTTGTGCTAACCAGGGTACGCATTTCCTCTGGGCTTAGTTTGACCTTGATGCGTCCCCGTAATGCCTGTACGGCTTCCACAATGGCTTTATGCAATTCATCCCGATCAGGCAAAGGCATATCAAAATAGACCGCCTCATGTCCGATCTCCCGTGATAGAGATACTTGCTCACCTGAGATCAGGAGAGTGGACTGGTTGTGGGCAAACTGCTGGGCAACTTCGCGGAAAAGTCGGGTGACCACCGGGTCGTTAAAGTGGGTAGAAAAATCTTTGAGCCAATAGATGGCGCGGTGGGCAACGGCTTGCATGTGCCGCAGTGCATCAACGGGCTCAGCCGTATCATGATCCACAGCAGCACGACTGGCTCCAGGTGGTGCATATTCGTTTTGCCAGCGGTTATACTGGTTACCCTCAAGTCGGACTAGCCCTTGAGCAATACTCCATTCATAGATAGGGAGTTGCAAATCCAGGGTGGCTTTGTTGATTAGTTGCTGTATGCGTTCCTCTTCAACTGTTTCCACCACAATGATGGGATGAAACGACATGATTAAGGTTTGCAGGTGACGAACGCTGGCAGCAAAGGGCATAAGGTAACGATCCAGGTGTAGCTGGGCTCAGGATGCCCAGATAGTAATAGAAAGGAAAAGTAACAGATTAGCCGTTATTTATGGGACTACCTGTCTCCTTAACTTCTTCATTGGAGTCCGGTGTGATTCCAGAGAATGGTTCCGGTTGATCAAGAAGAGATTCTGGACTGTCAGGTCCATTGGCTACAGCTACTTTCCAAGGAGCAAAATTAGGAACCTCCCACTGGTCAAGAATATCTTTGATTACGAGTTCCTGTAGCCAGATTTTAGCGACAACGGCAAGCGGTAGGGCTAACACAAGACCGAGAAAACCAAATATGAAGGCAAAACAAATTTGGGAAATTAGGGTGAATGCTGGTGGCAAAGAGATTTGACGGGCCATTACCGTTGGCGTCAACCAGTAGCTTTCAATCTGTTGGATGATGACATACCAAATAATAACTGGAACAATCTTTAAAGGGTTGGTGGGGTCTTGAAGGGCCACCATGGCTGGAAAAATAACGCTTATGCTGGGTCCGACGTTAGGTATAAAGTTGAGAACGCCTGCTAGTAGGGCATGAGTTAGCACAAACTTGATTTGTAATACCCACAGACCGACAAAACTTAAAGAGAAGATAAAAACTGAATTGAGAACAATACCTCCCATCCAGTTGCATAGGGCGATTTCGCAATCTTGTAAAATGCCATCTGCTCGTCGGCGATAAAAGGATGGTATGAGACGTAGTAAAGTGTTGCGGTAAATGGTTGGATTCCCTAAGAACATTAGGGATAGGATTAATACCAGAAGAAATTGGAGTAGAACTCTCAGTGAGGAGTTGAAAAATGTAAAAAAGTTGTTGAAAATATCTAAATTGTTAAAAGCATTGAGTAATGCTGAGTCTGGAGATGTCGCCCAGTTGATAAATTCCTCTAATTCGGGCAAACGAAACTGATCGGGTAAGTACGTTTCAAGTTGAGCCAGCGTTTCAGGGAGCTCGCGAATAGCATCAATGATGAGAGCGATTAACAGTTCAAATTGTGCGACAAAGGGGGGGACTACTAAAACTAAAAAGAGGGTAACGACTAAAAAACTACTCGTCAGTACTAGGGGGACGGCAAATCGTCGGGGAACGCCTGTTTTCTGTACACGACGTGCGAAGCTGTTAAGTGCGATCGCAAGCACCACTGCCATAAACACCAACAGTAAAATTGCCCGTAGCGCCCAAAGAATATAGAAAGTCGCTAAGATGCTGATCAGGCCAATCCATTCACCAAGCTTCACGAAATACTCCTGACTATCACCACGGCATACTATGCTTACTGGTTATCGGATTTGCTCCAATACAGAACTACCTCACCATAACCAGACGGAATTCCGCCCATTTTAGCTAACCTACTACAAATAAAAATCTTTCAAAAGAAAAACTAGCCTATTCACCGTTATTTTGACCACACCCACTCCTCAGTGGCAGCTCCCCAACGACGAGACGATTTCCACCGATTGGGTCGAGACTGTCCAGACGATTGCGAATTCACCCAATCCGCCAAAGCGAGCGGCGGAACTACTGTGGCAACGTGGCATTCGCACCGTCGAGCAACTAACAGCGTTTATTGCCCCTGATACCTATCAGCCTACTCCACCAGCTGCTTTTGGCTCAGAAATGAAGCAAGCTGTAGAACGCATTCTTCAGGCCGTGGAGCATCAAGAAACCGTCACGATTTGGGGAGATTTTGATGCGGATGGTATTACCTCTACAGCTGTTTTATGGGATGGTCTGCGCCAGTTTTTTCCAGATGGGCAGCTCAACTACTTTATCCCTAACCGGCTGACTGATGCCCATGGTCTGTCTATCCATGGCCTTGAGGCCCTGGCAGATGCAGGGACAACCTTAGTGATCACCTGTGACAATGGGAGTACTAACCTCCAAGAAATCGATCATGCCCGGACGCTGGGGATCGATGCGATCATTACCGATCACCACACCTTGCCGGATGAGCGACCGAACGTGGTCGCCATCATTAATCCACGTTATTTTGAACCCGAGCATCCCCTGGCTAACCTGTCTGGTGTTGCGGTTGCCTACAAGTTAA
Organism: Leptothoe sp. LEGE 181152; assembly: GCF_032906605.1. Taxonomy (NCBI): domain Bacteria; kingdom Bacillati; phylum Cyanobacteriota; class Cyanophyceae; order Nodosilineales; family Cymatolegaceae; genus Leptothoe; species Leptothoe sp. LEGE 181152. Next base: position 286,624 of record NZ_JASATU010000065.1, read on the forward strand.
TCGAAGCACTCTATAGCTGTCTGACACCCACACGACCTCTGGCAGAGCTGACGGATTTAGTGGCCATTGGTCTAATTGCAGACTTGGTGCAGCTGAGCGACGACTGTCGCTACTTAGCACAAATTGGTATTCGTCAACTGCAGACCCATCTAACAACAGACGATCCAATTCGTCCTGGGGTGGCTCAGCTACTGAAGCTGTGTCGTCGAACCGGCGATCGCCCTACGGACATTTCCTTTGGCATTGGTCCCCGCATCAACGCCGTTAGCCGTATCCATGGCGATGCCCGATTTTGCGTTGAGCTGCTGACCAGCCAAGACCCAGACCGTTGTCAGGAGCTAGCAGAACAGACGGAAATCGCCAATACCCGTCGTAAGGCCTTGCAAAAGGATGTTTACACTCAGGTGAGCCAGCAGCTGAGTGGGGTAGATATGGCCACTGCCCAGGTAATTGTGCTAGCCGATGCTCAATGGCCAACGGGTGTATTGGGAATTGTTGCTGGTCAAGTGGCTCAGGAGTACGGCAAGCCAACAATTTTGCTCACCATTGATGGTGAGGTAGCGCGGGGCTCAGCTCGGTCAGTGAATCAGATTGATCTGTATCAGCTAGTGACAGACCAGGCGCATCTATTAACTAGCTTTGGCGGGCATCCCTTTGCGGCAGGCATGACGTTGCCGGTGGAGAATGTCGGTGTGTTTGCCGATGCCCTGAACCGGCAGCTGCGGCAGGTGGGAGTCACCTCTGGTCCGATGATTCAGGTGGACTTGGACGTGAGCGTATGTGAGCTGGGTAAGGAGTTATTTCAGCAGCTAAATTTGCTAGAGCCCTATGGCATGGGCAATCCGGTGCCCCGATTGTTGATTCGCCATGCTTGGTTTGATAATACTTGGCATCAGAAAATTAAAGACCCAATCTCGCATCGTAAGCTGAGATTTATCAAAACCCATTTTTTGATCAAGGACGATACGTCGACAGCTGGATTTCCGGGACTGTGGTGGGGCCACTACAAAGATGACCTGCCCGTGGGTCGTTGTGATGTGGTGGTAGAGCTAGATTTTAATGCCTATTCTCGACGGAAACAGCCCCAGTATGGCGGCTATGAGGTGCGGTTGATCGATGTGCGCTCTGTGGAGTCTGAGACTGCTGTGTCGATGGCCATACCCAAGCAGCAGGTGATTGATTGTCGTGCCCAATCTGCTGCAACAGATGTATCCGATGCGCTGGTGGTTACCCAGTGTCCGACGGCATGGCAAGACCTGCGCCCCTGGTTTCATCAGGCTAACCAGCAGCATGCGCCTTTGGTGTTGGCCTATGACAAGCCTGAGCCGGTGCCCCCGATTGAGGTGTGGAAGCGGCTAGTCGGTATTGCCAAGTATCTGGCGCGCACGGAGACATGTGTGACGGTGGCAGAACTAATGACAAAGCTGGAGCTGGGAGAGGTGGCGTTAGGAGCTGGGTTAGCTGCATTGGGTAGTTTAGGGTTTCAGATCAGAGAGACTGATTTGGATGCGCCTATGGAAATCGGGGGGCTTTCCCCATCTCCTTTACTATTTTCCTCTATGGCCATCACTCTCCTATATGATGCGAGTCTGGCTGCAACAACAGAACAACAACAGACTAAGCTACGGTTGTTCTTAGCAAGTTTACGAGAAGAACAGTTTCAGCGAAAGTACTTTTCTGATGTGCCTGTAAATGTTGCTCAAACGGTTATGGAGCGATAAGCGTATGAGTGCTAGAACAATCCCAAGCCTGAGTTGATGTCTTAACGTTTCATGAATGTCTGCTGAGGCAACACCGTGGCGCTGTAAGCTGAGCCTGAGCTAACAGCGCCGTGCTTCTATTCTGATGAGAATTAATAAACAGACTGATTTAGAACTTGTTATTGTCAGTGCCAGCGATCGCAACGGGTTGATTTTGCCACTGATTATTTTGAGCCTAACAGTATTGGGATGTATCCTTATCGTTTCTAGTGGAGAAGTGCCTGCCTATGGTTTCTGGTTACTGGCGGCTTTGGGAGCCTATGGCCTGTATATGCTCTACCTGGCGCTACAGTCGGAAACGTTAACCTTGGATAAGACGGTTGATGCAGTTAGATGCGATCGCAAAACCCTACTTGGCACTAAACGTTGGCAGCTGCAATTTTCCACACTACAGAATGTCAGTGTAGGTACCCACAAACGTCGATATAAAAAGCGCAATGGTAACTATGGAACACATTGGTTCTACAACCTAACGTTTGCAACCAGCGATGATCAGAAAAAAGAGATGCTCTACTACAATGATGGTGAGGGTGTAGATGCAGCGTTGCAAGCCATCAAAGAGTTTTTGGGTGAAACACCATTTCAAGGTGATAATCCGCATGAACGGCAGTTCAATGCCTCCAATCACCGCATGAGAATAACACCGGATTATCAAACCTGGCGCGAGGCTATTTTTAACATTGATGCTGGCCAGGCAGGGGGTTTTGACAGTGATATTGATCAAGTGTATGGTGTGCTGATGGACGTTGGTATGATGGATGGGCGCACATCGGAAAGATGGGCGATATCGTTGACTGCGTTTCTATCTGGCGAGGCTTCTTTTCGACCCACATCAGGGAGTGGCATGGTTGGGTTGGGGGCTGACCTCAAGGTGGCCCAAGTCGCTCAAGAAATTGTTCAAATGGCTCAAACGCTACTGCCAAAAGCATCTCCCATCGAGGACCATGCTCTACCTGAACCTGACCTGATTCAGTTTCTCTTTCTGACGCCCGATGGAGTCTATGGCGTGGCAGACGATCTACACCGGTTACAGAAAAAAACTGACGATCCTTTTAATACCATGTTGAACAAGTTCGGATTTATTCGTCAGTTTGCCGATCAGCGTATAGACCAAAGATAGGCCTCTCTTCTCACACATTTACGTATGACATATACGATGTTGAGGGCAAAGAGAACGTTTTCTCATTCTATTTTTATGATTAGGGAGCCTTTAGAATTAAGCTCAATGTACTCTGCTATCTTTGTGTTACGTAGGGTTTGTTATTAATAATTCTCTATGATCATCGGATACCAAAAACCAGCTGACGGTATCTTCTGTTTTCTCTCTGGCAAGGTAGAGATCAAATGGACCAGATTCTTTTTTTTCTCGACTGGTTAGCTGGATGGTAGCTTGGTAGGTGCCTTGAATGTGAAATATATCGTCATCTTGAGGTTCGCGTAGGGTTACTTCAACCTGACGGAGTTTAACGTTGGGCAGTTGAGGTACTTTGGGCGCTAGGTGAATGATTAGTGCCTGCTGGGTTTGGGCCATTTTGATGGCTAGGCCTTGTTCTATGACTGATTGAGGTGGCATGGTGCCAAAACTGCTACAGGCTTGTAAGAGTAAAACTAGGCTAAGCAGACATAACCAATGTAAACGACCCATAATCCTTTATCTACAGCAACGCCCTAATTTTAAAGTTGACCTACCAGGATGTGAAGTAGAACATGGGGATTGTGATTTCCGTTTGTGCTTATACAGGCTACGGAAATAGGGGCAATGCTGCAAAACTCTAGCTAAAGTTTGGGCCTTAATTCTAGAAAACCGCCCAGCATACTGGCTATGATGGACCAGGATAGCCTCTGCTAAATATTTCGGATATTCGGCTAATATTTCAGTCAATTGAGTCTGTAGGAAGAGATTGGTGAGAATCTTTTCTTTAACAGGGTTGGGGATGTCCGCACTTTTGTGGCTTAGGGCTTAGTTGTCCTCCATCACCAGACGGAACCCAAATAGGATATGTCGAGACTCTACAGGCCGATCATGCTGGTAGGCGGCGCGACAAAAACCGGGGAAATCGTCCCAACTGCAGCCCTTGAGGAAAACCTCAGCTCCACCTCTAGTCAGAGTTCTGGTGTACTCAAATACGTTTCCTGCCATATCCTCAATGCCGTAAGGACTCTGGCTCAATGGATAAGTCCCTACATCACTTGTCCCATAGGGACCATTTTTGGCCCAATTTGTCCCATCATCTCGCCACTCACGACCCCAAGGAAAGTAGCGTCCATCTGTCCCCCGCGCTGCCTTTTCCCACTCCAATGCCGTCGGTAGCCGATAGCTGACGCCATCTTGACCAGAGCGCCACTCTGCATAGGCCACCGCATCTCCATAGGAAATCAGCACCACCGGATGATTTTCCTGCCCTGCTGGATATTGGTCTTCATGCCACAGATAAGGTTCCACCTCATTGTAGTCATGGACTAAAAAGCCCTGTTCCTGATAATCCGCTGCCGAAATCCCTGGTGATCGATGCTCTGTTGTTAGCACGAATGCCTGGTAGTCCGCATTGGTGATCAGGTTTTGGCCCATGCAGAATGAAGGCAAGGTCTCTGTGCGCCTGTCTGGTTCCCGCTCAAACCAACCCCGCTGACGGTAGCCCGCTTCGGCTGCAGCCACATCCTCGGGCGAATCTGCAAACCCTTCTGCACTGATGCGATAGGCGTAGTCGCGTTCGGTGCGATCGCTACCTGCAATAAAGTCACCACCCTCCACATATGCAAATCCTGGCATTGCCTCACAGTCCACCTGTGTCATCTCAGGCGTAGATCCAGACGTGACATCCTGACAGCCGATCAGCATCAACAGCGACAACAGACTCAAGTTTCTATGGATTGACCTTGTCATAGCTGTTCCTCTCACCAAGACGTATGACATCTTAAAGCGTTAGCCTGAGAATGGGCTGTGAATATTATCGGCATTATGTCGAAACGGATGCCTGTACTACGCCCGGCGGTCCCAAACCCAGACCAAACTGTTGAATGCCCTCAACCCTAGCGGTCTCGACAACAATATCCCCAATAAAAATAGACGATCTAAAAGTGGCTGTGCCTTTTGCCATCCCTGCAAATTACAATGCGAATCACGTATTACCAAGCTTCTCAGGGCGGTATATTTTATCTCTTACATGCAGTTAACCTTGCGCCTCGAACCTATCTTCTTTCAGCTTAGCAGTACCATCAGCCTGCAAAACCCATAGCTCTTTATGAATCACTCCATGGGCCTTGTTCATCTTCCATTTCGAAGATAAAACAGCTGTTGTTGCATCCAGGACTTCGATCTTAGGTTCGATGTACTCCACATCAGAAAAACCATCATCAATCAGTTGTTGCCAAAATGCTTGGATCTCAGCGTGCCCTGTAAAAGTACCGAAGGGAATAGCCTGCATGATGGCAGATGCCTCATATTGAGCTGTGCAGCCTGCGGCATCACCTGTGTTAAATGCCATTTTCCATCTTGAACTAGCTTCATTGACAGCTGTTAACAAGGTTGAATTTTGAGGGACCTGGTTCATTGTTTGGATTCCTTTGCCGGTATACATTACCCAGGTTAGTGATACTCAAACTGGAAAAACAGTGTCAAAATCGACTTATTTGATGTCATTTCTGACAACCTATGGTTCAGCAGATAACGATTGGTCTCCTGATGTATCCTGGTGCACAGCTGTCAGCGGTTTATGGTCTGACGGACCTGTTTTTTACAGCTAATCGGATAGCGATGGAGCATACCCCACGAACTGTGGAACCATTGTCAGTCAGCCGTTGGCAGCTAGCCCCGAAGTCAGGATCCGTAGAGGTTCTGGATAATACTGACTGCCCAAATCAACTAACGGTAGTCATTATTCCCCCTAATCTTGAAAGCCAAGGAACAGATGAGCCAGACGTTGTGCTATTGGACTGGTTAAAAACACAACATGACGGAGGAGCTGTCATTTGTTCTATTTGTACAGCGGCCTTTGTACTGGCTCGTACTGGCTTGCTAGATGGCCGACCTGCTACCACCCATTGGGCTTTGAAAGAGGTGCTGGCAACTCAATTTCCTAAGGTGCGAGTGCGGACCGAGCAGATGGTAATTGAGGATGGCGATATCATCACCGCAGGAGGTGTGACGGCTTGGATTGATTTGGGCTTGCGTCTGATTGACCGATTTTTAGGCCCTTCAGTAATGCTAGAGGTGGCCCAGTTTTTTCTTATTGATCCTAACGGTCGAGAACAACGGTTTTATAGCAAGTTTGCGCCTCAGTTCTACCATGGTGATGAGGCGATATTGCGAGTACAGCATTGGCTTCAAGCCCATTACAGTGAATCCATATCTATTGCTGATATGACGACTGTGGCCGTATTGGGGGAACGCACATTTTTACGTCGTTTCAAAAAAGCGACTGGCATGAAACCCATTGAATATCTCCAGGCTTTGCGGGTAGGTAAAGCGAGAGAACTGCTAGAGTTTTCTCAAGCCTCGTTTAGTGAAATCGCCTGGAAAGTTGGGTATGAAGATCAGGGTGCGTTTCGTAAAGTCTTTTATCGGTTGATCGGGCTGCAACCCAGTGAATATAGACGTCGATTTTCTGTAGGAGTGATTACTGATGTGACTAGCTAACTTTGAGGCGCAGTTGGTTAAAATTATTTAGAGGCTTTACTCCAGCCCTTTTCCATAGCTTCTGCCTCTGTACAAAACCACTTTTCACCCTGTTCTGGACTGATTACGGTTGTTTGATAATCTGCCATATTTGGTAGGTGATAAATCTTTTTGCCCGTATTGATGGAGATGTTACCTTTAATGGTGCAACCTGGTTTGGTAATGGCAGTAATCAGGCCAGGAGAACGGCTGGACCTAAACTCCAGAATGATCAGAGCCATGGCAGATAGCATAATCACGCCGACCATAGTTTGAATTCGCCCACGTTTTTTTTGCTTAGGGAAACTGGGTTTTGGTGATTTAGGTTTGATGCCTGCGATGGATGCTTTCGCCGCCCGGACTTTTCCTTTTGGAGTGATAACTCGCTGATACAAAATAGTATCGCCCACCTTAGGGTGAGGACTATTTTCTGGAAGCGCACTGATATGGAGGAATACGTTTTTACCTCCATGATGGGCTTTGATAAAGCCAAAGCCTCTGCCTTCTTTCCAGGTGATTAACTGCCCTTTCGTCAAAATAGGTTTCATGGACTGTTCCCTAAACTTGATGCCTATTTTGTAGGCTTACTAGTCTGATTATGGGATGACAGGACAGTATAGTTAACGCTTTTGTGAGGCCATGTAAAATAAAGTTATTGCGGTCAGGGGGGGGAGCTAAGTGATTTGTTATCCCCAACTAACTTGATGGCATTAAGAGACTGTCTATCTTTGATAACCGTTTAGCTAATGAAGTCTTCTTGACAGGTACTTTCGGCAAGCTGGATATGAACCCTCAGTCGTTGACCGGCTGAACAACGAAACGGAGGAATCTGGATGTAATCATCATGCGCCCCAGCTTTTACACTTTTTAGCAGTTCCCCAGTTTCTGATAGCTCTAAGGCGAGCATGACATTGTTAGGCAAGATGGTGTCGCTAGATGGATAAAGCTGAATCCGAATATTACGACGTTTGTTGGCCTCAATATCCACACTAAACATCAGCAACAGATCATCGGGAGCAGTATTCAGAAAGATCTTTTTGCCACAGGTGAGAACAGCTGTTCCGTCAGCATCTGAGCGTAACCTCGATATTTGAGACTGAGGAAGTAACACATCTAAACTTTTCCAGCCTTGCTCAAAGATATTTTCTAGCCAGTCTTCGATGCTGACGGTAGTGGCATTTTGTCTCTTGATATATAGAGCCTGTCGCCACTGGTCGTTGCTAAACAATGCCCCCCACTGGCTAAAACTGATTGCTAGCCTAGGGTCAGGTACATGCGCTAATTGTTGCACTAGGCTTTCCGCTTGAGTGGCGGATAACTCAGGCAGCATATCTATTGGACTAGATTGGACTTGTTCCATTTGCTGGGCGACCCAAAAGGTAGAAAAATCCTGTACTAAATCTATCTCCTTAAGGCGGTAGACACGTTCAGCAGGGTCGTAGTCACTCTTAAATTGAAGCTGTCCGTAGGTCGTGTAGCCCCACAACACCAGGTGTTGCTCATCAACATCAACGTAGGCAGCAATGTAATAATCTGCAGACCAGCCAGGTAGATCAACCCATTCTTGAGGTACTCTTAATTCCGCTGCATCGATTGTTTCGGCAAGAATTACCACAATTCGGTTGTTGCCCAGTGATAGAGGTAAGCCCTCGACAACATGCCAGATGTCAAAGGGGGCTGCATGGGGCCATGAACCCACAGCTTGGTCAAATTCTTCCTGGAACCATGACATGAGTGCCTCTAGCCCCAAAGAGTGTAAATAGATACGCCAGCGAGCAGCTGGATCGGAAATGGACGTACTATGCTGCCACTTGATCGGGTCGGTTGGTACTTCCAGAACAGGCTGTACGGGATTGTCAAATAACACGCTCATTCCAATACCTTTGGTAACTCTGGGGAATAGTGACGCTGCAACCACTCATGTATTACCTCACTAACACTAGCTAGTACGGTAGCTTCATTGGGGATATGCAAGGTTTCTTGACTCCAGGTTGTAACACTGAGAAGTAAGCGTTGACGGATTCGACTAAGCTTACGAGATACTTGATATTGCTTGATATCTAGCTGATTGGCAATATCATTCTGGGTAAGTGCTTGCTGATAATACAAGGTTAACAATGTTTGACTAGGTGCATCTAAATTTGCCACTTCATTTTTCAAGATGGCTCCAATTTGCTGTGCACGTAGTTGCTGTTCTTTATAGTCTTCAGTAGCGAGTAGCTCTGTCATTGGAGTGTCATGGGTCTGTAAAGCATCTAGCTGTTCTTCACCGGAGTCATCATATTGAGGTTGATTGAGGGATGTTATAGAAGGTGTCAAATAAGATCTCGCGATCGCAGCTAACTGGGTGAGCTCTCTCAAGAGTTCTTTAGTACCAACATCTATACTTATATCTACACCGTTAGAGTTAGGGATCAGATTGTAACGAAGTTGGTTATAGCGTGCAGAGATGGCCTGTAATTGTTCTTTGTTTGGAGGCTGTAATCCGCGAACCAACCGCCCTGGCTCAGGGATGCAAACATCTTTAAAACATTTCCAGATCAAGATTAAGGGGTCTAAGTGGATGTATCCGGCTGACTGTAGGGAGTTTTTTAACTGCGTTTGACTCAGTCTGCGTAATAATCCCCAGTCGCTACTGATGTTAATGGCTTGTTGCTGGCGCAGTTGGTCTCTAAGGCAGTTGCCAAATGCAGTGCGGGCATAGGCTCTGAGATTGCTGCTGTAGTCAGGATTGTAGCCATTGAGAATTCGATCAACGTGTGCGATCGCAATCTGAAAGCCATCTGCAAGGGAGCACTGAACCATGGGAAACCGACGGGTCACATGATCGGCTGCCCAATAGCAGGGTTCTTGCAAATAGGCCCATAGATGTTTGGTGGCGTCAGGAGTCTCCTCTCTGAGTCGATACCAATATAGGACCCAATCCTTTTCTGAATGCTCCAATGGTCTATTTTGAAGCAGTTGCTGTTGCATGTTTCTGGCCAGGCGTGGCTCAGATACCCATGCATCAAACCGATCTCCCTCGAACTGGATAAATGTGGAGAAAATTGCCAAAATGTCAGTCCGGGGACGCATTGTCTAATTACAAAATTGCACAGCAGTACGTTGACAAATCCTGTGGGTCATTAGTTCTGGCTCCATTCAGGGTTAAGGGTTACGATACTATAATGCGTTCGATTCTACGTAAGATCACGGTTAACTTATAAATTGACGTACTTGATTTAGCCGCAATGCTTCAAAAGACGACTCTGCCATAGCTTTAGTCCTAGTATGGTCGTTTTCCATAATGGCGATAATGCCAATAGCCTTAGCACGGTCGTTTTCCATAATGGCGATAATGCCAATAGTCCTGCAGAATCTTGTCATGATCAAAGCAGAGACTATCAGGCAGCTCCCATAGATCGAACACCTTAAAGTTTTTGGCATCGTCCCCCGCAGTGGGTTCTCCAGTAGCTGTCGCTAAGAAAACAATACTAATGGTGTGTTTACGTTGGTCCCGGCTGGGGTCAGAATACACATGAAATTGCTCTAGTAGCTTGATATCTAACCCAATTTCCTCTTTCGCCTCGCGAATTGCTGCTGTTTCCACCGACTCGCCGTAGTCCACAAAACCACCGGGAATTGCCCAACCCAATGGTGGGTTCAACCGCTCAATCAAAATAATCGGACGATTTGGTCGATCGATTAATTCAATAATGATGTCGACAGTGGGAGCGGGATTGCGATAGGCCATAGGGTCGCTAACAGGTGTTCTTAACAGGACGGTCTTGCATCAAATAACCATGCTAAAGTCAATTGGCTTGGATTAAGGCCAAGACATTGTCAAAGCTTAAGCTCTTAGACTTTGCTTTGGTGAAGAACGGCTGTGCGACTCCCTGTCTTTACATCCATGCCTTTATAAAACAGTGGGCATTGCCCTTCAACTAACCCAGTACCCTTTATTCTTCACCCTTCGTCATGGCATTCACCCGAGCTAGTGGTATTTTGTTGCACCCCACGTCGCTACCCAGTCGTTATGGCATTGGAGATTTGGGACAAGCGGCCTATGGTTTTGTGGATTTTTTAGTGGAAACTAAACAGCAGCTTTGGCAAATTTTGCCCCTAGGACCAACGGGCCACGGTAACTCTCCCTACATGTGCTATTCGGCCATGGCCGGTAATCCTTTGTTGATTAGCTTAGATGAATTAGCAGAGCAGGGGCTATTGGAGAAAGCTGATCTGGGAGAGGTGCCTGAGTTTTCCGCTGAGCGGGTGGAATATCACAAAGTGATTCCCCATAAGCTGGAATTACTAAAGAAAGCGGCTCAAAAATTCCAGATGAAGGAGCCTCAAGAGTTTCAGGAGTTTTGTCAGGCCCAGGCCTTTTGGCTAGAGGATTACAGTCTGTTTATGGCGCTGAAGGATGCCAATCAGGGGGCCAGCTGGACTGATTGGGACCGGGCAATTGCTAAGCGGGAACCAGAAGCGTTAGACCTGTGGCGAACTAAGTTGGCGGATGCCATCTTTTTGCAGAAGTTTTTCCAGTTTGAGTTCTGTCGCCAGTGGTTTGCCCTCAAAGCCTATGCTAATGAGCGACAGATTCAGATTATTGGCGATATGCCGATATATGTGGCCCACGATAGTGCGGATGTATGGGCATTCCCCGAGAACTTTATGGTGGACCCTGAGACACTGCTGCCGTCTCAGATGGCAGGGGTGCCGCCGGATTATTTTAGTGAAACCGGTCAGCTGTGGGGGAACCCCACCTATAACTGGGAAGAGCTAGAAGAAACCCAGTTTGATTGGTGGCTTAAACGAATTAAAACGTCCCTATCCTATGTGGATCAGATTCGCATTGATCATTTTCGTGGGTTTGAGTCCTATTGGGCGGTGCCTGAAGGTGAAGAAACCGCGATGAATGGTCAGTGGGTTGAAGCACCCGGTGTGCCGCTGTTTGAACGGGTGGAAGAAGTATTGGGTAAGCTACCGTTTTTAGCAGAAGATCTTGGCATCATCACCCCTGAAGTAGAAGCTCTGCGGGATAAGTTTGGTTTCCCAGGCATGAAGATTCTCCAGTTTGCCTTTGGCTCGGACCATCGTAATCCGTATTTGCCATTTAATTGCGATCGCAATTTTGTTATTTACACAGGCACCCACGACAATGACACCACCGTTGGTTGGTATAGCAAGGCCAATGATTATGAAAAACAACGCCTGATCGACTTTGTGGGTGGTGTGGCCCCGGAATCAGTGCATTGGGCGATGATTCGTTTGGCCCTGTCTTCTGTGGCTACTCTATCTATCGTTCCCCTGCAAGATTTACTCGGTCTAGGCTCCGAAGCCCGCATGAATACCCCAGGACTCGCCGAAGGTAACTGGGAGTGGCGGTTTGATGCTGCCATGTTGAATCCCACTGTATGCCATCAATTTAGAACCCTCACAGAGTTGTACGGGCGCGCTACCCATCAATGGCCCTAAACATCGTCAATCTTGATGGATTTACTTGATATTGATCGGGCAATGACGTAGCCATTGCTTAAGTTTTGTCATGAAAATCTCTATTAACTTTGTCTGTGTTTGTAAACGAAGTTAATAGAAAAATTTCGAGAAGATAAAAATTTAGTTAACGCTCCAGAATGATTTATGGGTCAAGTTAACAGAGGTGGAAGACTGGTTTATAGCTTGTGGAGTTTCCCCTACACAACTCGACGTGTAGTCAAATTTACTGAAAATGATCAGTTCAAACAGGGGTCTTCCTTGCAATATCCCTGATAGAATCCAACCTAGAGGTAATTAAGGCGACATGTATGGCCATGGTTTCTAGCGGGCTAGCTCCTATCCAGTCCTCGCTGCGGGTAGGTTTAGGTAGAGTGTTAGTCGTTGAAGACGAAGAGCTGATCAGAGAGACAGTAGCGCTGGCCTTAGCTGAAGAAGGATTTGAAATTGTCGTTGCCGCAGACGGCCCAACAGCGTTAGAGAAATTACTGGGTTCGGCTGATGGTAGCAAAGATGCAATTCCAGACATCAGTCTGGTGATTTTGGATCTGATGTTGCCAGGAATGAATGGATTAGATCTTTGTCGATTGGTACGGCATCGAGGTCTGAATGTGCCCATTTTGATCCTCAGTGCCAAGGGGACAGAAATGGATCGCGTTGTCGGTTTAGAAGTGGGTGCCGATGACTACCTGTCTAAGCCATTTGGCATGCGTGAGCTGATTGCTAGATGTCGGGCTTTGCTGCGCCGCTATCAATCTACGGCTAAGTCAGAAGATAGTTCCGCACTGCGCTTTGAGGGTATTACGCTACATCCCAATGAGTGCAGGGCATTTCTCAACGATGTTGAACTTAACTTGTCGCCAAAAGAATTCAAAATCCTAGAGCTGTTTATGGGACGACCTCGTCGGGTGTGGTCCCGAGATCAGATTATTGATCGTGTCTGGGGGTATGACTTTATGGGGGATAACAAGACAGTGGATGTGCACATCCGTTGGTTGCGCGAAAAATTGGAAGAAGATCCAAGTAAGCCTAAGTACTTGAAGACTGTGCGTGGGTTTGGTTATCGATTGGGTTAAATGATTAGAATGCAAAGTTGCAGTACTTAATACTGCAATTGGTCCGAATCCATAGCTGACTGATTGTTAAGATATCTATGCCCTTAAGCATATCTATGCCTAAGGGCTACAGGATAGTGAATTGTTATGGGGCGTAGGATGGATACTGCCAACCCTCTTCGCTATGGTCAAAATCCCCCATGAACCGGTTGCGGTAAATCGTAAACAGTTTCTCCACGGCATGGTGGTTTCACCCCACACGGTTGCCGCCAAAGCTGGTGAGACAATTTTGCAGCAGGGTGGCAATGCTGTCGATGCAGCCATTGCTGTCAGTGCTGCCCTGTCAGTTACCTATCCCCACATGAATGGTCTGGGTGGGGACGGTCTGTGGTTGATTTATGATGCGTCCACTCGGCAGGTAAACGGCTTGAATGGATCAGGTCGTTCGGCTGCCTGCTTGAATAAGCCCATGGTGCTCTCGCAGCGAGGGGCCGCCGCTGCCATAACGGTACCTGGAGCTGTTGATGCTTGGTGGGAGGCCCATCAACGGTTTGGGCAGTGGCCCTGGGCATCTCTGCTGAAGCCTGCTATAGAGCTGGCCCAAACGGGCTACCCGCTGTCGTCATCCCAGTTTCGCTGGACTCGGAAAGATCGAGACCTATTGATTAGGGACGCTGGGGCAGCAGCCACATTTTTGGCCCCTGAACAACGTCCTGGTTGCACGGTTAAAAATCCAGCATTAGCACAGGTACTGGAAACCCTGGCTAGGGATGGTGTGGATGCTTTTTATCGTGGGCCTATTGCCCGCGCCATTGTTGATTATGTTGCGCCCCTGGGGAGTCCCCTGAGCTTGGGAGATTTTGCCAATCACCAGAGCGACTGGGTGGAGCCGATGACGACCACCTATCGAGACCATACCATCTATCAGCTGCCCCCCAATACTCAGGGGCTGTCAGTGTTGCAGATTCTGAATTTAATTGAGCCCTACGACATCGCTAATTTGGATGAGGTCAGCTATTACCATCTGATGGTGGAAGCGACTAAGCTGGCGTTTTGCGATCGTGACCGTTGGATTGGCGATCCCTCATTTACCCATGTCCCACTAGAGCAGTTAGCCTCAAAGGCCTATGCCGATCGGCTAAGAACTCAAATTAATTTATCCCAGGCCCGAGTTGAAAACCCCTTGCCAAAGGGGGGCGATACTATCTATGCAGCGGTTGTAGATCGCTACGGTAACGCTGTTTCCTGGCTGCAAAGTTTATATTTTGACTATGGCTGTGGCGTTGCGCCCCCAGAGCTAGGCTTTGTGCTTAACAATCGAGGTGCTATCTTTTCCCCTGATCCAAACCATGCCAATGGAGTAGCTCCTGGTAAACGCCCCCTCCAGACATTGATTCCTGGGATGGCTTTGCAACATGAACGACCTCACCTGGTTTTTGGGACCATGGGTGGGGAAGGTCAGCCTCAAACCCAAGTTGCCCTGCTTACCCGTGTCTTAGATCTGGGCGTCGATATTCAAACTGCCATCAATATGCCCCGCTGGCGTTGGGGCCGTACCTGGGGTGAAACGTCTGCTCGACTGGCGTTAGAAGGACGTATTAGTGATGACATTTGCCATGGGCTACGCCAGCGCAAACATCAGCTTCAAATCGAGGCGAATTGGTCCGAAGCCATGGGCCATGCCCACATGATTCAGGTGCAGAAGACCCGTCTTTTTGGGGCCTGTGACCCCCGAAGTGACGGTTTAGCCATTGGCGTTGGTTAGAGTGAAATCGAGCAGACCCTTCAGATCGGTTCACAAAAGATAAATAAAGGCAAAATAAAAATTTTTTAGAAAAAGGTTATTTGGCTGGCCAGGAAATAGCTAAAACCTTGGCAACATCTCTAACCGGCTGCGGCAACGACTAAAGGTTGCCGCAGCTTCATCCCTGGTTTCACTTCAAATCTTACAAAAATCCTTGATGGAAGTTTGTTAGAGTAGTCGCGCACGTAGTTCCATGCCCCCATGACTTCGCCTAATACAGATAGACCTCCTAAAGGGCGGCTATTTTGGAAAAAAGTAGCCATTACCCTAGGGGCAGGTACCCTCATACTTGGCACCGCTGCCGCCATAGGGGCTTGGGTTTTTATCAATAGAGGATTAACGCCGCTATTGGAACGGCGACTCTCCACTCTTTTAGAACGTGAATTAGAACTCGGTGACCTACAGGGCCTCTCTTGGAATGGTTTACGGGTAGGGCCTTCTAAATTAAATGCTACGGAAACCGATCCCACCTATGCGACGGCGCAGACTGTAGATGTGGGATTTAATCCACTGCAGGTGCTATTCCAACGGGAGCTAGAGATTGACCTCAGGTTAGTCGGGGCCGAGGGCTATGTGGAGCAGCACCCGGATGATGGCTGGCTAGGCATTGATGTACCCACATTTGAACCGGTGGAAGATCCGCTAATCAAGGTGCGGATGGATGATATTGATTTGGTAGATAGCCAAATCACTGTGGTCCCCTTACCAGCGGATGGGGCAGAGCCGACACCGTTAACGTTGGTCGATCTTAATGGCACTGTGGCGATTGAGCCAGTGGACGTTAATGGCCAGGAGGCACAACGAATAGAGTTTGTAGCCACCATCACACCGCCCAACGAGGGTGATTTAGAAATCACTGGTGCTGTAGTGCCGACACCTTCTGGGAATGATGAACAGCCTATACAGCAAGAAATTAGGCTGAATGTCAATGCTCAAGGAGTCGCTGCTGAGACGGGTTTGGCCTTTCTGTTGCCCACGTTAGGACAACAGAATTTGCCCCTGGCAGCGACGGCTGGCCGGGTTAGCGGTAACTGGACCGTTTCATTCTTGCCAGACCAACCGGTAACCGTGGATGGAGCCGGTAGCCTTGATAATGGTCAGCTACAGCTGACATCCCTGCCAAATACGGGCCCCTGGGGTAATACTATCGAGGATATCGATGCTGAAGCTCGATTTAAGGGCACTACGATTACGGTTGACAGCGCCAGGGGAAACTATGAAGACTTGGTGGCTACGGCCACGGGTACCGTTGACTGGAATGGCGACTATGACCTGACTGCCCAGGTTGCAGATGTGGACCTTGAACAGCTGTTAGAGCGTTCTGAGGTGGAGTCGCCCATTGCTCTAAGCGGTGTTTTTGACAGCAACATCGCGATTACGGGGCCAATTTTGCAGCCCCAACTCTCTGCCAGGGTTGTGGCTGATGGCCCAGTCACCGTTGATCGACTGGTGCTGAATGATGTCAATGCTGATGTGGTGCTAGAAAGCGATCGCATTGAAAATTTATTAAACACGGTGACGGTGGCTCAAATTAGTGCCACCCCCGAGCTTGGGGGGCAAGTCACGGGTAGTGGTGTTTTGAATCTGGCAAATTTACCCGATGGCCCACCAGAGTTGGACTTTGAGGCTACGGCGACGAATGTGCCAGGGGATGCGATTGTTGCGCTCTATGATGTTGAGCAACTGCCAGTCACCCTGGGCGCGATTGTTGCGACAGCAACAGTTACCGGTCCCATTGCTGCCTTAGAAGCCCGAGTTAATGTCCAGGCCCCCACCCTTGCCTATGGCGGTCAGGTTTATCCAGCCAATGCCACGGCAGTGTTTGCCGATGGCGGTTTCTCCATTCCCCAGGCATTGGTGCAGGTGGGTGCAGGTACTCTAACCGGTAGCGGTGACGTCGGGACAGATAGCTGGCAGGCCAATATCGCCGCTAATAATATCGATTTACAGGCATTGGGCATTGCCCAGGCTCTCGCGGGTAATCTCAATGCCGATGTTGCCCTGGCAGGTCCGGTTCAAGGGGCTTCCCTGGAAAACCTGCTGGCCATGGGAGACTACAATCTGCAGTTGGCCGATGGGTCAGTACAGGGCAATGCAGAGCTGGTAAACGGTCGCTGGCAAACCGATGCCAACCTCAACACCATTGGCCTCAGTCAGTTTGCAGCACAGCTAGGGGGCACCACCAGCGGCACTGTAACCTTATCGGGGGATGTCAACGCGCGTACCCTGGCAGATCTGCGCGGGCGTGGCGATTTAAGTTTCTCCGCGGGCCTGGCCGGATTCTCGCCGCAGCTAGCCGGGTTAGACGCGCCCCTCACCAGTCGCTTTGCCTGGACCGGCCAAGACCTGCTCATTGAAGACGCTAATAGTGATCAGCTCCAGGCACGGGGGGTAATTTCTCCCCAGTTTGAAGGCAATCAGTATCAGGGGATTCGTGGGTTTGAGTTAGATTTAGACGCCCAGCGCTATCCGTTGGCACTACTGCCTGTCCCTGTCCCCTTATCCGGTTTTGCTTCATTATCAGACGGACGGTTAGTGGGCACCCTCGATAACCCCCAGTTTAGCGGTACCCTTCTACTGGAAGATTTTGCCGTCAATCAGGTCGCCTTTGATCCAGTGCTATTGGGGCCGGTCAGCTACCAGGGTCCATCAGGACTGATGGTGGATTTAGATAGCCAAACGGGGCCAGCCAGCCCCGATGGTCTAGCCGATGGCATTGCGGTTAATTTTCAAGCTCCCCGAAATATAAACTTTGATGTCAGCTGGCAAGGGGCCCAAGCCTCTGGCCGCACCGAGGGAGATATTTTACGGGCCACACTACAGGATCTGCCGCTGCAGGCCTTAGGCTTACCAGCGGTAGAGCGTCTGGGGGGAGGCCTTAAGGGCACCCTGTCTTCCCGGGGTGAATGGGTCGTCGACTTGAATCGTCAAACCCTGGTGGGCGATGTCTTTATTGCTCAGCCAGGGGTGGGGTATCTCAATGCTCAACAGCTTACGGGGCAATTGGCCTATCGGGATCGGCGGGTCTTTGTGGAACGGGGTGAGCTCATTTTCAACCCATGCTCCAATCGGCTCAATGGTCAGGCATTGCCCTCCTACTGTGGCGCTCCGGATGTGGCTGACAGTATCTATCGCTTCAATGGCAATGTGCAGCTGGATACCCTGGCTTACAATGCAAATGTTTCTGTCGAAAATGGTGATATCAAGGACGTATTCACGGCCCTTGCGATTACAGACCTGGATGATTTAATCCAAACATTTCAGGCTCCAACGTGGGTAGAAAATCAGCCGTCTCCTGAAGAGATTCCACAGGTATTAGCTACCCAGGCGACGGGTAATACCGAAGCAGCATTATTAGACCAAATCCGTCGGTTGGCGGAAATTCAAGATATTCAGGAGCAGGAGGCTCTGGCTGAGGCGCAGAACCCGATTCCGCCCCTAGATGAGCTGGAAGGACGATTTGATGCGACTGTTCGCCTCAGCGGTCGCCCCCAGGAAATTCCCGAAATTATGTTTGACGTTGACGGTCGTTCCTGGACTTGGACCAGGGACTTTGTGGCCGATCGGGTGGTGGCGCGGGGGCAGCTGGCCAATGGCAACCTAACGCTACAGCCTGTGCGTTTAGAGACCGCTTTGCCACCGGACGGAGAAGGGAATCCACGTCAGGCATTTGTTAACTTGGCCGGTAACCTATCGCTGGTGGAAGAAGATGCATCCAGTCTGCAGTTGGTGGCTGAGGACCTGCCGGTGGCAGCGGTGCGTGATATTTTCAATTTGCCAGTGGGGCTAGAGGGGCGATTGGATTCGATCGCAAACTTTAGTGGCGGTTTGGGCAATCCAACGTTGCGAGGGGATGTTGTCCTGACCGATGGCAGCATTAACGAGCAACCCATTGAGCAGGCGGAAAGCCTATTCCTATATGAAAATGCTCGCCTGCTGTTGCAAGGTGAGTTGCTACAAGTCGATAATCCCCAGCCCCTGACCCTGGTGGGAGATATTCCCTATGCCTTTGACTTTATGACCGTGCAACCCGCTGATGATCGGATTGCATTGACCCTGGATGTGGCTGATGAGGGATTAGCTCTGCTCAATGTTCTCAACAATCAGGTGATATGGGAGTCTGGCAAGGGGCAAGTCTCCCTTGAGGTGGGGGGGCGATTGAGTCGACCCACCATCAGCGGTTCGATGAATGTGCGAGAGGCGGTGTTGCGATCGCCATTGCTACCCGATCCCCTCACAGACTTTAACGGAAGCGTTGTTTTTGAAAACAATCAGATCAATGTGCTGGAGTTGCAAGGACAGTACGGTAACGGTCGGCTACAGGCCGCAGGGAGCTTCCCCCTATCATTTCCTTTTATTATCGATAGCGCCGAGCTGGCCCTTTTAGGAGCTGACGACCCAAGCGATGTCGCCGAGGACAACGATGCCACACCTGCTGTTACAAATCCTCCCATTGCCGATGCTGCTATTCCAATGCATCCCTCTGGTGCCCTGACGTTTACCCTGGACGACATCGATCTAGACCTGCGGGGTATTTATGAAGGAGGCGTTAACGGCCAAGTGGTCGTCGGTGGCAGCCTCTTATTAGGTGGGCCTCAGTTAGGTGGTGTGGTAGAGCTTGCTAACGGTCGTTTGTTTTTACCTGAAGGGGGTGACGCCGCGCCCACATCAGAACCAGAACAAATCTCCAACTTTATTCCTCGGTTTGAAAATCTCAAACTTACGTTGGCGAGAAACATCCAGATCCAACAAAGTAATTTACTGAATGTAGTTGCCCAAGGAGATTTGCGCGTTACCGGTCCCCTCAGACCATTTCGAGCCATTGAACCCGAAGGAACTATTCGGTTACGGTCTGGCCGCATTAATCTCTTAACCACCACATTCCGATTAGCCGGTCGTGATAACGTGGCGCGATTTGTGCCGGAGCGAGGGATCGCTGATCCACTCCTGGATATACGATTGCGTACCTCGGTGACCGAAACCCAACAGCTGAGTCCTGGGGTAGAAGCAACAGCATTTGCCTCCTCAGAAGTGGCCGATACGTCTGTCGATCCCTTCCAGGGCACTGCGGGCATCGAAACGATTCGTATACGAGCTACCTATCAAGGCAGTGCCAGTAACCTCCTCGAAAGTTTATTCCTCTCAGACATCAGTGATTCAGTGATTGAATTTTCTAGTTCCCCCCCTCGCTCTAGACAGGAAATTGTTAATTTACTTAGCGGTAGCTATATTGCTGCATTACAGTCGGGGCAAGGGGTGATTAACTTCTTTGGAGGAGCGTTGCTAAATACTGTGCAGGATTTTGTGATCAGCAGACTCAACCTGAGTGAATTCCGTCTGTTTCCTGTAACTGGTGCTTCTCGATTCTCCAACGAGGAAAATAGTGGTTCTGCCCTAGATGTTGCCACTGAAGTGGGATTTGATGTGACTGATAACATCACCCTATCACTGTTGAAAATTTTGACCGATAGCACCCCTGCAGAATTTAACGTGCAATATCGCCTGAGTGACGAATTTTCCATCCGTGGCACCACTAATTTCGACGATCGCAATCGAGTTTTGCTAGAGTTTGAAACACGGTTTTAGTCTAGATACTTTCTACCTGGACATGGCTTCTCATAAATTTATCAAATTGCTGATAAACGCTGTGGGTGGTGTATCTATACTGATAACTAGTCTCAGTAGACGAAGTCAACCAAAGGCAGCTCCCACCACACACTTGGCTTGATTGCTATGCAATCGTACTGAGCGCACCTCCCGGATCATTTCCTAATATTTAACCATCCGTCCACTTCCTATGAATCAGCTCATATCTCGGCTTACTCGCCCTGCCCTAGCGGCACTTCTGGCTTTGTTTGGTTGTGGCTGGACGGCACAGGCTGTAGAGGCCCAAGCCCTGCTGCCCTATACGCTCCCCCTAGATGAAGAACGGCTGACAGCAACGGGGCTCACCTTGGCTCAGGAGGCGGCTCAGCTGGCTCAGTTCCAGCAATACGAGGAAGCCTTGGCGCGGATTCAACTGGCCGCTCAGCTTGCGCCCCAGGACCCGCAAATTCTGGCGTTGATGGGAAGCTTGCACCTCCAGGTTGGCGACAGTGCTGCAGCGGTGACTGCCTTAGAAACTGCCAAATCCATCAGCAACGACGATCCCGTTATTTGGTTTACCCTAGGGTCCGCCTACTTTAGTGAAGGAAAGTATCTCCAGGCGTCTAACTCCCTAGAGAAGGGGCTGAGTTTAGAACCCGGCAATCCCGGAGCTCACTTTGATTTAGGCAATGCCTATTACAAACTTAACCGTTATGATAAAGCTATTGAGCAGTATGAATCTGCCATTAGCTTTAACGAGTCTTTCTGGCCAGCGGTTAACAATATTGGTCTGGTTCTGTATGAAATGGGGCAATTAGAACCTGCTATTGAGCAATGGGAGCGCTCTCTGACTCTTTCTGATGAAGAGCCCGAGCCGACATTGGCCATTGCCGTTGCTCGTTATGCTGCCAATATCAATCGCCCTGCTGCTATTGAATCGGCCACTGCAGCACTGGAGCGTGACAGTCGCTATGCTGACTTGGCGTTCCTTGAAGAGAATCTTTGGGGTGATCGTTTACTGAGCGCAACAGAAGCTATGTTCGGTACACCCGGAATCCAAGAGGTTCTGGCTGGACTGTAGACGAAGCCTGACTTAAACCAACAATTTAGATCCTCCAATAAATATACTACCTAGGCATTTAGGTAGTATATTTGATCTAACTTAATTGTTCTATAGAGGTTTAATTTTTTTGACTGATTGCATCTGCTATGGCTAATCGCTGATCATAGCCTTAACATCGTCCACAAATTTTTGGTGGTCAACAATGGGTTTAGAGATATAGCCATCGGCTCCGCTTTGCTGTAAAAAGTTTTCGCGATCGCCATCCATAGCATGGGCTGTCACCAAGATAATTGGTAAGGCTGCAGTGCTACTATTTGCTTTCAGCATTTGGGTGATACGGATGCCATCTACCGGTTTCCCTTGATAAACACTATGGGATAGGGAAACATCCATTAAAATAACGTCTATTTCACCGCTTTCTGCAATCTGTATGACTTCATCCACGTTTTCTGTATGTTTGACCGCTAAGCCGCCGCGCTTCGTCAAAATCTTGGAGAAAACGCGTGCGTTGATCATGTCGTCTTCCACAATTAAAACTGTTTTCATAGGCGGTTTTGTTAACACAGCAAAGTTACTATAGCCGTTGTTGGTCATTGACCTGGGTTCAATAGGTCAATTCAGGGCTTGTTGAAAAAACACTGACCCAGTGACGCAGGCGTTATCAAGTCTATTGAATTCTTGATCGATTTGGATTTGAACTATTGCGGATCCATAACGCTTGTGTATAAGGTACAGCATTGGTAAGGCTAATTACTGTCTTTAGGACGGCTTTCAAGGATACGAAATCATGGCAAACCAGCTAAATGCGTTTTCGGATGAGCAAATTGTTGTCACTTCTCTTCATACAGAGGTGCAACGATCATATCTGGAATATGCCATGAGCGTAATTGTGGGGCGGGCCTTGCCAGACGTGCGTGATGGCCTGAAACCAGTGCATCGGCGCATCCTTTATGCAATGCACGAATTGGGTTTGACACCCGACCGGCCCTTCCGCAAATGTGCCCGTGTAGTTGGGGATGTGCTGGGTAAATATCATCCCCATGGCGATCAGGCGGTTTATGATGCGCTAGTGCGTATGGTTCAGGATTTTTCGACTCGCTATCCGCTGCTAGATGGCCATGGAAACTTTGGGTCAGTGGATAATGATCCCCCAGCGGCCATGCGTTATACAGAAACGCGGTTGGCCTCTGTAAGCCATGAGTCTTTACTGGGTGAAATCAGCGAAGCCACTGTCGATTTTATTGATAACTTTGATAGCTCTCAGCAAGAACCAACGGTATTGCCAGCCCAACTGCCTAATTTATTGCTCAATGGCAGTTCTGGTATTGCGGTGGGGATGGCAACGAACATTCCTCCCCATAATTTGGGAGAGATCATTGATGGTTTGATCGCGATTATTGATCGGCCCACGATTTCAGATGAAGCACTGTTTAAGCTGATTCCTGGTCCAGATTTCCCGACGGGAGGGGAGATTACGGGTACCAAAGGCATTCACGATGCTTATCGTACTGGTCGCGGCAGTATTCCGGTGCGAGGGATTGCTGGCTTTGAGGAAATTCAACCAGGTAAGGGACGACAGCGTCGCAATGCCATTGTGGTGACAGAACTGCCCTATCAGGTAAACAAAGCGGGCTGGATTGAAAAGGTGGCTAATCTGGTCAATCAAGGCAAGCTTGATGGCATTGCGGATATTCGTGATGAAAGCGATCGCGATGGCATGCGGGTAGTGATCGAGTTGAAGCGAGAAGCTCATCCCCACAGTATTTTGGCCGCCCTCTACAAGATGACGCCCCTGCAAAGTAATTTTGGGGCCATTATGTTGGCACTTGATGGGGGGCAGCCGATTCAGATGCCCCTGCGTCACATGCTCCAGTCTTTTCTGGATTTTCGTGAAGAGACACTAGTCCGACAGTACACTAACGAACTCGAAAAAACTGATCGACGCCTGCATATAGTCGAAGGTCTGTTGACGGCCCTCGATAGCATTGATGAAGTGATCGAAATTCTGCGGGCTGCGCCAGATGGTTCCTCGGCAAAGCTGGAGATTAGTGAACAATTTGAGTTGAGCGATCGCCAGGCCGATGCAATTTTGGCCATGCCCCTAAGGCGCTTGGTCGGCTTAGAACAAGACAATCTGCTTAACGAGTTTGATGAGCTATCGACGACAAAAGAAAACTTAGAGCGTTTACTCTCGGATCGCAAAGAACGACTCAAGGCCCTCAAGAAAGATCTTAGAAAGCTCAAGAAGACCTTTGGTGATAAGCGTAGAACTCGTTTGCAAACCGCTAGCGAACGGGCGGCTGAGGAAGAACGGTTGGCTAATCTTGTGGCTGAGGCCCAGGAAGAGGAAACTGTGGTGGAGCTGACTCGTAAAGGCTATGTCAGACGTTTGTCGCCGCGAACTTATCAGCGACGGCAGGGCAAACAAGAAGATCTGCCCATTAAGCTGACTGAGCTTGATGATGTGACAACCCAGACGGAGTTTGCATGGACCACCCATAATTTGTTGGTATTTTCTCGAGATGGTAAAGCCTTTAGTCTAGCGGTGGGGGATATCCCCCTGGCTCAGCGACAGCAGTCTAAGGGGCAACCTTTGGTTAATTTGTTGCCCGATGCCATTGGGAATGATCCGGATGCTGTGCTTCCTCCTATTTTGATGACGGATGAGGTGATGACACAGCAGATTATTTTGGTGACCGCCCAAGGAAAAATCAAACGGTTGCCGTTGACCGAGTTTGAATCGATTACTGGACGTGGGTTAGTGGCAATTAAGCTCAAGCCCGGGGACCACTTAGCCCATGCGGTGATTGCTGATTTAGAGCAGGATCTGATGCTGGCTTCTTCTGGAGGACGTCTTTTGCGATTTACCATTGATCGTGAGCAGTTGCCGGATACTAGTCGAAATTCCCAGGGCACCCAAGCTATTCGGGTACTCAAGGGCGAATCTGTTGTCGGCTGTGTGCCGATTCACAATAAGAGCAGGCTGTTGCTGATGTCGACGAAGGGCTATGCCAAACGGATGCAGGTGGCTGCGATTAAGCGCAGTAGCCGAGGGGGGATTGGTTCTCAGTCGTTTAAGTTTAGTCAAACTGGCGATCGCCTGATGATATCGTTAGAGGCTCCTGACTCTGCTGACTTTATTGTCATGACCAGTGAAGAGCGAGTGGCTGGTTTGGCCGCCGAGCGTGTGCCGTTGCAGGGACGAAGTCAACCGTGCGATCGCATGTTTACCCCTGCTCGCGGTGAGCTTATTACCGATATTCTGGTATCTGTAGATTGCGTTGCTAACTAAGCTGCGCCTAATTGTCCTGATACCTAACTAGGAATCCAACGTGGCCGAAGTTGTTATAGACAACGTTTATAAGACATTTCCGCGTCAATCCTCCGAGGCTAAGTCAGCAACGGTGCTCAAGCGGATCCATCTAGAGGTCGAAGACGGTGAGTTTATGGTGCTTGTAGGACCGTCTGGCTGTGGCAAAAGTACGCTACTGCGTCTGATTGCTGGGTTAGAAAGTATTACTGGCGGCACCATTACCATCGGTGAGCAGCGGGTGAACGCTTTGCCTCCCAAACAAAGGGATGTGGCCATGGTGTTTCAAAGTTATGCCCTCTATCCCCATCTCAGCGTGTATGACAACCTGGCCTTTGGTCTGCGGCGCACCGCTGGTGATTTACCGACAATCGCCCGTTGGCAACAAGCATTATTCGGGGTGAGTCGGCTACTGCCCCCAGGGTTTCACTATTGGCCAGAGCGGGAACAGGCCATTGCTAAACGGGTAAAAGCCATTGCAGAGATTTTGCAAATTACGCCATTGTTAAAACGGTTGCCCCGCCAACTCTCCGGTGGGCAAAAACAGCGTGTAGCCTTGGGGCGGGCCATGGCCCGTAATCCCCAGGTGTTTTTAATGGATGAACCCCTATCTAACTTGGACGCGAAGCTGCGCACCGAGACCCGTGCCCAAATTGTCACTCTGCAGCGTCGGCTCGGGACCACCACGATTTATGTCACCCACGATCAGGTGGAAGCCATGACCATGGGTGACCGGATTGCTGTGATGAACCAGGGGGTGATTCAGCAGATCGCTGCCCCTCTAGAGCTATATCGTTCGCCGGTTAATCGGTTTGTGGCCGCGTTTATTGGTTCACCACCGATGAACTTTCTCACGGTACAGGTACAGGCTCCCCTAACCTTGACTCATCCTGCTTTTCGAGTGACATTACCGAGCCATTGGGAGCCGATTTTGACGGCCTATGGCAATCAACCGTTGACCCTGGGCATTCGTCCCGAACACCTCCGCCTCACAGTGCCTGCCCCTAAACATCTGGCCGTTACTGTGGTCCGTGCTGAGGCCCTGGGGAGTGAAACATACCTCACGGTAGCTTTGGCGGATGGCATGGGAGTGGGTGCTGCCGGGGATGTATCGGAGGAAAAAACACTGCGAATGCGTCTTGATGGTGTTGAAGAGTCGGTGCCTCGCCCCGGCGATCAGCTGACCATTGGGATTCGAGTGGAGCATGTTCATCTGTTTGATCCAGAGACTGGGGCAGCCATTAATGTAGCTTGACGCCCATAGTTCACAACATCAATCGCAACCGTTAGTTGCCAGATTTTAGTTATCAGATTTGTGGCGTAAGCGTAACCCCAACCCTGTCAGGATTGCGATCGCAACACCTGATGTGGGTTCCGGTACTGAGGGTGGATCAACAATGTCTGGTTCTTTAACCATCACCTGGAAATTGCTAATGGTCACCTGGGCCCGCCCCCCGCGATTATCAGCTGTGCCAATTTCAAACCCAAAGATTTGATTGGCGGCAACCTTGACCAAACTGCTGCCCGATTGCGTTGCAGACCCATTGCGATCGATAAGCTCGGTAAAGACCCCATCCGTCTTGAGAGACGTGGGGGGGAAATTGCCCAGAGCAAACCCAAAGGGGTCAAAGGCAGGACCAAATGTATCAGCTGTGGTGTAGTCCCAGTCAAACGAAATTATGCTGGTTTCTGGCACAGTCACAAATACAGTTGTGAAGCTGGTGTCGCATAAAAACAATAGGTTTGGCTGAACGGTGTCGCATGCCAACCCAAACTCATCCAAAATTGAAGCCTGATCGCTACCCAGTAAAGTTAATGAATCCGGTGCATTTGTAAAATCTACCGAGCCATTAAAGGGAGCTAGCGGAACACCCTCGATCGTGATTTTTGAATTGTCGATACCTGGAAATGCTGGACTACTGTTGAACAACTCCCAGTTTTCGGGGGCAAAGTTGTCCACAAAACCCTGGGCACTCACTGTCTGGGCTGTTGTGCCAATGACAACAGCAGATGTAACCAATGCGCCTAAAACAGTATTTATAATGGCTTTTGCCATCGTATTCCGCAGTAAAAAACCTTAACCTTATTGCTTTAACAAGGGTTAGTAGACCTAACCGGAAGATGACCTGATATCCGTACAAATCAATACGTGCCTAAAGACGTATTTCCGATTGATTTGCCATTACGCCGAATATAATCTTCCTAAAATTGAAATGCCGAGATTGGCGACGGGCATTTACATAAACAATATTGTTGCTTTGGCTTTGTTAAGGTTGGTTGATGGCAAACTCACAAGTTTCAGTAAAGACCAATTAATTGGCAATAAATTCTGAGATTGGCATCAGTAATTACGCTGTTTTTTGTGGGTCAACTTGCCTTTTCTAGAGTACGGACATGTAGCGGGTTTAGCGTGAAACGTCTGATAATCCTTGATATAGCATCAAATACCGTAACTATGCGATACAAAAAAGTTGCGGATTATATCTTCCTATCAATAATTTTTCAGAATACGGCCCTGGCCCATACACTTATTACTCAAACGCTGTAGCTTTAAAGGCGCGACTTGATAGCCAGCGTGAACATTATGGGACAGCATTGGGACAGAAAAAAAATTGGCTTACTGACAAGTGGTGGAGACTGTGCAGGTCTCAATGCCGCCTTACGAGCGGTGGTGCACCGAGCCAATGGCTATGGATGGGAGGTAGTCGGTATTTCCCGAGCTACCCAAGGCTTAATGGCCCGCCCACCTGAGTATGTGGAATTTGATGTATCGAGTACCCATAACTTATTACTAGCGGGTGGCACCGTTCTGGGGACTACAAATAAGGGAAATCCGTTTGATTTTCCTTTGTCCGATGGATCTACTTGCGATCGCTCCCAAGACATTATCGACGGTTACCATCTGCTCGGGTTAGATGCCCTGATTGGTATCGGGGGGGACGGCAGCATGGCCATCCTACGTCGCCTCGCCCAGCAAGGAGGTCTAAACTTAGTCGGTATTCCCAAAACCATCGACAATGACCTTGGCTGTACCGAGCGTTCCATTGGGTTTGACACGGCGGTAAATATTGCAACCGAGGCCCTGGATCGGCTGCATTTCACTGCGGCTAGCCATTCTCGGGTGATGATTTTAGAAGTGATGGGGCGAGATGCCGGTCATATTGCCCTCAATGCCGGCATTGCCGGGGGAGCTGACATTGTCCTGTTGCCTGAAATTCCCTACACAATCGATAACATTTGCCAAACCATTAAAGGCCTAAAGCGCAATTTTGCCACCATCATTGTGGCGGAGGCGGTGTGTACCGAAGCTGGTGAAAAAGTTGTTCAAACCAATCGTTTGGGGCAGTGTCGCCTGGGCGGTATTGGTGAATATTTAGCAGAGCAAATTACTGAGAACATTGGTGCTGAAACTCGTGTGACTGTACTTGGTCATGTGCAGCGGGGGGGGACACCGTCACCGTTAGATCGAGTTCTAGCGACGGCCTTCGGCGTAGAGGCCGTGGATTTGATTGCTGCTGAAAAGTACGACCACATGGTGAGCTGGCAAAATCGTCAGGTGGTGCATGTGCCCATTACCGAGGCGATTGCTGAATATCGGGCTGTGAACCCCCAGGATACGCTGGTTAAAACGGCCCGAGGCATGGGTATCTGCTTGGGAGATACTAACTGTCACGCGGTCAACACCCATATTCGCCGTGACGCTACGGTGTTTGCCTAGGCCCTACGCTTGTCAGCGAGATTCTGGGCTTTCCAGGGCTGGTTGCTCTGAAGTTTTAGCTTGAATCTTTAGAACAGCCAGCTATCCTGTTGCCTACGTAGACAGCTGGGTGAATGTAAGCTTCTGTTAACCAATGACATGATTGCGCGGGTGACGATAGACAATAACCCCATGTCTTCAGTCATTGTTCGTACCTATTAGCACACCACTCTATGCAATTTGCTAAATCGTTGACGTCGACCCAAGATGACACCCAAGAAAAAATTCTCGGGGCGGCCCAACGACTGTTTGCTCGCAACGGGTATGGTGGTACGACTACTCGAGATTTAGCCCAAGCTGCTGGTGTAGCTGAAGGCACGCTATTTAGACACTTTGAAAATAAAAAGGCGATTCTAATTGAAGTTGCCACCCGAGGTTGGGTAGATTTACTGACTGATTTACTGACTGAGCTCAGTGAAATGGCTAACTATAAGGCCATTGCTAAGGTGATGCGTAAACGCATGTTGAACCTGTCTGCCAATACTGACATGTTGCGCGTCTGTTTTATGGAAGCTCAGTTTCACCCAGAGTTACGGGAGCGGGTGCAGGCTGAAGTCATTGCCAAAATGACCGATGTTGCCGAAGCATTTTTCCAAACGGCCATGGATCGAGGCACCTATCGCCCCATGAACCCTCGGGTTGTTGCTCGGATTTTCCTGGGTATGTTTACGATCGCAGGGTTTAGCCAGGTTACGCTGGCTGATGAAGCAAACTCCCCCCAGGATATGAAAGAGCTGGCGGAAACCCTGGCGGATATTTTTCTCAATGGAGTATTGGCAGCAAACTCTGAGGCCTAGTTCTGCCGTCTAGGCAATAGGCTATTGAGATCATCCGCATTCACTCGATAGGCTGCCCCAAACCCCATCACGAACTGTCCGGCTTGGGGCTGTAGTTGAAAGACTTGAAAATCCGGTAGTCCTTTCATCAGGCCGATCACGTCACCAAACCGTTGTTCAAAGCGATCAATGAGCGTTTGCCATTGGGGGGTATCGCGGGGCAAGGGGGTGGCAGTGCACTCATAGGTGAGCCGACGTCGTGCAAAAATCTCCTGTGTTGCTGCTTCATCTTCGATAAAAAGAACGCTGGCCCGACAGGTTTGTTTGAGGTTGGTGGTGTGGGTTGATAACCCACTGACATATAGGTAAAGGGTCTTATCCCCATCCATCAAAAACGGTGCATAACTAGCCTGGGGAACACCCTCGGCGCTGACGGTGCTCAGGATGATACTGCGAAACTTTTCAGGAAATTCTTGATAAATCTTAGTCACACGGGTTAAGTCAGCCATAGTTTCATGAAAGGGGCCTGTTTTTCTGGTGCGCTTTAAAAAGTAACACCCGTAGCGATGGCCCCATGGAGTTTCTATCCTTCCGGTAAAATACTCAAGCTAGTTATCTAATGTCCCACTATGGCTCGTCGAATTATTCAAACTGATCAGGCTCCCGCTCCTGTTGGTCCCTACAATCAGGCCATTGTGGCTTCAGGGGAAATGGTGTTTGCCTCAGGGCAGGTAGCTTTAGACCCGGCCACTGGAGCTTTGGTAGGTGAAGGCGATGTGGCGGCCCAAACTAAGCAGTGTTTAGATAATCTCACTGCTGTTTTAGCGGCGGCAGGAGCAACCATGGCCGATGTAGTTAAGACATCGGTTTTTCTCAAGGATATGAATGACTTTGCCACGGTAAATGGTGTTTATGCCAAGTACTTTGACGAAGCGACAGCTCCTGCCCGAGCCTGTGTGGAGGTGGCTCGTTTGCCTAAGGATGTTTTAGTGGAAATCGAGTGTATCGCGGTGACATAGGTCTAAAGGGGCGTTGCATGCAATGCCCCACCGGTTGACGGTTTGGGTTTCGCGCGTTAATGTACAAATATCTAGGCGCAAATTGCTTAGGCCGCTATCATTTGTAAAAGTCTTAATCCCATGCGTCACCAATTCTTCTATTTTTGGTTTAGCCAGGTTCACCGACCATGAACCCGAGCGCTAGCATGGGATGTCGGTGAACCGCAGGGCAAACGCTCTGCGGTTTTGCTTTATTCATCAGTACCCGTTTTATTTTTGACACCATGACCGTTAGCTACAGCTGGCAATTTACTTTTTACTTTTTTACGCCACCACCGGGTAGGTAGCGTTAGCGTTTGCTGTACTGACTTGCCCGGAGCCCAAAAGGCTGCGGGCTTTTTGTTTTTTTGCTGTTATTGATTCCCTAGACCCATGAAAGACGCCAAACTTGTTGCTAAAAGTCGTGCTAATCACATTAGTGAAATTGAGATTGCACCTGCCTTAGCGGGGCAGGCCTCATCGATCACCGTCGGTGGCAAAGACCTATTTATTGTTGGCGGCCCCTGCGCGATCGAAAGCATGGCTCAAATGGAGGCCATCGCCCAGGCTCAACTGCCGATCCAGGGATTGCGAGGGGGGATTTACAAACCGCGCACATCTCCCTATTCATTCCAGGGGTTGGGGGATGTCGGCCTGGATATTCTCTCGGCCATCCGCAAACGCTATGGTTTGCCTGTGATTACTGAAGTAATGGCGATCCATCAAATTGAAAAGCTGGCTCCCCATGCAGATGTTTTGCAGATCGGTAGCCGCAACATGCAAAATTTTGATTTGCTCAAGGCCCTTGGAGAGGTCAATAAGCCCGTCTTGCTGAAGCGAGGTTTGGCAGCAACGGTGAGCGAGTTTGTCATGGCCGCAGAGTATATCGCTAGCCACGGTAATCCCAACATTATTCTCTGTGAGCGAGGTATTCGCAGCTTTGATAGCCACACTCGCAACGTGCTTGATCTGGGAGCTGTGGTTGCCCTCAAGCAACTTACCCACTTGCCTGTGCTTGTTGATCCTAGCCATGCCACTGGCAAGCGAGAGTTGGTTGCGCCCTTAGCTCGGGCTGCGATCGCAGCTGGTGCCGATGGTTTGATCATTGAATGCCATCCAGACCCCGATCAATCCGTCAGTGATGCCAGACAGACCATTAGCTTAGAGGCCATGGCTAACCTTGTAGACAGTTTAGGCCCCATCGCTCAGGCTGTGGGACGAGCTGTGAAACCCTCAGCGTCACTAAAGCTAGTGGCGTAATTGAGGGAGTGGTTCTTCCAAAATTAATGCACATCCCTGGAACAACGCCTGAAAGCGTGATGTCAGTAAAAGTTAAAAACATATCAGGATGCTATCACCAAACTTTAGGCTGTCCATATCTACAGATCTAAGTATGGCTGAGACACTGAACTCCATTGGAGTCAGGGGTTGGCAGGCCTGTAAGGTTCTATCACAAGTTCCGGAGGGATGTGCTCTTTTTATAGGATGTTCTGACGTCTAAGTTTTTAGTAGTACAACTATTCAGAGCTACTTAGTTAGCTTTTGGTTATTAATACATAAATATTAGTCAAGATGTGGTCATCGGATACTAGCCTCTTGACTCCTAGGATTTAATCTCGTCGTGTAGATGAAATTCAAACATTGGTTATTACGGTTCATGTTGCGCATTCAGATCTCAATTAAATAGTCAAAACATTTTATTTGAATTTCTAGGAGAAATCTGAGGTGAGACGAAAGCACTTTTTAAAGGGGATACCTGCTGTCGCTACACTCTCAGTTCTGGCAATTCTAGGCCTTAAAAGTGTTGCTGTAGATTTTGATCAATATCGGAGCTACAGCGCGTTAATTTCGGATCAGCTAGTTAACGAGGCGGCGACTCAACTAGCCTTACAAAATATTCGCTTTACCATTTCACAAAATGGTCAATCCCTGAATACGGCTTTATTAGAAGCCGAAAAAGTACAGGCTCAACTGACGGAAAGCATTCCGCCGTCCATATCGCCCAAGGATGAAAGCAGTTTGCAAAAACAACTGGCGTTTAATGCTGAACTGTTGGCAGAAAAACGACA
Organism: Leptothoe sp. LEGE 181152; assembly: GCF_032906605.1. Lineage (NCBI taxonomy): Bacteria > Bacillati > Cyanobacteriota > Cyanophyceae > Nodosilineales > Cymatolegaceae > Leptothoe > Leptothoe sp. LEGE 181152. The sequence goes on from NZ_JASATU010000065.1 coordinate 318,970, forward strand.
GCTTATAGGGCAACTGGAAGTCCACCACGCTGAATTGAGGACAGCGTTAGCTCAAGAAGCTAATTTGCTAAATGGGTTGAATGGCAGTCTCAGGCTTGAGGTGGGGGCTTTACTAGATGATTTGTCTCTCTATGTCGTGACCAGTGATGAGAAACTTGTTGCTGGTATAAAAGCAAAACTTAGGCGTCTAGGTACTCGAGCAGGCACGAGCGCTGAGACTCAACAGCAAATGACTCAGCTGGTGCAAATGGTGTTAGATAACAAACCGGCTGCAGATGCGTTAGTGGCGCAGGTATTTAATTTACCATTAACCAATAATATTCGAGCTCTAGAGGAGCAGTTTGATGACATTCATCAAGCAACGCGATCGCGACTGGCCCTTTATCGCAACCTGGTCTACATCCTGTCATTTGTCAGTTCAGGCATGATGGCGTTCTGGGTGATCAATCGCCTTCAGCAATCAAGTCAAAAAACAGTGCGAGTGCTAGAAAGCATTACGGATGCCTTTATTGCTGTGGATCGCACTTGGTCAATTACCTACGTCAATGCCCAAGCCGCCGATATTCTCAATTGTGATATTCCAGGGCTGCTGGGCCAAGACTTTTGGAAAGTTTTACCAGAGTCTCTCGGCAAACGATTTACCGAATATTATCGCCGGGCTGTTGCCACCAACCTTGAGGTCGTTAGCTTTGAAACCTATTACGAGCCCACTGAACGCTGGCTGATGGTGCGTGGTTATCCTGGTCTAGATGGCTTATCCATCTTTTTACAGGATTTTACAGAGCGCAAACAGGCTGAAGAGCAGCTGATTGACCTTAATCGCGATCTGGATAACCGAGTCAAAGACCGCACAGCACAGCTAGCCAATGCCATGGAAGAAGCTGAAACAGCGCGGGTAAAAGCAGAAGATGCCAATCGCTCAAAGAGTGAATTCTTGGCCAACATGAGTCATGAGCTACGTACGCCGCTCAACGCCATCATTGGCTACAGCGAAATGTTGGAAGAAGATGTCACTAGCATCGGTGAAGAAGACTTTGTTCCTGATTTACAAAAAATTCAAGGTGCAGGTAAACATCTTTTAGGGCTGATCAACTCAGTCCTTGATCTATCCAAAATCGAAGCCGGTCGAATGGAACTCTTCTTGGAAGATATCTGTGTGAAGACCATTCTGGATGAGATTATAGGCACCATTCAACCCCTTGCTCAAAAGAATGGGAATCAGCTGCATATGTCCTGTCCGGATGATATCGGCATGTTGCATGCAGACCAGGTTAAACTCCAACAGAGTTTAATTAATTTACTCAGTAATGCCTGTAAATTTACCGAAAATGGTGAGATTACCCTGGCGGTTGAACCAACGGTGTCAGTTGGCTCTCAGGCAAATGAAGACAATTGGCTACAGTTTACCGTTACAGACACTGGAATTGGTATGACCCCTGAACAGATGGATAAGGTCTTCCAGGCCTTTACCCAGGCAGATACCTCAACCACTCGAAAATATGGAGGTACTGGTTTGGGTTTGACAATTACCAAACAGTTTATCTCCATGATGGGAGGCAATGTATCGGTTGATAGCACCTACGGAGAAGGCACAACCTTTACCATTGCTGTGCCCAGAAACGTCCAGCTGGAAGAATCATCCCATGAAACCTTCTTTGCCCCCCCGGTTCACTTAATAGATAGGGAGTCTATTTCAGCGCTCCATGAGTTATCAGGTCGCGCATTAGAAAAGACCATCTTGGTAATCGATAGTGATATCGAGGCTTGTGAGAGTTTGCATAGTTGGCTGACAGATGCCGGTTACAATGTTGTGTCTGCGGCAGATGGTCAGCAAGGTCTGGCGCTAGCTGACGAGCTACTTCCCGATGCCATCATTTTAGACATGATGTTGCCCGATCAAGATGCATGGTTAATTTTGCAAGACTTAAAAACAATGCCAGCGGTCTCCCAGGTCCCGGTTATTTTGCTGTCAATGACTGAAGAAGCTGACCGTGCTCACCAGTTAGGTGTCACGGATTACATGCTCAAGCCCATTGATCACATTCGTTTAATCGACCTTTTGAATAACCAAATTCCTGAACAAACATCCCCCAGGATTTTAGTGGTCGATGATGATATCAATGCTAGAGAGATTATGGCGCGTTTTTTACAGCAGTATGATTGGACTGTGGTGCTTGCGGCCAATGGTCAGCAGGCGTTGGACTATCTCAATAGGGCTGTCCCTGACTTAATTGTGCTAGATCTGATGATGCCTGGTCTGGATGGTTTTGAGTTTGTTCAAATTTTGCGTCAAACACCTAGCTGGCGAAATATCCCTGTCATTATTGTCACTGCAAAAACACTGACAGCTAAAGATCAAAAGCGTTTAGAAGGTGTTGTTAGAGTGTATCAAAAGGCTGATTTCAACCGTCAGGATCTGTTGAGCGAAGTGCGCTCCCTAGTATTTGCTGAGGTCGACAGTACACCGATAGCAGGATAATAGCTGTTTTCTCTTCTAGACAGCTGGGGGTTCAGAGATCAGTAAATCTGCTGCCTAGTTTGCGTGATGTTGCCATGAAGGCTGGTAAAAATAGATATAGTGTCCGTAACTAACTACGTGTATTTTCCGGAACCCATTGTAATTCTGGAGCATCTCTATAAAGATGTTTTGTCGTTGCTAAAAAAATGTGACGGCAGTGCAAATTATCCCTGGTACCTATCTTCATCAGATGTTTAAAGGGCATCATAAACTAATTAATGAAGCCTTGATACCTTATAAGTAAGTATCCCGTAGATTAACTCTTTATTTGTTAAAACAAAATAGGACATCAGTTTTCATTGATAAAAATTGCTCGACTCCACTATTGTTATGTTGAATAGATTTATGAGGGCTTCCTGATGAGGGTGTCCGTATTCTTATAAGTAACTAGTTGATTTCTCTATTCCGTTAATTCGGCCCTTCACCCATTCTCATTTTTCTCATTTATATCTAATTTTTGCAACTAGCTTGTGATTCAAATCAACAACCGTTCTCCTTATATAGATAAAAATTTTAGGAGGTTATTCTAGTGAATCAAGAGTCTCTAACCAAAGGGGCAGGTGTAGCTACAGCTTTTTTCCTCCTCATATTTTTGGGTATTAAAGGAAAATCTGTTAATGTCAGCCAATATCAAGAATATGCTGATTTAATCTCTAGTCAGGTCGAAAGTGATACAGAGGTTGAACTAGCATTACTAAAAGAACGCTACAAGCTGTTGAGAAATGATGAGCCACTAGCCGAAGCCTTGGCCGAAGAGCTGTCTATTCAGAAAGAGCTAGGTGAAAACATACCCAGTTTTATAGGGAAAGATGAGCAGGGTAAGCTGAAAAGCCTTATTGATGGCAATGCTCAGGATCTAGAGAAAAAAACTGAGCTCGTTAATCAGTTTCAGACCACTAATAACAAGCTACAGAATGCTCTTGAGCAGTTGCCTAGCCTGGTTAATGAATTAAAAAATACTGGTGATGCGGATCTTGAAAAACTCATCGATGATGTTTTGATCTACATCATGGCAACTGATGAGCAGTTGGTTGCCACCATTGAGGCAGAACTCAATACGGTCAAAGCAAAGCTCAATGCCGGTGAATTTTCGAGTGCGGAAGATGTGGCTCAGGTCGTAGAGCTGACTCAGACAGTTTTAGACAGTAAGCCTTCTGCCGATGCTCTGTTGGATCAGGCTGTTAATTTACCCTTGACGAGCAACATTCGCGAGCTAGAGAGTACTTTTGATGATGCCAGTCTCGCTGCCTTTAGACAGGTCGCTATATACAGAAATGCAGCCTATCTGGTTACGCTAGCGCTCATTGGTGTAATTGCCTATGGATTGGTTGCGCGACTGCGGCAGTCTACTCAGCGCACCACTAGTGTCCTAGAAAATATTACGGATGCATTTGTGGCTGTTGATCGCGCCTGGAAAGTTACCTATGTGAATGCTCAAGCTGCTGAGGTACTTAAACGTAATATTCAAGGTCTTTTAGAGCAGGACTTCTGGAAGATTTTCCCTGAATCCTTGGGAGCTCGTTATGAGCAGCAATATCGCCGTGCCATGGCTGAGCAGACAGTTGTCAGCTTCGAAACCTACTATTCTCCTACTCAGCGTTGGTTGCAGGTCAGGGGGTACCCTGGTCGCGATGGGCTGTCCTTGTTTTTGCAGGATATAACGGAGCGTAAGCAAGCCGAAGAGCAGCTGATGGAGCTGAATCGAGACCTGGATAGCCGTGTGCAGGACCGGACAACCAAGCTGATGAAGGCCATGGAAGAGGCTGAAGAAGCTCGGGTAAAAGCAGAGGATGCCAATCGCTCTAAGAGTGAATTTTTGGCCAATATGAGCCACGAGCTGCGGACGCCTCTCAACGCCATCATTGGCTATAGCGAAATGCTTGAGGAAGAAGCCGCTGATGTCGGTGAGGATGATTTTGTCCCTGACCTACAAAAAATTCAAGGGGCTGGCAAACATCTGTTGGGGCTCATTAACTCAGTGCTAGACCTCTCTAAGATTGAAGCAGGTCGTATGGAGCTATTTTTAGAAGATGTTTCCATTAAAGATATGGTGGAAGACATCTCTGGCACGATTGTTCCTGTTGCCCATAAAAATAACAATCATCTGTCAATTTTCTGCCCGGATGATATTGGTAAATTACATGTAGATCAAACAAAACTGCGTCAGAGCTTGTTTAATCTGCTGAGTAATGCATGCAAGTTTACTGAGAATGGAGATATTACTTTAACAGTTGAGCAAATTTCTACGGTCGATAGTTCTGTATACGATGGCCCTTGGTTCCGTTTTATCGTTAGTGATACGGGCATTGGTATGAAGGATGATCAAATCGAGAAGATCTTTGATGCCTTTACCCAGGCAGATGCCTCCACTACCCGTAAATATGGTGGTACAGGTCTTGGCCTGGCGATTACTAAGCAGTTTATTACCATGATGGGGGGGGATATCTTTGTGGAGAGTGCCCATGGTCAGGGAACAACATTTTCTTTGGTCATTCCTCAAACGGTAACGTCGCCTAATCCAAAGGGTAAGCCCTTTTTTGCGCCCACAAGATCGTCGTCTGAAGGTGAGTTGGCTACAGTCAGTAATGCTCTGACTCATCAAACATCGCGCCAAACAGTTCTAGTGATTGATGATGACGAAGATGCCCGTGAGATCTTGCGTCGCTCCCTCAATGAGGCGGGTTACGAAGTTGTCTGTGCGGCTACTGGTGAACAAGGTCTGGCTCTAGCGGGCGAATTGTTGCCTGATGCCATTACGCTGGATGTAATGATGCCACAAATGGATGGATGGTCAGTGCTAAGACAGCTCAAAGAAATGCCAGGTGTTGCGGAAATTCCGGTGATCTTATTGTCAATTGTAGATGACCGTCCTATGGGACATAGCTTGGGGGCAGCTGACTATCTTACTAAGCCTATCGATCGCAAGCGGTTACTCAGTGTTTTAGAAACGCATCTTTCGGACCAAACCTCTCCTACTATTTTAGTAGTGGAAGATGATGTCAACGCTCGGGAGATTATGGGGCGCTTTTTACAACGACAAGATTGGACTGTTGAATTAGCGTCTAATGGACGTGAAGCGTTGCAGTATCTAGATGACAATCTACCCAATCTAATTGTGTTGGATTTGATGATGCCTGAAATGGATGGCTTCGAGTTTATCCAGGTGCTGCGACAAAATTCTGAATGGCAAAATATACCTGTCATTGTTGTAACAGCGAAAGCGTTGACCGCTAGCGATCAGCAACAGCTAGATGGTGTGGCTCGGGTGTATCAAAAGGCCGATCTCAATCGTCAAGAGCTTTTGACTGAGCTACAGGCGATGGTTTCGACTAAGGCAGTCTCGATGCCTAATACAACAGATTCAGTCTCTAGCACCGATAGGGTGTCTAGTGCATCTGATTAACCCGGTAGTGATTGTAGGCTGAGGTTAATTGAGGGGATTATGGCAAGAATCTTATTGGTTGAAGATAACGAACTAAATCGAGATATGTTAAGTCGACGCCTTCGTCGTCGTGGATATGAGTTGGCGGTTGCGGTAGATGGTGCTGAAGCGATTGCGATCGCATCTGCTCAGCCATTTGATCTGATTCTTATGGACATGAGTTTGCCCGTCATTGATGGTTGGGAGGCGACCAGGCGTTTAAAGGCCCAATCCCATACACAGGATGTTCCCATCATTGCTTTGACGGCCCATGCTATGCGGGGTGATCGAGATCAGGCTCTAGCCGCAGGCTGTGACGACTATGACACCAAACCTATTGATCTAAAAAGGTTGTTGGGAAAGATCAAGGCATTTTTATCTGCTGAACAATTATCAACCGCTTCAGATACTCCCAAGGCTAAAGTCGTTACCGAAAACACTGCTGCACCCGTTATTCCCATTGCGCCCGTTACCCCCATTACTGCGCCTGCGGCCTCGGTAACGCCGATTACACCAACGCCAACGACTCCAGCTGCGCCCATTACACCCATTGCTCCGGTGACGCCGATTGCCTCACCTACAGCTTCGGTGACGCCGATTGCACCAACAACAACGACTCCAGTTACTGATAATGACTCAGATCAGTCTGATGCTACGCCGATCGCGCCGGTTACTCCAATCACGTCTGATGTTGCCGTAACACCGATCGTGCCGGTTACTCCAATCACGTCTGATGTCGTCTCTGGAGAGCCGGTTACACCTGTTATTCAATCGACAGATGACGTTGAGCAACCAGTGACACCAGCGGCTGACAAACCCCATAATGCCTTTAGTGGTCTGCCTATTCTGGTGGTTGACGATAACGAAGACAACCGCGATATGCTGAGTCGTCGCCTTAACCGTCGTGGTTATCAATCAGTAGTCGTGGATAGTGGTGAGGCAGCTTTAGACTACATTCAAAGTCATCAAAATGTAGCTCTAGTCTTGTTGGATATCATGATGCCGGGTATCGATGGCATTGAGACCCTACGTCAGATCCGACAAACCTATTCTCGTAATCAGCTACCTGTGTTGATGGTGACAGCAAAGGCCCAAAGCGATGACATGGTGAGGGCCTTTGAACTAGGTGCCAACGATTACATTACTAAGCCCATCGATTTTGCTGTCACCTTAGCGCGTGTTGAGACACAGCTAGCCATTATCAAAGCCACACAACCAGTACCCCAGCCATCTGAACCTAAACCTCAGGCAGCTGAATTAAACCGTGATGTTCAGCCCCTTAAAGCGGTCGACTCACCCCCGTTTGGCATGCAACCAGCCGCCGCCAATATTTCACTGGTGCCTAAAACGGCCTTCTCAAGATTTGCGGCACAACGCTATCAAGTTCAATATTTTCTGCGCCAAGAACCTTTAGGGCCGATTTCTATTGCCTTAGATAAACACACTAATTCTTTAGTCCTATTGCAGACGCTACGGGCGTACTCCCCAGACACCGCCGACCTTTTAAAGCGGGTAATGGAAAAAGAAACGGAAAAGTTTGAGCCCCTGCGTTCCCTGTTTCCAGGCTATACCTACGGTCAAGTAGATAATACGTTCTACATTATCCATGGCCTGGGAGATACCTTCAATCAGGACCAACTGCTCCAGGCAAAGTTGCAAACCCCCTGGCCCATTGAGTCAGTTCTACTGTTAATGGATCGTTTATTAGAACAGGTTGGAATATTTCATCGGCATAAGCAAGTCCACGCTGGCTTAAGGGATGACTCTTTTATTCAAAGCAGTAGTCGAGAAAACCTAGACCAATCTATGGTGCTTGTTGATAGTGGCCTTGGCAAACGCGTCATGATTGGTGTTAGTCAGCAGTCTGCAGAATATCGTAAGCAGTTGTTAATGCAGCGAGACTATCAACCATTAGAGCAACGTATTGGTCGTCCAGCCATGAGTAGTGATGTCTATGCCCTTGGTTTGATTGGTTTGCAGGCGCTGACTGGCCAATCTATAGATCAGCTCACGCTACCAACAGTTAGTGGTGATTTGCAGTGGCGTCAGTTTGCTTCTATCCCAGAGGCTGTAGGCGATTGGTTTGATAAACTCATTCAACAGAACCAGGGCAAGCGATTTGAAAATGCTATGGTTGCACGTACAGCATTGCGTCCCCATTTGCAGCCCTACTTGGCTGAACCTGGTTAGATCCTGATTCTTTCAGACTTAAAAAATTAGGTATAGCGCTTCTTTCTATAACTGAGGTGGCTTTTCGGCCTCCTCAGTTTTTGCTGTATGTGCGCAGCAAAAGTTAGTGAACGTTCAGTCGCTGTTGTTGCTTTTTGTAAAATATTGCAGACGGCTGCAGAATCTTTGAAATTTTATCTGATGAATTTACAGCTATGTAAATTTGATAGATGGGAAAATGCTGATGCGGGCAATTCTCAGATGGAGTAAACCAGATCTATCCATGAATGACTCCCCAGATGAATTACGTCGGTTGGCATGTGAAGCCTGTTGTCACCACTGTGGTAGTGCAGAACGCCAGCGATATTTAACTCAGCTAATTCGTTTGGTCAAACCTCGTCTGTGGTATGACCATAGCGCATACTATCAAGATGCCCTCCAACAAACATGGATCTATCTTTGTCAGAATCTATGTGAGGGTAAAACAGCTAAGCCGTATGATCCAGAAATTGCCAGTGTAGTGACCTGGTTAAATGCCTATCTCAAGTTTCGTTTACTAGATTTTGAGCAACTTGTTCAAGCAGACCGCAAGCGATACATTTCTGCTTATAACGAAGAAGGCGGCACTACCGCTATTGTTGAAAAGTTAACTGCTAAACCCGAGATCCCACCAATTTTAGAGAGGGTGCAGGACTGGTTAGAACAAAATATGGATGAACTATGTCGGATTCACATTGCTAATCATCCGACCATTAACTGCTATGAGATGATCCGCAGACGACTACCGCCAGAAACACCTTGGCATGCTTTAGAAAAAGAGTTTGATGTTTCTTATAAAACCCTTGAAAGCTTTTACCGCCGTCAATGTAAACCTCGCTTACGCGAGTTTGGTCGTGCTGAGGGGCACTTGAATTCTTAGTAACATTTTTTATTTAAAACAATGACTGCCAACATATATCGGAGACTTTACCTATGAGCTATATGCAACAGAGTGGTAACGCAGCTAGTCTGATTTGGCCGATTACACAACAGGGTAAAAGAATTGCTCAACAGTTTGCTCAAGAACATACTCAAGCAAGGATTTCTGAGAGGGTGAGACGGAATACCCTGGCAGTTTGGGTAATGCATGATTTTTTAAGTGCTCTAGGTGTCCCCACTGATTTGAACCACAGTGATAGTTGGAATCCAGTACTTCAGTTAACAGAAGATGTTGCTGATTTAGTGATTCCCAGGGTAGGCCGCCTGGAATGTCGTCCCGTTTTGTCAGGGGATATTACCCTGCCTCTGGAAGTTCTCACAGAACGCATTGGTTATGTGGCTGTTGCACTGGATGAAGTAGCAGGTGAAGCTTCACTGTTAGGCTTTGGTACTGAGGTTTCGTCAACGTATCCGTATTTGAGATTAGCCCAGCTTCGATCCATGGATGACTTGCCAGTACATCTTGACCAAATTGGTCAAAGCCAATCTGGTCAACTGTCATCTCAGCTAACTTGCCTTGGCCAGTGGTTGGAGGGGCAGGTTGAAGATGGCTGGCAATTAGCAGAAGATTTATTAGCTCAATATCTATGGGTACCAGCATTTAGGCAAGGCGGGCAGACAGCTCAGAGAGAGACACCTGTCCAGGTAAAACGGGCTAAACCATTAGACTTAAATTTAACCTTGGGTACGGAACAGGTTGCGCTGGTGCTTGATGTGCAACAAGAAAGTGCAACAGTTGTGAATATTGCTATGCGTCTCTATCCCATGGGGGAAAACGTGTATTTGCCTCAGGGACTTATTGTAACGGTGCTAGATGAGGCAGGTACTGTATGTTTAACGGCTCAGGCTCGTAGCGTAGATAATTACCTTCAACTTTATTTTCGAGGCTGTCCAGGAGAGCCTTTCACAATCCGCATTGACTTGGACGATGCATCGGTAGTGGAGAACTTTTTGATTTGATTGCTACTCAAATTACACCATAGTCAACTCTGGTTTTTGAATAAGATATGAGCCAGCATTCTAATACAGAATGCTGGCTCACCGATACTTTGTTGTCAAACAGCTTATTAGACAGCTGCAGTGGCAAAGTAGGAGTCTTGTTCAGATCGCAATTTGTCGCAGAAACGTCCTTCTGGCAAGATAATATCGTCGTAGGTTAAAACGGTATCCTTGGCAACAGGACGCTTGAGTTTACAGCCTTCTGCAAGACCCATGGGCAATAAATTTTCTGATAGAGCTACATCAGAATTTTCGCACTGACCGTAGGTCATGTAGTAGCCGATGCCATCCAGAGTTTCCCCTTCTTTGAGGTCGATTTTGGCTGTCGCCACGACATCCACCATGGGTTTTCCTAGGGGAGCCATGACGGCATCGTTAAATAGGGCAGCACGGGCCAAAGAGAGGGGCACCTCAAAATGGCAGATGTGATAAGGGGTATAGAAGCTATATAGGGGACCCTCACCACGTTTGTAGTAGTTTAGATAGTGCTGATGTTTGGGATCTTCGTTGGTGGCATAAATAAATACACCAGCTGCAGGCTGAGCGCCAACAACATAATCAACTATTCCCCCTAGAGACTTCAGCTGGTCTACATCGTATAGGTGGGTCATGTCATCCACATGGCCACGGAAGTCATAGCCTAACATTCCACGCTGGGCGACTTTCATGCCGGTAGCGTTGGCTACAATTGCCTGCTCAAAAGAGATTTTAGTACCGTCTGCAAAGCTGGTTACCATGTAGGCTGCCTGCTTCCACTTGGCGGCAAAACTCGCCTGAGTCGTAGGGTTCCGATAGCGGTCTTGGAGGCCTTTAATATTGCCACAGAGGAGAGGCGTAAAGCCAATGCTCTTGACATAGCGATAGAGGTTCATCTCTACACCTGGCTGGTCTCCATCACAGTTAGATAGCACAACACCAGCTCGGTCAGCGTAAACCTTAAGCATTGGGCCCACAGTACCATCAAGCTCTGCGTTCATTAGAACAACATGCTTTTTGTTGTTGATGGCTTCCATCACAATCTGAGCACCAAACTCAATTGTGCCGGTGACTTCTACCAATGCATCGATGTTTTCTGCTTTGCACAGCAGAGATGCATCTTCGGTGACGGCGGGCTTGCCTTTGTTGATGGCGTCTTCTAGCTCGGCTACCGTTTTAACGGTCTGAAAATGATCAAGGCCAGCTTCTTCGTAAGCGCGCTTAGCACCGTCTAGACTGCGGTTATAAACAGCTACTAGTTCCATGCCAGGAACGGAGTGGATAATTTGGTTGGCAATGCCGCGTCCCATAAAGCCTGCACCGATCATGCCCACGCGGACAGGATTGCCTGCTTCTGCACGGGCTTTTAGGGCTGTATCGACAATAATCATGATGGGGCTCCTACTGAAACGGGTTGATCACTTTGCTGGTCGGTTAACAGCGGCCAGTTGGCATCTTTGTTAGAAATAGTTGTTACTGGTAAGGGCCAGTCAATGGCTAGTTTGGGATCGCTGTAACGTAAGCCTCGCTCGTAGCCGGGGGTATAAAATTCGGTAACCTGGTAGGTCACTTCCGCATTGTCGGTCAGGGTTTGGTAGCCGTGGGCGAACATTTCGGGGACGTATAGCGCACGTCTGTTGTCGGCAGTTAGCTCCACACCGACATGGCATAGGTATGTGGGTGAATCTTTGCGCAGATCAACGATAACGTCATAGATTGCGCCTTGAGTGCAGCGTACCAGTTTGGTTTCCGTAGCAGGGGGAATCTGGAAGTGCATGCCCCGCAAGGTGCCTTTTTTGTAGTTAAAAGACATATTGCACTGGGCTACGACTGGTTTGAGACCCCGCTCTTCAAACTCTTGTGCACAGAAGGTGCGGGCAAAAAATCCTCGATCATCTTTGAGGAGCTCAAGGTCAATAATATAGACCCCCTGAATGGAGGTTTCGTTAAAAATCATAGGTGTCGACTATCTGTGAACAGATACTTATAAAAAAGGTTAGAGCAATGCATGGGAGGATGGCTGTGGCCCACCCTCCAGATTTATTTAACCTGCTTTCAGTGCTTCATAGCGTTGAATCTGCGCTATGGTCATCTGATGCATGTCATCTTCCCTGATGTATCCGTGATACCATTCAACGATCCAATCTAGAGTTGTTGCTAGATCTAGTTTTGGTGCCCACTTGAGACGACTTTTCGCTTTGGAGCAGTCTAACTTAAGATACGTTGCTTCGTGGGGATTAACTTTGGTGTCTAGTTGCCAACTAGCACCATCTCCCCACAGTTGAGTTAACTGTTCTGTAATCCAGGATACGGGGCGGGCATCGCTGTCGTTAGGGCCAAAGTTCCAGCCTTCTGCTAAGTCAGTGCCACTGTCCCACATCTGCTCCGCTAAAGTCATGTAGCCGTTGAGGGGCTCTAGCACATGCTGCCAGGGACGAATTGCATTTGGGCTACGGATCAGGACAGGCTCACCGGCAATAATGGCGCGAATAATATCAGGAATTAGGCGGTCACCGGCCCAGTCTCCACCACCAATGACATTACCCGCTCTGACGCTGGACAAACCGACGCCGTGCTCAGCGTAGTTGTCTTTGTTGAAGTAGGAATTGCGATAAGCAGAGGCAACTAACTCAGCACATCCCTTACTGTTGGAATAAGGATCGTGCCCTCCCATGGCTTCATTTTCGCGATAACCCCAAACCCATTCTCGGTTTTCGTAGCATTTGTCGCTGGTAATGTTTACGACTACACGGGTACTATCGGTTTGCCGTACAGCTTCTAGCAGGTGAACGGTGCCCATGACATTGGTGGCATAGGTCTCTACAGGATTTTTGTAGGAGTAGCGCACCAGTGGCTGAGCCGCCATATGGAAAATAATCTCGGGTTTGTGGGATGCGATCGCATCTTGCAAACTCACCAGATCTCTCACATCGCCTTCAATGGACATCATGCCATTGCCCACCTTCGCCACCTCAAACAGACTCGGTGAGGTAGGAGGATTCAACGCATAGCCAACAACTTCAGCACCGAGTTGTTGCAACCAGAGAGATAACCAACTACCCTTAAATCCTGTGTGACCAGTTACAAAAACTCGCTTACCGCGCCAAAAATCAGCATTCATAACTGTTCCTTCAATACAGTAAAAAATCTAATGTTGCCGACATACGACAATGAAAAACTCGTGCAGGAGCGCTAAGTCGTTAGTAGACTTAGGCTCCTAGGTAAGAAAGACTGATATCTGGTGTAGATATCAGTCTTAGATATTTATGGGTTACCAGCTCTTCCAAGGTGCTTCATTAGCCTGCCAAAGCTTTTCTAGGTAGCGCTTGTCCCGCAGGGTATCCATGGGCTGCCAGAAACCATCATGCTTATAGGCCGAAAGCTCTTCCATGTGGGCTAGCTTTTGCAGGGGCTCCTTCTCCCAAGAGATTGAGTCATCGTCAATGTAGTCAATGACTTGAGGATTAAGGACAAAAAAGCCACCGTTGATCCAGGCACCGTCGCCTTCAGGCTTCTCATGGAACTTGGTGATTTTAGTTTGCTCTTGACCTAGGGAAATAGCACCAAATCTGCCAGGAGGCTGAACAGCTGTCAATGTCGCCAATGTTCCCTGTTGCTTGTGGAATTCGATGAGCTCAGTCACGTTCACACTGGAAACGCCGTCCCCGTAGGTAAAGCAGAAATCTTCACTGCCAAGATGCTCTCTTACCCGCTTGAGACGACCACCGGTCATGGTGGAATCACCCGTGTCCACTAGAGTTACACGCCAGGGCTCTGCTTTACCTGCATGAACATTCATTTGGTTAAACCGCATGTCAAAGGTGACATCTGACATGTGGAGGAAATAATTAGCAAAATATTCCTTGATGACATAGCCCTTATAACCACAGCAGACAATAAAGTCATTAATCCCGTGTTGGGAATAGATCTTCATGATGTGCCAAAGAATGGGCTTACCACCAATCTCGACCATAGGTTTCGGTTTAATAGCGGTTTCTTCGCTGAGACGAGTCCCCAAACCACCAGCTAGAATGACAGCTTTCATATAGTTAATAGTTAATAAATTAACGAACACCTTTGATGACATTAATGGCGTACTGACATAACAAACACCATTGGCAAGTGGGCTTCTTTAACGAAACTCCACATACAACAGATCATCCATAAAGGAGTGATAGAAAAATGCCTGTTCAGCACTTTATGTTTAACTCCTGAAGTCCTGTCTCGTCCGGAACCTTATGTAGCTTTACCAGTCCCTCACTTTCCCTAGGTGGGTAAATGTATTGACTGATGAGCTGCTCGATATGTACTTTTATCAAGACTTGGGTTCTGATTGTCTGACCAACTATCCCTGAAGACTTGGTCAAGAAAAAATCAATGTATCTCCGATGTATTGTTCACTACACTGATACGCCTAATTCAAGGGTTCCCCGAAAATCAAAGAATTCTTGATTCTTTAATAAAGCAAGAACGTATAAAGAATAGTTGTTTAAACACCCACGAGGCGTGGGCGGTGACTCAGTCACCGCCCACGCCTCGTGCACTTGTTTTTTACTAGTGCTCAAAAATATTTGGATACTGGTGTAGATCCAACTGGATAAAGGTGGGCAAACACTGGAAACAGGCCTCGGCCAGGTGCCACCGTCCTTCCCGCTGGAGCATTAGCGTGAGTTGCTTTGACAGTTCATGGAGATAACGAACGTCGTTAGCGGCATAGGCTAACTGCTCATCGCTTAGATCCTGCACATTTCCCCAGTCAGAGCTTTGGGCACTCTTATCAAGTTCTACACCAGCGATTTCTTTGACGAGTTCCTTCAAGCCGTGTCGAGGACTGTAGGTGCGAGCTAGTTTGCTGGCAATTTTGGTGCAGAATACTGGGCTCACATCAATGCATAGATGGTGTTTGAGTGTGGCCATGTCAAACCGAGCGAAATGAAAAATCTTGAGAATACTGGAGGTTTCGAGCAGTAATTTTAGGTTGGGGGCGCTGGTTTGTCCCCGTTCGATGCGCACCGCTGATGTGTACCCGGTAGTATCACAGAGTTGCACTAGACATAGCCGATCGCGTAGGGGGTTAAGCCCCATGGTTTCAGTATCGATAGCGATGGCATCGGATGATAAATAACGTTCCAGTAGCGACTTGGGAATGTCGCGATCGCAAACCTCAAAGTTTTCCAAGTTAAGAATTTCCTGTGATTACATCAGCATTTAGAGTACTGGAGTGTTGAGTGATAGATTTGCGTTACGGTGCGCCGCTAAGGTGTTAGCCAGCTAAACCCCTAACATTCAAAATCCACCACTCAACACTCAAACGTTCTCTAACTATCAAACTTCAGCACTTTAGCGACAGTCTGCACATCCTTATCGCCTCGTCCAGAGCAATTAAGCACAATTTTTGGACTGCCGTCTAACTGAGGGCAGAGCTTTTCAAGATAGGCAAAGGCGTGGGCTGTTTCCAGGGCTGGAATAATGCCTTCCCGTTGCGACAGCAGCTGAAAAGCATCCAGGGCTTCTTGATCGGTGACTCCGTAGTATTCTGCACGGCCAATTTCCTTCAGATAGCTGTGCTCAGGACCAACACCGGGGTAGTCAAGACCGGCGCTGATGGAGTGGGGTTCGATCACCTGGCCATCGCTATCTTGCAGTAGGAAGCTCATGGCTCCATGGAGCACACCCACCCGCCCTGCGGTGAGGGTGGCTGCATGTTTACCTGTGCTCAACCCTTCACCGGAGGCTTCTATGCCAATCATGCGTACAGAGGGCTCATTGATGAAATCATGGAATAGCCCCATGGCATTGGAGCCACCACCGACACAGGCAACCAAAATATCGGGTAGCCCCCCCCATTTTTCCTGGCACTGGGTCCGGGTTTCTTGGCCGATGATGGCGTGGAATTCGCGCACAATCATGGGGTAAGGGTGGGGGCCAGCCACCGAGCCCAAAATGTAGTGGGTGCTCTCCACGTTGGTAACCCAGTCGCGAATCGCTTCAGAGGTGGCATCTTTGAGGGTGCCGGTGCCGGAGCTAACGGGCTGTACCGTGGCTCCCATCAGGCGCATACGGAATACGTTTAGGGCTTGGCGTTCCATGTCATGAACGCCCATATAAATCACACATTCGATGCCAAACCGGGCGCAGACGGTGGCTGTGGCCACACCATGCTGACCGGCACCGGTTTCAGCAATAATGCGCTTTTTGCCCATACGCTTGGCTAGCAAAACCTGGCCAAGGGCGTTGTTGATTTTGTGAGCTCCAGTGTGGTTCAGGTCTTCGCGCTTGAGATAGATCTGCGGGCCGCTGCCGTCGGGGCGGGCATAGTATTCGGTGAGGCGCTCTGCAAAATATAGGGGATTGGCTCGACCGACGTAATCCTTTAGAAGTCCGTTGAGCTCTGCCTGAAAGCCAGCTTCATCGCGGTAGGCATAAAACGCTTCCTCCAGCTCCACTAGGGCAGGCATCAGAGTTTCAGGAACATACTTACCGCCAAAGCGGCCAAAGCGGCCTAATTTATCGGGGCGCACCTCAGGTGCGGTCAGTTCGGCAGAAACGGAAGAAGAAAGCGGAGTGGCTGTCACGGTGGTTGCGAGTTAAATCGGGTGATTGGTAAGCAGGCTTGAACCTGGTGAAAACGTTGGGAAACGTCAGATTTCTTGCCAGGCAGCAGGTTTCATTATAAGTAATTGGGAGCGCTACGCATCTTAGACGATTCACAACGTAAACCTGTGGTGATTAAACCGTTGACTGTTAAGGGGACAACTCAGCTACTTGGTGTCATTGGCTATCCAGTCAAACATTCGATGTCGCCAATTATGCATAATGCTGCGATCGCAACCCTGGGTTTAGACTATGTCTATCTGCCATTTCCCATTGCTCCCGACCAGCTAAAAACAGCAATCGATGGCTTTGCTGCCGTTGGCTTAAAGGGCTTTAACATCACCATCCCTCACAAGCAAACCATCATGCCCTTGCTGACCGACGTCTCAGAGGTTGCCCAGGCCATTGGGGCGGTCAATACCGTGTGGTGGAGTGATCAAGGTTGGTGCGGTACCAATACGGACGCCGCTGGCTTTATTGCACCGCTGAAAGCCCTGAGTCGGGATTGGAGCCATGCACCAGCCCTCATTCTGGGTAATGGTGGGGCTGCCCGTGCCGTTGTGGCCGCTTGTCATCAGCTCGGTTGCTCCAACGTGTTAGTGGTGGGGCGCAGTGCCGATAAACTGGCCGCATTTGCCCAAAGTTGGGAGATGTCTCCGCTACAGCCCAATCTATCTGTTCATACTTGGGATCGATTAGACGAGCTTTTGCCAATGGCCGGTCTGGTGGTTAATGCCACACCCATCGGTATGGCTCCTAAGATTGAAGCTTCTCCCCTAACGGACGGGCAGATGGCCTTACTCCCCAGTCAGACCATTGCGTACGATTTAATCTATGTGCCACGGCCTACACGGTTTTTACAACAGGCTAGTGCGGCTGGTCTGGTCACCTTCGATGGGTTAGAAATGCTCGTGCAGCAGGGGGCTGCAGCTCTAGAAATATGGACTCAGCAATCCCCCCCTGTGGATGTGATGCGGCAGGCGTTGTTAGAGCACGTGTTCTAAATTCGGCACTAGCCCTCGGCACTAGCCCTCGGCACTAGATAAAGATACGCAGCCCACTAGGGTTGGGTTTGATTGTGATTTGGACTGAATTACCGACGGCAAAACGGGACGGGGTGCGAGCTTGCAAATTGCCCTGGGTAGGGTGGGTGAGGGTGTATTTGTATTCACGACCCAGAAACTCGCGATCGCAAATAATCAGAGCAGTTTCATTCGTCGCTACCGAGCTGAGATGCAGCTCTTCTTGACGCAACATGAGTGTACCTGTGTCAGCCTCAGTCGGTTGCACCATGGACTCGTCCACCAGCCCCAAGGCCGTTTGCCAGCCGCCTGCTGAGCGATGGGCCTCGATAAAGTTAGCCTGGGTCACAAAATCTGCAACAAATCTAGAGGCAGGCTGTCTGTAAATTTCTTCAGGACTTCCCAGTTGCTCGATATGCCCAGATCGCATGACAGCCACCCGATCAGCAATGGCTAAGGCCTCTTGTTGGTCGTGGGTGACAAAGATGCCCGAAGCGCCCACCCCCTTAAGGATGTTGCGGACCTCCTGACGCAAATAAAGCCGCACCTGTACATCCAGGTTGCTGAAGGGCTCATCTAGTAAAACCAAGGAGGGGCGAGGGGCCAAGGCGCGAGCCAAAGCCACCCGCTGCTGCTGTCCCCCAGATAGTTCATGGGGATAACGGCGCTCAAACCCATTCAAGCCTACGAGGCTGATGGCCTCTTGGGCCAAGGTTTGCATTTGTTTTTTAGGCATGCGTCGATGACGCCTGAGATGCTTAAGTCCAAAGGCAACATTGTCCAGGACGCATAGATGGGGAAATAGAGCATAGTCCTGAAAGACAATCCCCACATCACGACGTTCGGGTGGCACCACTACACCTTGACCACACACCGGTTGCTCTGCCAGCTTAATCCACCCCTGATCAGATGCTTCAAACCCTGCAATGGTTCTCAACAAGGTGGTTTTACCACAGCCTGACGGTCCTAACAGGGCCAATAATTCTCCCTGGCACAGTTCTAAACTGACCTGATTGATAGCCGGTATTGTCTGCTGTGGATACTGTTTTGTGACCTCATGCAGTTGCAATACGGTGGACAAAGCCGTTGATGTCAAATCAGAAACCTGTGAAGCCGTGGGCATAAGGACTAGAGCAAAAGAATTAGCGATATTGGCGGAAGGCACTATTGAGATTAGAGCGCAATAACACCCCCGGTAATCATCATATAGCTATGCATAACTTCTGCCTTATTTCCTATTATTTATTCCCCATTAATGAATGCCGACATTGCTGGGCCTCGGTATGACTATTAGTTGTGAAACACTGTCAAATAGCAATCGCTTTAGACCAGTGCATTCCCTAAATTAGCAATCGCTATACCTGAAATTTATTTATTGCATGACTGGCTTATTCAAACTGGGCAATAACCACAGTTTTTTTTATCAAAGAATCGAAAATGTTGGTTTGTAGGCAAAATTACATTTGGTGAGTTTATTCACCCCAATTAAAACGGAGATAGCAAAATGAAGATTCGTGCAATTCAGTTATTTTTGAGCCTGGGTGTGGCTGCAACAGTTGCTGCCTGTGGTGGTGGCACTGTGCAAGATGCTGGCGATGCCGCTGGCGATGCGGTCGATGCTGCTGGTGAAACAGTAGATGCTGCTGGCGATGCCGCTGGCGATGCCGTAGATGCTGCCGGTGATGCGGTCGATGCTGCTGGTGATGCCGCTGGCGATGCGGTCGATGCTGCTGGTGATGCCGCTGGTGAAGTTAAAGAAACCGTCGAGGGTGCTGTAGAAGACGCCAAGGATGCTGTTACTGGCGAAGGCGGCGAAGGCGGCGAAGGTGGCGAAGGCGGCGAAGGTTAAGCGTTGACGCCAGTTTATCGCTGGGTGCCCATGGTTCACAATATTAGTGATGATTACTGAACGCTATAAGTAGCATCAGCTATGGGTGCCGCAAACGGCTGTTGGTGCGGCTTCTCCTTTGGAGAGATGCATTCAGCCGTTTGCTATAGCTGTTAGGGAGTGTCTACCAAACGGTGTTGGAGAGGGCTGAAGCCCTTGATTTTTTATTAAAAATTAGCGATTGACACAAAACTCTGGACATTCCTACTCAGTTGCCTCCAATTAACTCTGATAAAAATGAAAGGGTTCTGACGTTAGCGTTGGCACCCTTTCATTTTTCATGGGCAAAGAATGATGGATATTGCATGTCCGTTTTGTAGTGCATGCCTGGCATGGATCCTTACAGCAGTGGCGATTAGATGCCTCCTAACTTTAGGAAATATCAGCCTATGATTGATGCACATTGGCCATTATGGCGGGTGGTTTGCTCTAAAGATGGTTGAAAACTCCTGCAAAATCTCCGCCTTGGGTGTGAAAGAAAGCCCTACAATGATTTGGATTTGTTGATCCGAGTCCTGAATGATAGGACTCTCTAATTTGTTACCCTCGATTTTTCCAACGCTCGCTTATGCCTCGCCGCAACGACCTCAGCAAGATTTTGTTAATTGGTTCTGGCCCGATTGTGATTGGTCAGGCTTGTGAGTTTGACTATTCGGGCACCCAAGCGTGCAAGGCTCTGCGAGAAGAAGGCTATGAAGTGGTGCTGATTAATTCCAATCCGGCCACCATCATGACTGATCCAGAAACGGCGGATCGCACCTACATTGAACCCCTCACCCCTGAGTTGGTGGCTCGGGTGATTGAGCGTGAAAAGCCAGATGCACTCTTGCCGACCATGGGCGGCCAGACTGCTCTAAATATTGCTGTTAGTCTTGCCAAGGAGGGTGTTCTAGCGGCCCACAATGTGGAGCTGATTGGAGCCAAGTTAGATGCCATTGAAATGGCTGAAGACCGCCGCCTATTTAAGGAGGCCATGGAACGGATTGGTGTGGGCATCTGTCCGTCTGGGTTGGCTGAGACCATGGACGAAGCTCAGGCAATTGCTCAAGAGATTGGTACTTACCCATTAATCATTCGACCTGCATTTACCTTGGGTGGGACCG
Source organism: Leptothoe sp. LEGE 181152 (assembly GCF_032906605.1). Classification (NCBI taxonomy): domain Bacteria; kingdom Bacillati; phylum Cyanobacteriota; class Cyanophyceae; order Nodosilineales; family Cymatolegaceae; genus Leptothoe; species Leptothoe sp. LEGE 181152. The sequence continues at coordinate 339,638 of NZ_JASATU010000065.1, forward strand.
GTGGGGGGATCGCCTACAACCAGGAAGAGTTTGAAACCATTGCCAAGTCCGGTTTAGATGCCAGCCCGGTATCACAAATTTTGATTGAGAAGTCGCTGTTGGGCTGGAAAGAGTATGAGCTGGAGGTCATGCGTGACCTGGCTGACAATGTCGTGATCATCTGCTCGATTGAGAACTTGGATCCCATGGGAATTCATACCGGAGACTCGATCACGGTAGCGCCTGCTCAAACTCTGACTGATAAGGAATATCAGCGGTTACGGGATGCATCTATCAAAATTATTCGTGAAATTGGTGTGGAAACGGGCGGTTCCAATATTCAGTTTGCTGTGAATCCAGATACGGGGGCTGTGATTGTTATTGAGATGAACCCCAGGGTGTCTCGTAGTTCTGCCCTTGCTTCTAAAGCCACGGGGTTTCCCATTGCAAAGTTTGCGGCCAAACTAGCGGTGGGCTACACCCTGAATGAAATTTCCAATGACATCACGAAGAAAACACCTGCTAGTTTTGAGCCCACCATTGACTATGTGGTAACTAAGATTCCCCGGTTTGCCTTTGAAAAGTTTCCTGGAAGTGCCCCCTTATTGACTACCCAGATGAAGTCGGTGGGAGAGGCGATGGCCATTGGCCGTACCTTTCAAGAATCGTTCCAGAAGGCTTTGCGCTCCTTGGAAACGGGGCGTGCTGGTTGGGGCTGCGATCGCAGCGAAAATCTTCCCACCATTTCCAAGGTGCGCTCCAGTTTGCGATCCCCTAATCCAGACCGCATCTTTGCGCTGCGCCATGCGTTGCAACTCGGGCTCAGCGCTCAGGATATCTATGAACTCACCGGCATCGATCCCTGGTTTATTGATAAATTACAGGACTTGCTGATCACTGAAAAATGGTTGAAGCGTACAGCCTTAGGGGCTATTACTGCCGAGCAAATGATGGCGGTGAAGCAGCAGGGCTTTAGCGATCGCCAAATTGCCTATGCCACCAAAACCGATGAAGATCAGGTGCGGGCAAACCGTAAGGCCTTGGGCGTGACACCGGTCTATAAAACGGTAGATACCTGTGCCGCAGAATTTGAGGCATACACTCCCTATTATTACTCCACCTATGAGGCTGAAAACGAGGTCAAACCTTCTGATCGGCGAAAGGTAATGATTTTGGGGGGTGGTCCCAACCGCATTGGCCAGGGTATTGAGTTTGACTACTGTTGTTGTCATGCCTCCTATGCGTTACAGGCCCATGATTTTGAGACAATCATGGTGAACTCTAACCCGGAGACGGTCTCCACTGACTACGACACCAGTGACCGGCTTTATTTTGAGCCCCTCACTAAGGAAGACGTGCTCAATATTATTGAGGCGGAGAACCCAGAAGGGGTCATTATTCAGTTTGGTGGTCAGACGCCCCTCAAGTTGGCTGTCCCTTTGCAAGCTTATTTGGGCAGTGCACCGGAGGTTGATGGTCAGCCGATCCAGACAAAGATTTGGGGCACGTCACCTGATTCTATCGATACGGCTGAAGACCGTGAACGGTTTGAGAAAATCCTTTGGGATTTGGAGATCACGCAGCCGCCCAATGGCATTGCCCGTAGTTATCAGGAAGCCCTGGAGATTGCTCAAAAAATTAACTATCCAGTGGTTGTGCGCCCCAGCTACGTGTTAGGTGGTCGGGCTATGGAGGTGGTCTATTCCGACCAGGATCTAGAGCGCTACATGACGACAGCGGTACAGGTAGAACCGGACCATCCAATTTTGATCGATCGCTTTTTGGAAAATGCCATTGAGGTGGATGTGGATGCCATTTGCGATCGCACTGGTCAAGTTGTCATTGGTGGCATTATGGAGCACATTGAGCAAGCGGGTATCCACTCGGGTGACTCGGCTTGTTCATTACCGACCATCACCCTTAGTGATAAAGCCCTGGGTATCATTCGTGATTGGACCGTCAAATTAGCTAAGGCCCTAAAAGTGATTGGCCTCATGAATATTCAATTTGCGGTTAAAGATGATGACGTTTATATCTTAGAAGCCAACCCCAGAGCTTCTCGTACAGTGCCATTTGTTTCTAAAGCAACGGGGGTGCCCTTAGCTAAGACAGCGGTTCTCATTATGTCTGGACGAACCCTGACTGAGGTGGGGGTGATGACAGAAGTTATCCCCACCCATATTTCAGTAAAAGAGGCCGTACTACCCTTTAGTAAATTTCCGGGTACTGACACGTTGCTAGGGCCAGAAATGCGGTCTACCGGCGAAGTCATGGGGATTGACGTAGACTTCGGGCGTTCTTTTGCCAAAGCCGAACTAGCTGCTAGTCAGGCGCTGCCTTTGCAAGGGACAACCTTCATTTCTATGAACGATCGCGAGAAGGAAGCTGTGGTTCCCATTGCTAAGGAACTTGCAGAACTAGGTTTTCAACTGATGGCGACAGCTGGCACTCGGCGGGTACTACAGTCCCATGGATTAGATGTGAGATTGGTCTACAAAGTGCATGAGGGTCGGCCCCATGTGATTGATGCCATCAAAAACCAGGAAATTCAGCTGATTATCAACACGCCCACCGGGGCTACTGCCCAGGAAGATGATCGAATGATTCGTCGCACAGCCCTTGATTACAAGATCCCAACGATTACAACCCTGTCAGGTGCGCGAGCAACCATTGAAGCTATTCGTTCCTTGCAGCAACAAACGCTAGCGGTTAAAGCCTTGCAAGACTACCTTGTTTAGGCAGTCTTGTTTAGGCAGTCCTGTTTAGACAGCGCTTAACCCCGAATAAAAACTTGCCATGGGCTGATCCCCAGGGCGAAACATTTTATGGGTGAGGCCTTGTAATGCGTCGGTCAGCAAAGCGGCGTGGTTGAACTCAACCACGCCGCTTTGTTACTATGCCAGTGACTAAGAGTCAGGCTTTGAGCTTCAATTGCTTGCCCTAGTCTCTATTATTATTGCGATTACTGCGATTGCGGCTCCAACGCTTTTGACGATGTTTTGCGATCGCCTTACGCTTAAGTTTTTCAGCAGGTGTCTCAAAGTAACGGTGCTTTTTCATATCCGAAAAAATACCGGCTTGCACAACCTTCCGTTTAAATCTTCGCAGTGCTGATTCAATACCTTCATCATCCCCAAGGATAACCTGGGCCATAGTATTCTCCTTTAACGACAAAAATGGGGCAGACCAACTGCCCCATGATAGACCAGGGTTGTGTGCAAAACACGTAACCCAAAGTTAGGCAGACTTTTTAATTTAGAAGCGACCGCCACCACCGCCGCCACGCTGTTCACGGGGACGAGCCTTATTAACCCGCAGGTCTCTGCCCATCCACTCTGCACCATCTAAAGCCTCAATTGCAGAGGCTTCTTCGTCTTCCGAAGACATTTCTACGAAGGCAAAACCACGAGGGCGACCAGTTTCACGATCTGTGGGTAGATGGACACGCTGGACTGTTCCATACTCGGCGAAGACGGCATTAATGTCCTCCTGAGTAGCATCATAGGACAGATTTCCAACATAAATGGACATAGAGAATCTCCTAGGTTAAGTATGCAACGAGTTATACGGAGATCCCTCTAGTAATCAAATCGAAGTCGAGATTGAACTGGTCGAGTTGAACTGTGAGCGTATCGTACCGAAAACTGATTGTTACCCAATATAGCAACGCATTGCCATAGAACTCTAGCATACCTTGCCAATTGCTGATTTCAATTCTTAAGAATTGATTTTGGGCCTGGCTTCAAAGGGGTACACCTTACTAATAAATGAGGGTTAGCGCTGACTACATGCCCGCAGGATAGCTTTGTCTATTAGGAATCAAAATATGTGTCTAATTGAGTCTTCAGGTCATCTAATGAACTGGATAACAAGTTAAAGACTGATAGCTGTTTAGGGTAGTAATTATCAACGAGATTTTGAATTGTTTCATCTTCAGAAGGCATGACTCCGCTAATGGTGTTAGCTACGGCATCTGCCAATCGGCCACTGCCGGCAATAATCGTTACGTGTCTGCCCAACTCAAGGTTCAGCCTCAAATCTTGAAGCGATACTTGACCGCCATTAATCAATAAGGTCATAGATGGAAAATGTCCCGCTAAAACCGACGAGAACCTGGCTAACCAGCGGGATTCACTCCCCCAATTTTCACCGGGTACTAGGAAGAAATGGGTGTGATGGGGTTCCAGTTCGACTGGAGGATAGTTGGAATCATCTGAGGGCGGAGGTGGAGTTGTGCCGACTGGAAAAATGACTCTGTTTAAGGGCGCAACGCCAATTAGATTAAATTGGCCACTAACATAGTGGCGTGCCTGGCCCATCATATGGATAACGCCAGCATCGGTGCCGCCGTCCAATACAGTAATCCCGATTCGTTCTGACAGAGTTGCTAAGGTGTCATTGAAAAATTGAAGCAGCTTTGCCTGACTCTCAGCCGTCATGTTACTGGCACCGCCGATGACTAGCAATGTCGGTCTTGGGCCTGCTAATCCTACAAGCGATAAAGCTTTTTCGTAATCAGTGTCGTCTGCCACCTTGAGTATTTTCGCAAGCTGCCCATTGGAAAACGTATGTTCAACGAGTTCGTCAGCTGAAGTTCTGGGCATTTTGTATATCTCTTATCAAAGGTGGCCAGATGGCCTGTGCTTCTAACCCAATTACATCCCCAAAATACCCCCATCCTGTAAAAATTGTGCAATTTGATCTTATAGAATGACCTGATTTTTAGGTATACGAGCAAAGTATATGCGTAAAATCGCGGATCTTGAAACTGCAATGAGCTCTGAGTAGACCCGATGCTTCTATTTAATTGGGGTGAGTTCTGGTTACAGTTGGAACTGTATTTTTTAGCAGCAAAAAACTCAAGATCGACCTGCTACGCCATCTATGCTAATTGAGCACGGGCCCGCTCAACATATTTCGAAAATACATCCCAGCCATGGTAACCGCCATTCACTAGCTTACGAACACGACGCCAGTCGCCTTCGCGAGCAGCTGTAGCCACGCCACGCTCTTTAAAGTAGCAAGCGAGTACCTGGGCGGATATTTCGGGATCCATGGCTAAATCGGGATTGCCCTCTAGGTCTACACCTAGTTTTTTGCCGTAGGTGCTGTAGTTGGCGCGCCCGGTTAGTTGGATATAGCCACGGCCATGATATTTAATGCCATCACCAGGATTAACGTTACCGAGGTCTGCACGTTCTTCATAGCGTTTCCAGTAGCTCTCGCCTCCCCACTCGTGGACTGGTTTGAATCCGCCGGTTTCAATGCGGATAGTCGCTAGCAAACCAATGAGTACGGAGTTGTCGTAAATATCGTACTTTTTCATGGCAGCCAAGATCCCGGGCAGATAAACTTTACAGTCTTCCAACGGGCATTCCAAAATCTGGGAAACTTCATCCGGTGTGGTGAGTTGAGGTCCACTGACCACCGCAGTTCCACCAGAACCGCCATTGGTCTGACTTTCCACAACGCTGTTTTGTTCAGTTAAAATTGTTTTTAGAGCCTGAAAGTCAACAGTCTCTTCCCATTCCAGTGCATTTTGACCTAAAGGCGGTAGATTACTGGTGGAGGTAATGGTCTTGCTGGATGATTGTCGGGCGGGACGTCGACCAGACGTTTTGTTTGAGGAGGACAGCAGGGACTGGACGCCAGTCATTGGTTCAGCAGGACTGCTTTCTTCAAAAGTTTCTCCTTCGGAAGATGATGGCATTTGGATATCCAACAATGATCCTGAATAACCGCCATCTTCTAGACCCTGTGGCTGACTGCTGACCTGTTGCTCAGCTAAGCGAACTTTTTCTAATTCCAGTTTCTGAGCTCGCTCTTCTAACTCCTGATTGAGACGCATTAGTGCTTTCTCGGCATTGTTAACAGCCTCGTCAGCGTCTTGCTTCTCCTCATCTTGCTTCTCCTCTAAACGAGCAACGAATCCCTCTACATCTTTCTGGATATAGGACTCAACCCGTTGGGCAAATATTTTATAGGCGTCTGAATGTACTTTATATTTGCGATAAGGGCCAGCTAGCTGCATAAACTGCCAGCCCTCGATCTTCATGCTTTCTGCTGTACTACGATAATTACGATACTTGTCACCGTGCCCAAAAAACTCTTCCACAGCAGCAGAAATGGCTACTGCTTGACTAACAAAAAAGGCAGTTGTAGCAACTCCCACCTGAAGATCATCATTATTACTTCTAAAACCCACCATGGCTGGGACAAGTACACCCCCAATAATGGTGATCATGCGGAGCCTGAAGTGTTGGTTACGCTCTTTAGTGGCACGTCCTTCTAGCCACATAACCTGATCTAACCAGCGATTTTTGAGAAACTCCTTACGTAGGTCTGAAATCTCAAGCTTATCTATCAATCCACCCAGGGTTTGCTTGAGATAATCATTGTAAGCATTTTTCTTGGCCATTTTATTTGATTAGATGCGATTTGAGATAGATGCGGTTTTGAAGGCGAAATTATTAATTCAAACAGCGCTCTCTAGAGGCTCTTGAATTATGTGGAATCGGGTCAGGAGATATTTGCACTATCGGAGGGGGAATGCCACTCCGATAGTGCAAATATCTGAAAAGCCTCAAAATTTTGACAATCGTGGAACTAGCGTGGTGTAGACCAACTGCTATTGGATTGTCTAGGACAGAACGCAACTCAAAGGGTACACGGTTTAGCTTTATAAGCTAGCTTCCTAATTTATAAAAATTAACTTACGAAAATTTATCTCGTTTATTTTCCCAGAGCACCATCGCTAAAGTATAAATTCGTTTATTTAGTGATTATTTGAGATGATATAAAATCTTTATAAATGTTACCTGTTTAAGTGTCTTGGTTTGATGTGTGCAGAATAGTGTTTAAGTTATTTGCCTGTAAGGGATTAAACGAACCTTAGAATGAGCTCCTGAAAGGGAAATTGCTGATATTAACTTGCTTTTTGCTGTCAGTATATTCCGCAGACTTGATTTGACTTCTCTTACGATTGGCTGTCTATCTCTGTTGTTTCATCTACTAGCTCTATGGATTTGACTCTGAAAAAACTTGAGGCAGAGTATAGGTCAGCGTTTGAGCGTTGTGCGCTTCAGTCGGATGTGGAGCCTACGGTTAGGGGGATTGTGGGCCGTATGGTGCAGTTGCGATCGCACTATGAAGTCGTTGAAAAAGCTACGGGTGTGCCCTGGTGGTTTGTGGGGATCTTGCACTACAGCGAATGGAACTTTCGCGAGCCAGCGCAGTTTGAACGCCAGATGATTGATGTCCTGATCTCTAAGAAATTTCATCAGGCCAAGACCCGTACCCTGGGTGCACTTTTGTGGGGATTTGACCTCTGGAACGGATTCCGTGGTGGTGTAGGCAAAGAGTCTACCTGGGTATGGGGGGGAACCAATATCCTTGATAAAAAAACATCACGTGTCGGTGCTGCAGCCATTATGCGCTATATGCAATCGCAGCAACTGCTGGATATGGGAGATCCTCAAGGATCAACTGAGATGCTGGTGCTGGCTGACACCCTATTTAAGGTGAGTCCAGAGCAAGGCTTTAAGTTGTCTGACGGTGACAAGATCTTGGTGAGTGCGGGTACCCGCTTGCAGTTGCTGAGTGATGAGCCTGATCAAGGAAATCACGTTAAAGTCCGCATCCCAGATGGGGTACTTATGGGGCAGAATGATCGCGTTGATTGGTTCGTATTTGCCCAGCATATTCAGTTAGAAGGCACAGAGCCCAATAACAAACCGCAAGATCCACCTGTTGAACCTGAAACAAAAATTGCCGAAAGAGATCGCGGACGATCGATCACTGTCCCCAAGCTAGGCAAGGTTTATCTTGGTGATCCCATTTTGACCAATGGTCACTTTAGTTGGGCCGAAGCCACTAAGAATGGTAATCGTATCCCTGTGGACGAGGACGTGGTCAACGGTATTCTCAAAATTGCTGAGGCCATGGAGGAAGTGCGGGACTATTTGGGAGGACGTCCCATTACCGTGAACTCTTGGTATCGAGATCCGGCTTCAAATCGTAAAGCTGGTGGAGCAAGCCGTTCGCGCCATCTGTCAGGCGATGCCGTGGACTTTGTGGTGCAGGGGATCTCTCCGCCAGAGGTCAACCGAAAGCTAGAACCCTGGTGGCGAGACCGTGGAGGGTTAGCGAGTGCCTCGGTGTTTACTCATCTTGATGCACGAGGGTATCGTGCCCGCTGGAACTATGGCTTCTAAGCTGTTTTTAGGCTAGCAGTCCATGTCTGGATTGCAGTCTGGGCCTAAACTGATTATATGATGCATTACCCCTGGGGCTTGGTATAGTGTCTTAGCCATGGGGGAGATGTAAAGCTGATACTGGGAGTCTCATGGCGCTACCATCTTCTTCTCTGCAAGACGTCTTTATTTCCTATGGCAGGGCAGACAGTCGGTTATTTGCAAGGCAAATTAATGATCGTCTGGTGGAGGCGGGGTTAGAGGTTTGGTTTGACTTTGATGACATTCCCTTAGGTGTGGACTATCAAAATCAGATCAATGACGGTATTGAGAAGGCGGATAATTTTCTATTTATTATTTCTCCTCACTCCGTTAATTCTCCTTACTGTGCCAAAGAAATTGAGCTGGCTTTGGCATGCAATAAGCGAATTATTCCGCTGCTACATGTGGAGGAAATTAGCTATGAAACCTGGCAACAACGCAATCCTGATGCCAATATCAGTGGTTGGCAGGCCATTCAAGAAAAGGGGGTGCACAGTAGTTTTCCAAATATGCATCCTGAAATTAGCAAAATTAACTGGGTGTACTTTCGTGAGGGCATTGATGACTTTGAGACCGGCATGGCTGGTTTGCAAGCTATCTTGACCCGTCAACAGCCCTATGTCCATCAACATACTCAGCTGTTGGTTCGTGCCCTTGATTGGCAGCGCCAACAGCGGCAGTCTCGCTACTTGCTAACTGATGAAACGATATTAGCTGAGGCACAAGCATGGTTAGATACCCGCTTTAAAGATGAGCAACCCCCGTGCACTCCCACCGATTTGCACTGTGAGTTTATTACGGAGAGTCTGAAGTTAGCGAATGATCAGATGACTCAGATTTTCATATCTTATAGCGAAGAAGATATGGAGATTCAGGAGAAGGTGCGTAAGCGCTTGATGCGTGAGGGGTTTGCAGTCTGGATTAATACCGTTGATATTCCAACAGCTGAAGACTTTCAAGTGGCGATTAATCGAGGTATTGAGAAGGCTGACAATATTGTTCTGTTGCTTTCTCCCAATTCTTTGACCTCAAAGTATTGTCAACAGGAGTTGGCCCATGGCCGCCGCTACCACAAGCGGATTATCCCGCTGCTGGTGCAGTCCATGGATGTGGCAACACTGCCTACTGATCTGCGGATGCTGCAGTTTATTGATTTCTCGTCGCTAGCGTCCGATATTCACTTTGACCGGGCAGTGGATGAACTCATCCGTACCCTGCGAACGGCGGCAGACTATGTAGAACAACATAAACGGCTATTGGTTAAGGCCCTGGCTTGGGAGCGACAAAAGCGCGATCGCAAGTTTTTGCTCAGGTCTGGGGATTTTGCCATGGCCCAAGCCTGGCTGTCGGAACCTGGTCCCCCTGGCAGCTCTCCCACCGATTTGCACACCGCTTATATCCAGGCGAGTCAAGGCATTAATCAATTCTACGATGCCTTTATTTCCTATGGTCGAGTGGATAGTAAGGCCTTTGCTACGGACTTGTGGCAGCGGCTGAATGACCAGGGGTTCCAAGTCTGGTTTGACCAAAATGATATTCCCCTAGGCGTAGACTTTCAGGAGCAAATCAACGACGGCATTGAAAAAAGCCACAATTTTATTTTTATCATTTCCCCCCACTCCGTTCACTCTCCTTACTGTGCCAAAGAAATTTCTCTGGCCTTGAAATATAACAAGCGGATTATTCCTATTTTGCAGGTGGAAGAGATTAGCTATGCTACCTGGAAAGACCGTAACCCTGCAGGCAGTGAAGAACAGTGGCAGGCGTATAAATCTACAGGCAAGCATTCTAGCTTTCCCAACATGCATCCTCAAATTGGAAAGATTAACTGGATCTATGCCCGTGACGGTATAGATGACCTCACCGCTGCAATTGACGGCCTTGTGGGACTGTGCCATCGCCATGAAGACTATGTACATCAGCACACTGAGCTTTTGATTAGTGCTCTCGCCTGGGAACGGCATCAAAATCAGGTCTCTTATCTATTGATGGGAGAAGATCGTTTAAGGGCTCAAAACTGGTTACTAACGGAGTTTTCGGCTGAGCAGCCTCCCTGTAGGCCCAGTTTATCCCAGGCAACGTTTATTACCGAGAGTATTAAAGCCGCCGATGGCGGCATGACCCAAGTATTTTTGTCCTATGCCCAAGAAGATTTAACCTCCAAGGAGCTGATACGTTATAACTTGCTCCAGGCAGGCGTCACTATCTGGACCGACACAGTGGATATCCACATGGGGGAAGATTTTGAGGCTGCTATCCAGCGTGGAATTGAGGAAGCTGATAATATCGTCTACCTGATATCCCAAGCATCCCTGGCGTCGGAATATTGTCAGATGGAGATTGACCAGGCGTTGGATCTCAATAAGCGTGTGATTCCCATCTTGGTGGAAGAGATTAATGTCAGTCTGTTACCCGATAAAATTCGTAAGATTCAGTTTGTTAACTTAACGGACAACCAGACGGCGGTTGATTTAGAGGAGGATGTGGCAGAGCTGTTACGCACGATTCGTCAGGATGCCCGATATTTTAATCAACACAAGCGACTTTTAGTACGAGCGCTTAAGTGGGAACGCCAGAAGCAAAATCCTAGTTTGTTGTTGCAGCACCGGATGCAAGATACTTTCCTGGCCTGGGCGCAAACGGCTAAAGATCGAGTGGTTGGTGGAGTGCTGCCGCTGCAGTTGGCATTTTTAGAAGCTAGCCAACTGCAATCCCCTGATCAAACCCTGGGGGTATTTTTTATTCACCACATTGATGATGTGGACTTTTCCCAGCGGCTAAATGAAACCCTATTAATTCAAGGTAAGAGTTCTTGGCTCTCTCCAGAAGGGGCAGCAGGGGAGATGGAGCACTGGGACGATACTCAGCAGCTGATGGACAATGCTGAAAATGTTTTGTTTATGTTGTCGCCGAGTTCAGTGCGCTGTGAGGCTTGTTTAACTCAGTTGAGCTATGCACAGTCACAACAAAAGCGGATTTTGCCAGTTATCTATCGGGATGTGGTCAAGTCCACTGTGCCAGATGGTCTGGAGTCGATACCTTGGAGTGATTTTCGACGGCATGGTGGAGATTTCTTAGTGAATTTTGGCGAGTTGTTTCGAACGTTGGAAAGTGAGCCTTTTCATGTGCGATCGCACACTCGACTCCTGGTTAAAGCAGCAGAATGGGATGCGGCGCAGAAAGATGACAGCTTCTTGCTGCGAGGCAATGATTTGGCCGATTCTGTAAGCTGGCTACAGCAAGCAACCGATAAAACACCGCCGGTTACGGCACTGCAAAAGGCCTATATCGAGGCGAGCCAGGCCTTGCCGTTTAAGAAAATTAAGACCCGCTCCGTGGCGTTGACGACGGTGGTCAGTGCCTTAGCTGTTTCTGTTATAAGACTATTTGGTGGGCTTCAACCTCTAGAAACTCGCGCCTACGACCAGTTTCTACGGTGGCGACCCAATGAGACTGAACAGGATGAACGACTGCTAATTGTTAAGGTGGATGCCCCCAGCGGCGAGTGGCTACGGGAACAAATGATTGATGGGCAGTATGCCCCTGGTATTGGCACAATTCCTGAGAATGCGCTTTCAGAAGCAATTCGGGTGCTCAATAGCCATGATGCCCGTTTGATCGGTCTGGACTTTTTCCGTGATTTTCCAGCGCAGGGAGATCTCGCCAATGATCTGGCTTGGGTCGATAATCTGTTTGGTATTTGTCAGACAGCCAGCGATCAAGTGAGTGATATTGGTAACGAGATGCCTGAGGCACGGGTTGGGTTTGCCAACTTTCTACAAGATGGAGGTAAAATTGTTCGCCGTCAGTTTTTATTTCATTGGGTTGACGATGATAGCCCTTGTGTTTCAGAAGAATCTTTTACTCTGTTATTGGCTAAGACCTACCTTGACGCTGAGGGTATCGCCTCTGAAGTTATTATAGGCAGTGATCAATGGGGAGAGTATATTGATTCGGTTGTTGTAGGAGATATAGTTCTGCCTAATCTCAGCAGTGGAAATGGCACTGCATATCATACTGATACTGGACAGCAAACATGGCAGAATTGGGGAGGACGGGAGTGGAGTGATCTGGGTGGAGCACAAACTCTCCTCAATTTTTGGACCTATGAGGATCCAGACACTCAAGAGAGGTTTGGGGCGCGGATTAAAGACTTTGCTCAGCAGGTTTCGCTTGAAGCTGTGATTAAAAATGAGGTAGATCCTGGGCTAATCCGCGATCGGATCGTACTGATTGGCTACACGGATTTTAGCGATCGCAACTCCGATGATTTTAATACTCCCTATGGCGATTCAGTTCCCGGAGTTTACCTGCACGGCCAGATGATCTCTCAGCTGATCAATGCCGTTTTAGAGGACCGCCCCCTGATGCGCTGGTGGTCATTTGTTGAGGAGGCGGGTTGGATCCTGCTTTGGTCTGGCATGGGCGGTGTGGTCTTTTGGCGATTTGTCAAACCTGTGCCAGTGTTGATAGCGGCTGTTAGCTCGGTCGGGGTGTTGACGTTAGCTTGCTATGGTTTCATGGCAGGTTTCGTGATCTGGGTACCTTGGGTACCAGCACTAGTTGGCTGGGGTCTTACCGGCAGCGTAGTGGGCTACATGACCTATCGCTTACGTAAAGGGTAATTACTATTATGTTTAAAGACATATTGCGAAGCTTAGACATCAGGCAGCCCAAAATAATTGGCCGGAAATTGTCTAGCTTTTTCGCAGTTCGATATCAACGTCTGAACCATAATTTCAAGTCATACCGTTATCCACTACTTGCCCTAACAATTGTTTTAGGCATAGGGGTAGTTGAACCGGCGCTCAACCCACCTGTAGCGGATGCCTGTTTTTTTTGGCAGGCCTGTGCCCGACGACGGGGGACTGCTTCCAATACTCGGGCCGGGGGCAAACGCACTGGACGTATCCTTGGCGGTAATGATGCTTCTGTTCCCTATGTGATCTCACCGCGTAATGCCTGGATTCAAGAGCCAGGTCCAACTCAGCCTTACACGATCCGTTGGAATCCTGTGGAGGGAACCAGGCGCTATACCGTGAGGATTTGGCGTTGGACATTTGAGCGAGATCAGCCTGAGCTTGCCCTGTGGCAGGAGACCACCCTGGACAACACTCCGAGTCTGGATTTTCCTCAATACGTGTCTCTAGAACCCGGACACTATTACTCTATTGAGGTGGTGACGGATCAAGGAGTATCGTCTGATCTAGACGAGGGCTACTACGAGTCAGGGTTTCAGCTGATATTTGAAGAGGATTATGAGGAATTGCGATCGCAACTCACTGATGTCACTCCCATTACGCCTGCGGACTCCACATCTGACAATAGAGAACTCCTTGAAGAAGCCGCATTAGCCAGGGCAGGTATTTTCTTTTTAGAAGAGATGTACGCAGATGCGCTGACTATTTTGCAATCGTTGGCGGATAGCCCTGAAGCCTCTGATTTGGTATATACCGCCCTGGGCGACACCTACAGCAAAAGTGGTCTCAATCAGCTGGCCATAGAGTCTTATCAACGTGCATTAACCCTGGCTGCGGCGAATGCTGATCGTCTCAGTGAAGCCACGACTCGCGTTAATTTAGCTAATGTTTATGCCACCTTAGGCTTATTCGACGATGCCCTGGAGCAGTTATATCAGGCCCGTGATGCCTATGAACAGCTCAATGAATCAACAGAAATTGCCAGATTAGACCGTCGCATTAATGTCATCTCTACTCTTTTAACAAGACAACGTGAGGAATCACATACCCCTTGAGGCTAGTTAACAAACCTATTTGGGGCTGCATGTATTAGAGAGACAAATCTTTAATCATCTTAGTAAGTGATGGCAGGAGCGCTGCGGGTGTTTATAGTGGAACTTGGGTTCATCCCCAGCAGGAATGGCCAAACTTAATTTTTTTGGAGTCGTTATTGAGACCTAATCAGCAACGGCTTGTTTGGTTATCCCTAGCGAGGTTTTCTACTCATACCCTGTTATGGTCCGTCTATTCAACCGCCATCATACTGCTGCGTTTTTAATCACGTTAGTAGGGTCTACCGCATTGACGACGACTGCTCAGGCCCAGTCCATTACCCCAGCAGATCCAGCCACTACGGTGCAGCAAGCGGGTAATCAATATCAAATTGATGGGGGCAATTTATCTGGCGATAATACGATACTGTTCCATAGCTTTGATCAGTTTGGTCTACTTACCGGGGAAGCTGCACAGTTTAGCAATCCAGCTGTTGTTGAAAACATTATTGGTCGAGTTATCGGTGGTGATTCGTCTATCATTGACGGATTGTTGTCCGTTGGTGGAGACGCCAATCTTTATTTAGTCAATCCAGCGGGTGTTCTTTTTGGAGAGAATGCTCAGCTTAATTTAGGCGGCTCATTCTCAGCGTCAACCGCCACTGGATTGGCCTTTGGTTCTGAGGTGTTTGACGCCCTAGGCACCAATGATTTTAATCTCTTTAGTGGTGCACCCACTGGCTATGTATTTGCCAATGAGGTGGCTAGTGCAGTTGTTAATACAGGTAACCTCGCCGTTACGGCTGGACAGTCCCTGACCTTATTAGGTGGGCAGGTCATTAATACAGGACAGCTGTCGGCCCCCAATGGAGAAATTTTGGTGATGGCGGTGCCTGGAGAAAATCGGGTACGTTTAAGTCAAACGGGATCGCTTCTAGGCTTGGAATTGGAAACATTGCCTGAGACAGGGGAGCCGCCAGGCGTTGATTTTGCAATTGCAACAATCCCTGCTTTGCTTACTGGTGCGGCGGACTTGGGTATGGCAACCGATATCACAGTAAACCCTGATGGTACGGTAAGTTTATCGGGCTCTTCATTACAGACTCCTGTGGAGGCGGGCACAGCCCTTGTCAGTGGCCAGCTAGAAGCAGATAACGGCGGCAATATCGGGATTCTGGGTGAGCAGATTGCGCTTGTGGATGCCTCTGTGGACGCTTCAGGAGAGACGGGTGGCGGCACAGTTCTCATTGGTGGCGATCAGTTAGGGCAGGGCAGTGTTCCGAATGCAACCACCACATTCATTGATGAGACTTCTGTTGTTAGGGCCGATGCGCGAGACAATGGTGACGGTGGAAAGATTGTTGCTTGGGGCACGAATCTTTTGCGGATAGCTGGCCAGTTATTTGCTCGTGGTGGCAATAATGGCGGAGATGGCGGCTTTATTGAAACCAGTGGTTTGACCCTGTTGGATATTCGCACCACACCAGATATTACGGCGGCGAACGGTGCAGGTGGCTTGTGGTTATTGGATCCGGCTAATATTCGTATTGTAGATGGGACTGGTGCGACTAATGTGAGCCCTACCAATCCCTTTGAAGTTGGGGCTCTAACCACTGATGCCACATTAGGTGTAGAGCTGATTGAAAGCGCTCTTGCCGAAGGGGGAAATATTGAAGTCCGCACTACCGGTGATACACCAGGGGAAGGCAACATTATTTTGGAAGTGCCTCTGGATTATGACAATGCTGATGCTGACAGTAGCTTACGTTTGATCGCTGAAGGTGAGATCCAAATTTTAGCTGATATTACCGATGGTCAAGCGACTAGACCTGAGATCCGCATTGGCCCTGATGAAGTACCCGAGACTTTTGAAGTGCCTGATCCCAATGATTTAGATCTCACTCTTGAGGCTAATGAACAGATTACGGTTGACGGTGATATCAGTCTTGGTGATGGGACGCTAATTATTGAATCGTTTCAAGGTGATATTAATGTCACGGGTAATCTCATTACATCGTCTGGAGATGTGGATATCCAAGCTTCAGAAGGCTCCGTCACCATATCTACACCGATTCAAACAGCACAGGCTCGATTAACTGAATCGGTAGAATTCCTGACATCGCCTCTAGGAGGGGGAGATATAACGATTCAAGCTGATGGTGCTGTTAATATAAACAACATTGTCACGAGTGCTAGTAGTGCCGGTGGTGACATTTTTATTGAATCACAAACATCTATCCAAGTTGGTGAGATTGATACAAGTACCTTGAATGGTAGTGAAATAGCTCAATTGGCAGGCAACGTTGACCTGATTGCGGACAGCGATATTGTTTTTAGTTCGATTGATGCTAGCAGTGCTACTGCTGAAGGTGGAGAGGTCAATATCGAATCATTTGACGGCTTTGTTCGAGGTATCGGAGTTTTATTGCCTTCGTCCACCACAATTTTGACAGAGGGTGGCAACACTAATGGCAATATTACCATTTCCCATAATGGCGGTAGTACGGAAACCCCCTTTATTATTGGTGGTGGTAGCGCAGTCAATGGTACTGAAGGCGATATTACGACAGGAACGTTGACTCTCTCTGATGTGGTGATAGAGGAACCATTTGATGGAGGTGAGGATATCGGCAATATTAAAATTCTGACAGAAATTGCGCCGTCACCGCCACCGCCACCGCCGCCGCCAGAAGAGCCAGAAGAGCCAGACAATGTTACTGACCCATTGGTGGATGAGGATGTGCGTTCCAATCCTTTACCAGTGGATGTGGGGCAATCTGGCACCTCCATGGTGGAGCAACAATTTTCACAACTTGAAGACCGCCTCACCTCTGAGTTTAATGACTATCTGCAACTGGGGTTAGATTCGTCGACAGAAACAGTAGAGTTGGTCAATGCTCAACGTCAGCTGTTGACAATACAACAGCAAACGGGTAAGCGACCAGCGTTGATTTATGCCGTTTTTGGTCTGGATGGAGAGACTGATGAAGCGGGCAACGTCCTAACGATTCCCGATCCATCAGCTCCCCTGGAACTGTTTTTGATTACTGCAGAGGGAGACCCAGTGTTTATTGCCGTGGATGTCACACGTCAGGAGATTCTGACGATGGCCCAGCGCTTGCGCCGTCAGGTGTCCATACCGACCCGTGCTGGTCGAAGGGATACTAGCTATCTCAGGTCTGCCCAGCAACTTTACCAATGGCTGATTGCGCCTATTCAAACTCACCTAGAGTCACAAAATATTGACACGCTCAGTTTTGTGACCGATGCAGGACTGCGTTCTTTGCCATTAGCTACCCTGCATGATGGTGAAAATTTCATTATCCAAAATTACAACATTGGGCTGATGCCGAGTCTGAGCCTGACGGACTTGACCTATCAGGACATTAGTAATGTCAGTGCGTTGGTGGCTGGAACGTCTACGTTTGTCGATCAGGCGGCTTTGCCAGGGGTGCCGGTGGAGTTAGATGCGATCGCATCTGAATGGACGAGTAAGGTCTTAGAAGGTAGTGCCTTTAGCGTCAACCAGCTGAAGGGGGAACGCCAGCAAAGTCCCTATGGCATTATTCACCTAGCCACCCATGGCGAATTTAACGTAGGAGACTTATCCAAGTCCTATCTTTACCTTTACAACGAACGGTTGAGCTTAGACCAAATGCGTACCCTGGGCCTCAATCAGCCCCCGGTGGAACTGCTGACCCTGAGTGCCTGTCAAACTGCTTTAGGCAATCGTTCTGCTGAGCTTGGGTTTGCCGGTTTTGCGGTACTGGCCGGTGCTAAAACCTCCATTGCCAGTTTGTGGAATGTGAGTGATGCGGCTTCAGCAGCCCTGATGATTGAATTTTATCGGCAATTGCAAGAAAGCCAGCCCATCATTAAGGCAGATGCCCTGCGTCAGGCGCAGCTAGCCATGATCCGTGGTGATATTTTCGTGGATGGTGATCAGCTCAAGGGCCTGGGTGAGGCCCAAAAACTACCCGTTGAGCTAGTGATTGAAGGTCAGCGGGACTTTAGCCACCCCTACTATTGGGCTGCATTTAGTCTAGTAGGGAGCCCCTGGTAAAGCATTGTGGGTATACAAGGGGTCTGAGCCCACATATAGTAAGTATAGGTATACGAGCAAGGCGTTTCTTTATATGTGTTAACTCACCTTAGAGATTCGCCAAACAGGGTTTCATTTACTTGTAAACAAGCTATTAATGTAAAAAACAGCACCTGCGTATAGACAATATACGGTTATGGCGCATCAGCACATCTACCACCTGTTGCTGATTGGGTGAAATCTTGAATAATTCTTGAAATTCCATGTCATCAGCTACATTTGCTTTACAGGATGCATTTATCTCCTATGGCAGAGCCGATAGCAAAATATTTGCAAGCAAGTTAAATAACTGTCTCGTACAGCAGGGGCTAGAAGTCTGGTTTGATTTTGACGACATTCCCTTGGGAGTGGACTATCAAAATCAGATTGACGATGGCATTGAGCGCAGCCAAAACTTTCTATTTGTAATTGCCCCCCATTCGGTCAATTCACCTTACTGCCGTCTAGAAGTTGAGCACGCGTTGCGGTTGGGGAAGCGCATCATTCCCCTACTCCATGTGGAAAGCATTGATCGCGATACCTGGCAGTCGCGCCATCCCAACGGTACAGAGGCCGATTGGCAAGACTATCAGGCAAAGGGGCTGCACTCTAGCTTCCCTAACATGCACCCAATTATCAGCAAAATTAACTGGGTATACTTCCGAGAGGGCATTGATGATTTTCAAACATCGTTCCAGGGCCTGCTCGATATTTTTGAACGACAGCAGGACTATGTGCACCAACATACTACACTGCTGGCTCAATCCTTAGCCTGGCAGCGCCATCAAAGACAATCACAATACCTGTTAATTGGGCAAAACCGGCAGCAGGCCGAACGTTGGCTAAGGCAAAAATTCAACGCAGAACAACAGGCCCCCTGTGAACCCACAGCGTTGCACTGTGAATTTATTACAGAAAGCATCAAAAATGCCAACGGTCTAATGACCGATGTTTTCCTCTCCTATTCTGAGCAAGATCGGGAGTTAATGGATAGACTACGGTTGGCCTTAATGCGAGAAGGGTTTACCACCTGGATTAACCGCACTGATATTCGAGTAGGGGGTGACTTCCAGACGGAAATTAATAAAGGCATTGAAGAGGCCAGCTACATGGTCTATTTGATGTCTCCCAAGTCCCTTGAGTCTAAATATTGCCAGCAAGAACTGGACTATGCTCGCAAATTAAATAAGAAAATAATTCCGCTAAGGATGCGTGAGTTTGATCTAAACCTGATGGCTGACGATTTGCGGGCCATTCAATTTATTAATTTTGTCAACGAAAATGATATTGATGGCAGTGCCTATGGGAGAGACATCGCTAAACTGGTCAAGCAGTTGCAGGAGAATGGCGACTATTATCAGCGGCACAAACAGCTACTGGTAAAGGCCCTTAAGTGGCAGCGTAATGAGCAGAATAAAAGCCTATTACTGCGGAACCATAGCTTACGTCATGCAGAGGCCTGGCTTAAGGTTGCCCGTAAACATGGCCAGCAAGGACTACTACCGCTGCAAGAAGAGTTTATTAAAGAGAGTTTACAACAACCTCCCAATCAATCCATTGATGTCTTTATTTCTTACTCCAGAGCAGATGCTGACTTTGCCCGTGAGCTAAATGAAGAGCTCCAGGTCCATGGTAAAACCACCTGGTTTGATCAAGAGAGTATTGTGGCTGGTGCTGCTAACTATAAAGAAGAGATTTTCAATGGCATTGAAGGTGCCGATCACTTTCTGTTTATTATTTCTCCTCG
Organism: Leptothoe sp. LEGE 181152; assembly: GCF_032906605.1. NCBI lineage: Bacteria > Bacillati > Cyanobacteriota > Cyanophyceae > Nodosilineales > Cymatolegaceae > Leptothoe > Leptothoe sp. LEGE 181152. Next base: position 359,410 of record NZ_JASATU010000065.1, read on the forward strand.
TTCGATTCAGTCTCCCTACTGTGCTGATGAAGTCGACTATGCCCGGAGTTTAAATAAACGTATGTTGACGGTGCTATATGAGCGTGTCAATACTAAGGAGTTGCATCCTGCCCTGGAAGCCATACAGTGGATTGATTTCCACAGTAAAAAGAAAGACTTTAAGACAAACCTGAGTACATTGCTGCGGGCATTAGAAACGGATCCAGCCTATACTCGCTTTCATACTCGCTTGTTAGTGCAAGCTCTAGACTGGGATCAGCAGGATCGTGATGAGAGTCTTTTGCTCAGGGGTAAAGCCCGTCGGGAAACAGAGACCTGGCTATTAGAGGCTGAGGGAAAGACACCGCAGCCGACCCGGCTACAGCAAGATTTTGTGACGGCATCGGCGTCTGAAGAGATTCGTCGGCAGCGTTCTGCAATTCGCTTGCAGCAAATTGGTATGGGGGTAATTGGTTGTATTTCTTTGGTTGCGATCGCACTTGGTATAATCGCCAATCAAGCAAGACTAGAAGCTAAAAGAAACCAGCAAGAAGCCTTGGCACAGCGAGCGCGAGCCGAAGAACAACAAACAATAGCTGAAGACAAAACGGTATTGGCCCAGACCGAAACCTCATTGGCCCTGTTCGCCTCCCATCAGCCCTTTGAGGCACTTCTAGAGGCGACACTGGCGGGCATTGCCATTAAAAATAATGAGCGAACGCATTCCGATAGCGCCCTGGTGGTCACCACGCTACAGCAAGCTGTCTTTTGGGTGCAGGAACGTAATCGATTAGAGGGCCACGATGGCATCATCTGGGATACCGCCGTTAGCAACGATGGTCAAATGATTGCCTCCGCCAGTGCCGATGGCACCGCTCGTGTTTGGGGCATCAATGGCAATCAGTTAGCAGAAATTAAAGTGGATGATACCCAGGTGCTCAGTGTGGCCTTTAGCCCCGATGGAGAACGATTGGCCATGGGTCTAGAAAATAGCCAGATTCAGATTCGACAACTAGGCGCACAAAATGAGTTGTTAACCACTCTGGAAGGCCATACTGGACCGATCACATCCGTGGCATTTGCAACCGATGGACGCACATTAGCATCGGCCAGTGAAGATAAAAGTGTCCGGCTTTGGCAACAAGACGGCATGCCCCTTAAAGAGCTCACCCAGCACATCGCAGCGGTTCGGGTGGTTAAGTTTAGCCCCGATGGCAAATTACTCGCATCAGGGGCAGATGACCGTAGCATTCGTCTGTATACCCCCGATGGTAAACCACTTAAAACCTTGCGGGGCCATAATGCTGAAGTTAAAGGACTGGCCTTTAGCCCGGATAGTCAAACCCTGGCATCAGCTAGTTGGGATGAAACCATCCGTCTGTGGAGTGCAACCGGACAACCCATTCGAGAAATCCGGGGTCACAATGCCCTGGTATACGATGTGAGCTTTAGCCCGGATGGAAAGTTTCTAGCCTCTGGCAGCTGGGATAAAACGGTTAGAACTTGGACGTTGGCTGGGGAGCCGGTTGCCACCGTATTTGGCCACAGTGCTCAGATCCACAGAGTCCATTTTAATGAGGATGGCTTGCTAGTGTCAGCCGGTGGCGATCGCACCATTCGCCTATGGGAATTAGATAGACCCCTGATTACCTCCCTACGGGATCACCAGGCCAATGTCTACAGCGTTGTCTTTTCCCCTGATGATCAAGTGATTGCATCGGCGGGGGCTGACAATAATATTCGATTATGGAACCGTAAAGGTGAGCCAATCAAGACCTTGTCTGGCCATGACTCTGTAATTTGGGAGTTAAGCTACAGTCCAGACGGAGAAATTCTGGCATCGGCGAGCTCAGACTACACCGCTAAGCTGTGGGACCGCAATGGTAAATTACTAACCACTTTAGAAGGACACAAAGGACCTGTTTATGCGGTCACCTTTAGCCCCGATGGTCAGTTTATTGCCACAGGAGCGGCGGATCGTTCGGTATACATTTGGCGACGGGACGGCACCTTGGTCACCAAGATTGTTGATTTTCCCAAGGATGTATTGAGCATCGCCTTTAGTGACGACAATAAAACCCTGGCCACCTCTGGCTGGGCACACTTTGTCAACCTGTGGAACCTGGATGGAAAATTGGGAGAGAACGCGGACAATGGCAAAGTCTACGAAATCATTTATGATCCCGACAACAAAATTAATGCCACAGACAGATTTGAGGGACAGGTGCCCAGGCGCATAGAAGGGCATAAGGGATGGGTGCATAAAGTCGCCTATAGCCCCGATGGTAAAACTATCGCCACCGCCAGTGCGGATGGTACAGCAAAGCTTTGGAGCACAGATGGAAAATTGCTCAACACCCTGGAAGGGCATAAAGATGGCGTTGTATCGATTCAATTTAGCCATGATGAACAGAATGACTTGATTGCCACTGGTAGCTATGATCATACGGTAAAGCTATGGTCGTTATCTAAAGGGGAATTGGTTACCACTCTGCGAGGACACCAAGATCGGGTAACCAACCTGAGCATGAGTCGAGATAAAACGCTAATCGCCACTGTAGGAGAAGACGATCGATTATTGTTGTGGGATTTAGATTTAGATATTAGTGGGGGTAAAACCCAGCTGTTGGATAAAATGCTGAACCAAAGCTGTAATTGGCTAGAGGGCTATTTAGAGACCCATGACGAGGCTCCTGAAGAGATTCAGAAGTACTGTCGTCAGGCATCGTAGATCAGGAGAGTGTATTGATTTTTGTGTAAGCGATCTATCATCCATATACATCAAGAGATCGCTCCATGGCCCGTAAGAAAGAGAACCCAATCGTGTCTCCGATTAAAAATTGGCGAGCTGCTTTGTCGCATTTTGCTATCCTGTTCCCAGAACGCTTTTATCTCTAATTGGACTTTGTAGAAATTTGAAGAGAGGAATGCACTAGGAAGCGGCAATAGGCGATAAAGAGCAAAACCAAAAGAAGCTCAGCCTATTGCCATGAATGTGCAAGATCGTATCAATCAACTCAACCA